>CANOBV010000307.1 GCA_947564255.1 uncultured bacterium | reverse complement strand
TGCGGGCGAAGCTCTTGCGGTGGGTCTTGCCGTACCAGACGTCTTTGACCGCTCTCGCCATTTGCCAATCACGCTCCACTTCGTCAAGATTTCCAGGCGCGGGAAATCACAATACGCCCGGGGCAGTTGTCATGATTTGAAAATTCCCTCTTGCCTTTTTTGTGCACATCTGCTATACTGAGCGTATCAGGTGGGGAAGGTATTTTCCCGCCAGTTGTGCATATAAGCAATTTATAGTACCACATCCGCCGTCCCGCGTCAAGAGAAATTTTGGCGCCGGGGCGATTTTTGCATCAATACTTCGCGTTGAGGCAGGGGAGAGACGCTTGAAACGGTACGAGACATACGAGCTTTTTCAAAATACCGCCCTTTTGCTTTCGCTGGCGGTGGTGTTTGCCAATGTCAAAATCCCCGGCTTTTCCGCAGTGCTGCCCTTCGCCATGCTGCCTGTGACGGTGTGCGCGGGGGCTGCCGCCTATTTCCATCACAGGCTGCCCGAGGGCAAAAAGCGCTCGCTTTTCAGCAGACGCCACCCGACGCCGTTTTTTATTGCCCTGCTGCTTGGAAATGTCATTCTGCTCCTGCTGCCCCTCATAGAGCTCTGGCGGCGGTGAGCGCACACGATACATTAACTTATAGTAAGAAGGAGCCGTCCATGAAAGAGTCCGCCTATCTTCTGCTCATCTGGCTGGGCGTCACCAGCGCCCTGGCCTTCGTCCTGTTCGGCTGGGACAAGCTGATGGCAAAAAAACACCGCCGCCGCATCCCTGAGGCGGCGCTGCTGGGGTGCGCCTTTCTGGGCGGCTCCGCCGGGGCGGCCCTGGGCATGGCGGCCTTCCGCCACAAGACCCGTAAGCCCCCCTTTCCCTGGTTTGTCCCGCTGTGCCTGTGCGCCCACGCCGCGCTGCTGGCATGGGCCGTCCTGCGTGGATAGTCCTCAACCTCTTACCTATTAAAAATGACAAACCTGCCAGTTCTGCCGGTTTCCGGCGAGCGAGGCAGGTTTTTGTTTTTCCAGAAAATTTTATTCAATATCCTGTTGACAACGGGCGCTTTCCGGGGTACAATGGCAATAGTTACAATTCAGTTACAAACAGTTACAATTTTTTGAGGAGGCACCCATGGCTGAAAAATCCGGCACGCTGACCTACAAGGGGCACCCGCTCCGCCGCAAGGACAACCTGATCTACTACGGCTCCATGGCCGACAAATACATCGTCATGATCCAGGTGATGGGCACAGAGAAGGACGGCGGCCTGGAGCTGGCCAACAAGGCCCATCTGGAGCTCCAGTTCACCGACCCCGACCTGAAAAGCCGGGACCGGGTGGTGAAGAAGAGCGACCTGCCCGACCTGTTTTCCGCCATTGACATGGGTTCCATCTGGCTGATGCGGGCGCTGGCCGGCAAGTAAGGACCTTTTTTACAAGAGATAACAAATGGAGGTAGCTTCCTATGAATTTCAAGTTTAAGGCGGTGAGGGGCCTGACCGCCGCCGGTCTGGCACTGGTCATGTGTACCGGTATGGCGTATGCTTCCATCGGCACCGCCACCGTCACCGCCGATTCCCTCCGGCTGCGCAGCGAGGCCAGCACCAGCTCCGCCACCGTCACCCAGGCCCCCAAGGGCAGCGCGGTCACCGTGGAGGAGGACGTCGGCAACGGCTGGTACAAGGTCACCTACGGGGAGCTGGCGGGCTATATGTCCGGTGAGTGGCTCACCGTCACGCTGGACGACGGCACGGTGATTCCCGCCGCCGAGGGCACCGAGCCCGAGCAGCAGCGGGGCCTTATCACCACCAGCGTACTCAACGTCCGCTCCGGTCCCGCCACGACCTATGACAAGGTGGACACCCTGAAGGCCGGCGCTGTGGTGGACATCGTGTCCGACCCCGGAAACGGCTGGTATCAGATCGAGTCGGGCTATATTTCCGCCGAGTACGTCACCCTGGTGAGCGCGGACTATGAGGGCTCCAGCGAGCTGGGCGCCTCCGCCGCGGCCATGGCCAAGAGCCTGCTGGGCAAGCGGTACGTCTCCGGCGGGGCGGGCCCCAACTCCTTTGACTGCTCCGGCCTGATGTACTACATATACAAGCAGCTGGGCCATCCCATTGCCCGGGGCTCCTCCAGCCAGTACTATAACAGCGGCTACTTCGTCTCCACGGACGCCATGCAGCCCGGGGACCTGATCTTCTTCTTTAACCGCCGCAACGACCGCTCCGGCGGCACCCTGCCCACCACCCACGTGGGGATGTACGTGGGCAACGGCCAGTTCATCCACGCCTCCACCAACTCCTACCGGGTGCAGTACGACAGCATCTATGGCCACTATGCGCAGTACATCGTCGGCGCAAAGCGGATTGGCTGAAGCAAACAGGAAAAAATATCCAGCCGCTTGGCCCTCCAGGCCGGGCGGCTGGCTTTCTTTCAGGAAAATTATTATTTTGCCTCTTTACAATTGGCCCCATCTGGGATAAAATAACCGTAATGATAAAAGGGGGTGCGCCCATTGAACGACATGGACTACACA
>CANOBV010000306.1 GCA_947564255.1 uncultured bacterium | reverse complement strand
AGCGCTGGGGGGACAAGCTGCTGGTGCGGCCCGACCCCCAGGCCATCTGGAACACTCCTCGGTCCCACAGGGGCTGGAAGCGCCCCGACGCCCGGTACGCCCGGTCCAGCACCGGCGGGGGCCAGTGGGCGGACAAAAACGTGGACCAACGGTGGCAGGTTCATTATAAGGACCTGATTTTCAACGTGGGGCTGATGAATTTCAAACACACCGGGGTGTTCCCCGAGCAGGCCGCCAACTGGGACTTTGCCCGGGAGATGATCCAAAACGCGGGGCGGCCCGTCAGCGTGCTCAACCTGTTCGCCTACACCGGCGGGGCCACCGTGGCCTGCGCGGCGGCGGGGGCGTCCGTCTGCCACGTGGACGCGGCCAAGGGTATGGTCCAGTGGGCAAAGGAGAACGCCAAGGCCTCCGGCCTGGAGGACCGGCCCATCCGCTGGATTGTGGACGACTGCGCCAAGTTTGTGGAGCGGGAGATCCGCCGGGGCCGGAAGTACGACGCGATTATCATGGACCCGCCCTCCTACGGCCGGGGGCCCTCCGGCGAGGTGTGGAAGCTGGAGGAAAACCTGTACCCCTTTGTGGAGCTGGTGTCCGGAGTGCTGTCCGGCGACCCGCTGTTCGTCATTTTGAACTCCTACACCACGGGGCTGGCCCCGTCGGTGCTCACCTACATTTTGCAGACTGTGGTGGGCGGAAAATTCGGCGGGCGCACCGTCTCCGACGAGCTGGGTTTGCCTGTCACCGCCACGGGGCTGGCCCTGCCTTGCGGGGCCGCCGGCCGTTGGACCCGCCGCTGATATGGAACTCACCCTCCGCTATCTGTTCGCCATGCTCTGCGGCGCGGTCCCGGCGCTGACGCTGTTTTTCGCCTTGCGCTCTCTGCGTCTGCGCTGGTTGAAACAGAGGGGACTGGGCAGTCCGCTTCGCCGGGAGATACTGCTGGCCCTCTTTTGGATGTACTGCGGCGGGGCCGCGCTTTTGGGGCTGACCCCCAGGTGGGTGGTCCGCTCCCTGGCCGGTCTGCCGCTGGGGATGCCTTGGAACCCGGATGGACTCCCCTTTTTCAGTCCGGGAAATATCAACCTGATTTTGTTTGATACTTTTTCCCAGTCCACCTACATTTTGGCGGCGAACGTGATTTTGTTTATGCCCTTCGGCCTGTTTCCCGCCCTGCTTTGGCGGGGCTTCCGCTGGAGGCGGGCGCTGTTCACCGGGGGCTGTATCACTCTGTCCATCGAGACCTGCCAGCTTTTCATCGGCCGCACCTTTGACATTGACGATTTGATGCTCAATACCCTGGGTGTGTTTGGCGGCTGGCTGCTGGCGCTGGCCCTGCGGCGGCTGCTTCCCCGCTTTTTTGAACGTTTTCTCCTGTCATCTTCCAAATTAGAGGTATGATTTATGTCCCAGCCCATTCTGAAAACCGAAAAGCTCACCTTCCGCTACACCACCGAGGAGGGCGCCGCCCCCACGGTGCTGGACAGCCTCACCCTGTCCATCCGGCCGGGGGAGTTCGTGGCAGTGCTGGGCCACAACGGGAGCGGAAAATCCACCCTGGCCAAGCACTTCAACGCCATCCTGCTCCCCTCCGGGGGCAAGGTCTACGTGGACGGCTTAGACACCTGCGACGAGGAGCTTCTGCTGGACATACGCCGCCAGGTGGGCATGGTGTTCCAGAACCCGGACAACCAGATCGTGGCCAGCGTGGTGGAGGAGGACGTGGCCTTCGGCCCGGAAAACCTGGGGGTGCCCTCCCCGGAGATTCGGGAGCGGGTGGACAGCGCCCTGGCCGCCGTGCGGATGAGCGACTACGCCCGCCACGCCCCGCACCTGCTGTCCGGCGGGCAGAAGCAGCGGGTGGCCATCGCGGGCGTGCTGGCCATGCGGCCCCGGTGCATCGTGCTGGACGAGCCCACCGCCATGCTGGACCCGGTGGGCCGGAAAGAGGTGCTGGACACCATCCGCTGGCTCAACCGGGAGCGGCACATGACGGTGGTGCTCATCACCCACCACATGGACGAGGCCGCCCAGGCGGACCGTTTGATCGTCATGCACGACGGCCATATCGTGGCCGATGACAGGCCGGAACTGGTATTCCAGAACGTGGACGGCCTGCGCTCCCTGGGGCTGGAGGTGCCCGAGCCGGTGGCGCTGCTCTACGAGCTGCGGCAGGCGGGGGTGGACGTGCCCCTCACCGCCCTGACGGTGGATGAGTGCGCCCAGGTTTTGAGGGAGCTGCTGGCTTAGGGTTGTGAATCAGGATTTGAGGAGAATAAAGGATGAATGGGATTATACTTTATCAGTCAAAATATGGGGCCACAAAAAAATACGCGAAGTGGCTCTCTGAGGAGACAGGTTTTCCCTGCACGGAGATCAAGCAGGCCAAAATTTCTGATGTCCAGCGGTATGACGCCATTATTTTGGGCGGGGGAATCTATGCGTCAGGCATAGCGGGGCTGTCCTTTTTAAAGAAACACATCAATCACCTGCAAGGAAAGCAGATTTTGGTGTTTTGCGTGGGCGCTTCTCCCTATGATGACAGGGCATACCAGGAGATCGTTTCCCACAATATGAGA
>CANOBV010000305.1 GCA_947564255.1 uncultured bacterium | reverse complement strand
TAGTCCGGGGCGCTGTACTTGCCGGCGTAGGCCATGCGCCCCTCCTCCATGGCCTGCCTGGCCTCCTCAATGTACCAGCCGTTGACGTCGGTGCCCGACAGGGTGACCGCGCCTATACTGTCCAGCTCCCGAACGAGGTCCATGGCCGAAGTGGCCACCAGATAGATGCTGTCCAGGGGCTGCTGGAGCACGGTAACTCTCTCCGGAATATCAGCGGGGACCTCGCCCCCCTCCGGGACCACCAAATAGGTCCCATCCGTCCCAATAGTGATCTTCTGACAGCCGCCCTGATAGCAGTCGATAGAAAACTGCTCCGCGTATTGCAGTTCTACACGGTGGTCCAGCTCCAGCTCGTCCCAGGGCCCGCCCTGCCGCTCCTTTGGGGCGCAGGAACACAGGAGCAGCAGAAGCAGGAGCGGGAGAAATCTGAGCCTTCGTCTCATGGCGCGCTCTGGATGGTCCCGGAGTCGAACCGCAGGGCATATTCGATCTCGTGAGGCGTGCTCATGGCGGTGGTATCGGCGTAGACAGTCAGCTTCCGGTCGAAGACGGGCACAGGGAGCTCAAAGGTAGAGTTGCCCTCCGCCTGGACAGGGAAAAACTGTTCTTCGCCCACTCGCATATAGTCGTAGTTGGAGCTGCTCCATACGACGGTGACATAGGCTGTACCGTTTTCCACCCGCAGGGCGGCGGGGGACTGGACGCCGGCCTTGCCCGAACCGCCGGACAGCTCCGCCTCCACGGTGTAGTCCCCATCGGTCAGGTCCAGGTCAGAGGCGGTGGGGTAGACCCCTTCCCGGAACGCCTCCAACGGCAGGGAATCTGCCCGGAACACCAGGGTGCGGTCGTACCAAAGCTCCTTATTTTTGCTGAAGGCTGCGCAGGGAATCCCCTTGTCCAGAGCCTCCACTGGGACGGTAAAGATGTGGTTTCCCACTCCGTCCTCCTGGAAGGGGATCTCGGCGCCTCTGGACGCCTCCGCTCCGGTTCCCATGAATACACTGAGATAACCCTTGCCGCCCATGTGCATTGCGGCAGTCATTTTGCCGTTTTCTACTGTCAGCTCACAGCTCTCAATTTTGAACATGGAGGAGCTGGAGTCCACGGCGATGGAGTAAGTACCGTCTCTCAGGGAATCGCCGCAGATGGGGACCATATCCGGGTCCACCACATCCTCCACCGGGGCCATCTGGCTGGAGGAAGCCACCTGTCCCTGGCTCAAGGCGGCGGGCGGCTCTGATTCAGAGGCGTCCGCCGGACTTTTTTCCTGTCCGCAGGCGGTCAGAAGCAGAAACAGGGCACAGATACAATACAGCTTTTTCATTTGGCAACCGCATCCTTTACATGGTCCACCAGCAGCTGCTGGATGGCCTCATACTCGCCCAGACCCTTGAGGACGCACTCCACCTGGTAGCCCGCCCCCTCAAAAGCGGTTTTCCAGGTGTCCTCGTCGTCCCCGGCCATGTCGTTGTTGGCGTGGTCCCCGGCCACGATCATCATGGGCTGGAGGACCACCTTCTCATAGCTGCCCGCCTTCACCAGCTCCAGCACGGTGTCCAGGGAGGGCTCGGCCTCCACGGTGCCCACGAAGTAGTTGGCATGTCCCCCGTCAGTGAGTACGGTCTGCATCTTGGCATAGACGGCGTTGGACTCCGCCTCGGTACCGTGCCCCATGAAGCAGATGGCAGTTTTGCCGTCGTCGTATTGAGCGGTGGCGTCCACCATGGCCTGGGCCACAATCTGAAAGTCCTCATCGGAGGTGAGCAGGGGCGCGCCCATTACAATCTTGTCAAAGGCGTCGGCGTACTGGGCCACCTCGTTCACCACATCGTTGTACTCAAAGCCGTCCATCAGGTGGGTAGGCTGGACGATCAGGGTCTTTACCCCGTTATCCACCGCACGGTCCAGGGCCTGGGTCACGTTGTCGATGACCTCCCCATCCCGGCGCTGGATGTGGTCGATGACGATCTGGGCGGTAAAGCCCCGGCGGACCGAATAGTCTGGGAAAGCTTTTTCCATGGCTTTCTCAATGGCTCCGATGGTCAGCCGCCGGTTGTCGTTGAAGCTGGTGCCGAAGCTGACCACCAGCAGTTCAGTCTCGCCGATACTGTCCTGGTTGCGGGGATCGTCCAGGGAGGCATCGCCGGTGGTGTAGTCCTCGTCATCCTCCGCGGGGGGCTCACTGGCGGAGCCGTCCGAGGACTGGGGCCGACTCTGAGATGCGCTTCCGGGGGTCTGGCCGGAACTGCCGGGGGCGTTCTGTTTCCCGCCGCAGGCGGACAGCAGAGTCAAGGCTGCGGCCGCAGCAAGGGCCAGCGCAAGGATTTTTCTTGTTTTCATTTGTTTTTCCTCCTAAAATGCACAAAATAAAACGCAGTCACCCGAAGATGACTACGCCGCAAAAACCCCGGGAACCTCCCAAGGTAAAAACGGTACAGCCAATGCCTCGTGGCCTGGAGCATACGCTCCTGTACCAGCAGTCCGGCAGGTCTCCTGACTCGTAAATCCACACGCGCCGCCGCCTTCCCAGCTTTCGCCAGTGGCTGTCCTTTTCCGACTCAGACGGCGCGCTCATTACATACAGTGACGAGATCGTACAGGCCTTTCACCTGTTTCCCTATTATCCGT
>CANOBV010000304.1 GCA_947564255.1 uncultured bacterium | reverse complement strand
ACACGACGCTCTTCCGATCTGGGGAAACATGGGCGCCACGGAACGGAATTTATACGGTAAAGGCGCTGGTTTGTCTCCGCTATTTTTATGATTGCGGCTTTCAGGTGCTTGCACACCGTAGTGCGTGAGCAATCAAACTCCGCCGCAATCTCAATCTGCGGTGTTTTGTCAATCAGATACATCCGGGACATTCTTCGGTCCTGCTCTCCAAGGTTTGCCTGAATAATGCAGTCCTCAAGCTGGAACAGGTGGATTTTCTCCAGCTCCGGCGGCAGTCTGACTCTTGCGTTTGACATGGTACACGCCTCCATGCCTGAATTTCTTTTTTGCCCGCAGTATCATGGAGGCCATGACGGCGGCTTCCTGCCGGGTAATCAGGTCACCGGGCCGGTCGATTTTTGGATTGTCCTCAGTTCCGGCGTTGACCAGCACACCGGCTTTAATACAGGTCCCGATATGGGGAACGGCCCAATCAGGCGCGGGGAAGCTTCCCAGCTCCTTCCGGTAACGCTCCATGTACTCCTTAAACTTGTCGTAGCTGCTCAAAAAATCATCCTCCTTGTTGTAATCCCTGGCGTCGATGAGCCAATATTGCTTCACTTCCCGGCGGAACGTGTCCGGGTCGCCGTTGAGCCGCTTGTCTTTGGTGCTGGCCGGGTCGTTGATGCGGATTTTGGCGTTCCAGTCCCACACCAGGACGTAGTGCCCGCCGCTGGTCCAGGTGCCCGGCCCCATCAGGGCAACAGCCCAGCAGCCATCCCTGATGTACTCCTTCACCCGGTCGTGAATGGAGTGGTCCGGTTTGTTGTGCAGGGAGCTGCCCAGCATCTGGCGGCACTCGATGCCAAAGGCCCGGAACTGGGGAACGAAATAGCTGTAGTAGGTCCCGGCGTTCAGAGCCTTGTAGCCGTGGTCGACGCTCCACTTGCAGGCGTCCACGGGGGTAAAGGTCTGGCCGGTCAGCGTCTCGATGGCCATAGCCGCCGCCGTGGGTCCGCAGCCGGAGCCGCCGATGGTGGCGGTCTCCCCCTTCACACGGTAGGGCAGCTTTTTCCAGCGCGGGTCGGTCTGGAGGTATTTGACGGGTTGTTTGTTCATGCCACGCCCCTCATTTCACAACCACACTGACAACGTGGGTCATGTTATAGATTCCGACCCATGCACCGCTTTTTTTGATAATAAAAATGGTTCCGTCATAGGCGTAATCATCCCACTCGCCCTTACCTGCCTCCCAGACGGCAGAATGGCCATTATTAAGAGTCACCTCAATGGTATTGTATTTGTCGTTCATATCACATTCTCCCTTTATTTTGTAGAGTTCTTGGAGCCAATCGGCAAGCTGCCGGTGTTCGCCTCTGCATTCTGCGCAAAGATCGGTTCGTTCAGCCGCCTCCCTCGCGTGCTGGATGGCTTCTGGCAACGTCATCGTCATGCCTTGTCCCCCCCCAATCCATCACCTGCTTGAGCTTGTCAAAGCCAAACATAGCAGCGTAGGCCACCATAAAACCGCCCACGATGAGGGCCGCAATGATATACCAGGTCATGGCCACCGCCTTAATCTGGCAGTAGGCGACACCGGCGGCGACGGTCAGCACCTCCGCCACGGCCAGGGCCACGATATTGGTGGGCAGCTTGTCCCACGTAGCTTTCTTCGCCACCTGGACAATGATGTTGGTCAGAGCCACCAGCACGCCCAGAATGGGGACAATTACGGTCAGGTCAGTCATGGTTATCATCCTTTCCATTTTTCAGTACAGTTTTCAAACACATCAGCAGCAGCTCCCCGCCGAAGAAAGCCAGGATTACCCCCAGCAGGGCGGCGGGGTCGTGGCCGGTGCGGGAGAGAATCCGCAGGGCGTAGGCGGAAGCGGCGGTGCCGCAGGCCACGCACCACAGCACCATGGACTTGGCGAACAGATGGGGGATGCGGAGCAGCTTCCGCCATGCGGTTTTCAGCTTTTTCATAGCCCCACCTTAGCCAGCAGGAAAGCGATCACGGCGGCGCAGACGGCCCAGATAGCCTTGTCCACCAGGCTCTCCCACCGCTTGGCGGGCTTGGACTCCAGTGCCCCTACCTTTGCAAGGATACTTTTGTTGTCAGCCTTGATATCGTCCAGTTTTTCGGCGATGTTTTCAAGCTGGTTGTCTTGGACAGCGGTTTTAGAGCTCAAGGCTTCCAGCTTTTCAAAAATTTTCGTGTGGGTAGCACTGTGCTGCTTGTTAGCTGCCTCCAGCGCCTCCACGCGGGGCACCAGGGCGCAGTCGTTGCAGTTGTCGCTCACGGCTCACACCTCCTCATTCTCGATCCCCACCGTCAGCTCCGCCTGGGCGGCAGACTGGGGTGCGGCGGTGTACAGGGGCTGGTTTACAGTCAGCGCTGCGGGTAGCTCAATGGTCGCTTGGTCGGTGGTTTTGGTGTAACACGCCGTAATATATGCTGTGCGAGATGCAGCACTGCTACCAGCCCTATAGGTTAATACTCCATCCTCGGAAAAGACAGCCAAAAACTCTTCTGCGCCATATTGAGGTCCCGTATATGTTTGTATCGGAACATTGTAGCGGCCATAAACATACAATCCAGATGCGTCGGCCAATATATCAATTCCAGTTAATGGCAAATGATTAAGACCGGCCGATGTCTGTACAATCAATGTTTTTTTATACAACGGCTTCCCGTC
>CANOBV010000303.1 GCA_947564255.1 uncultured bacterium | reverse complement strand
GCGACATCGACGAGCAGGTGGAGCTGGCCCGGATGCTCACCGAGGCGGTGGGCCGGAAGGTGGAGGTGCTCACCCCCCAGCGGGGGGCCAAGATGGAGCTGGTGAAGCTGGCCAACGAGAACGCCGCTGAAGAAGTACTCCGGGCCACCACCACTGAGGAGCGCCGCTCTAAGCTCACCGAGGCCTTGGGCGCCCTTTTGGGGCTGAAGGAGCTGCCCCACCGCATCGAGGCGTTCGACATCTCCAACACAGGCAGTTCAGACATTGTGGCGTCCATGACCGTGCATATCGACGGCAGGCCGCTGAAGCGGGATTACCGCCATTTCAAGCTGAAGGACATGCCCCACGCCGACGACTACGCCGCCATGGAGCAGGTGGTGGAGCGGCGGTTTCGGCGGTATCTGGACGGGGATGAAAAGTTTGCAGACAGGCCTGACCTGCTGCTGATGGACGGCGGCGCGGGACAGGTAAAGGTGGCTTGCGAGGCGCTGGCACGGCTGGGCCTGGTGGACATCCCGGTGTACGGCATGGTGAAGGACAACCGCCACCGCACCCGGGCCCTGGTGGCCGGGGATGGCCGGGAGATTGGAATCCAAGCCAATCAAGCTCTGTTCGCCATGGTGGGCCGCATCCAGGAGGAGACCCACCGTTTCGCCATTGAATTCCACCGCCAGCAGCAGGCGGGGCATCTGAAGGGCTCGGCCCTGGACGGCATACCGGGGGTGGGCCCCACCCGGAAGGCTCAGTTGTTGAAGGCCTTCAAAAGCGTGAAGGCCGTGGGCGGGGCCTCCCTGGAGGAGTTGTCCGCCGTGGTGCCAAAGAACACCGCTCAGGCGGTGTACCGGCACTTCCACCCGGCAGAAAACCAGGAGTGAAAGGATGGGACACCATGAGAGTCATCACGGGACTTGCCAAGGGGCGGCGGCTGGAGGAGCTGCCCGGTCTGGACACCCGGCCCACCACCGACCGGGTGAAGGAGGGGCTGTTCAGCGCCATTCAGTTCGACATTGAGGGACGGCGGGCATTGGACCTGTTCGCGGGTACGGGCCAGCTGGGCATCGAGGCATTGAGCCGGGGGGCGTCCTTCTGCGACTTTGTGGACAGTGCTCCCGCCGCGCTGAAGGTGGTCCAGCGCAACGTGAAGACCTGCGGCTTTGAGGAACGCTCCGCCTGCCACGGCAGGGACTTTGCCGCCTTTCTCAACAGAGCAGGGGAACGGTACGGCCTCATCTTTCTGGACCCGCCTTATGCTTCTGGGAATTTGGAACGGGCGTTGGAGTTAATCACCATGATTGACATTGTGGTGGAAAATGGTATAATAGTGTGCGAAAGTCCGGCAGACCACATGCTCTCCGACCTTCCGGACCCCTATGAGAAGGGGAGGGAGTACCGTTACGGCAGGATTAAATTTACCCTATACCGCAGGAGGGCATGAGCCATGAAACGCGCCATATACCCAGGCAGTTTCGACCCGGTGACGTTGGGCCACTTGGATATCATCAAGCGGGCCGCCGCCATTTTCGATGAGCTGATTGTATGTGTCAGCGTAAATTCCGCCAAGCCTTCCGGACTATTTACCCCTCAGGAGCGGGTGGAACTCATTCAGGCGGTGACGGCGGACCTGCCCAATGTGCAAGTGGACTGCTCCCAGGAGCTGGTGGCGGAGTACGCCCGGCGGAACCGGGCCAGGGTGCTGGTGAAGGGGCTGCGGGCGGTGTCCGATTACGAGTCGGAGATTCAGATGGCCATGCTCAACGCCAAGCTGTACGCCCGTTTGGATACAGTGTTCCTCTACACCCGGCCCAAATACGCCTTTCTCAGCTCCACTGTAGTGAAAGAACTGGCCCGGTACGGGGCGGATTTGTCCGATTTTGTGCCATGGCAGATCATTGATCGGGTCCGGGCTAAAGTGGCGGGCGGCGGTTAGCGGAGTTGAAACGGTTTTTACATTCTGAAAAGGAGTGATGGCCCATGGCGACAGCTGTGGACGAGCTGCTGGATATGCTGTTTGATATGATCGACGAGGCGAAAAACGCCGCTTTCAGCGGGGAGAAATGTGTGATCGAACGGGATAAAGCGCTGGACCTTATTGAGGACGCAAAAAAACAACTCCCGGTAGATTTAGCGGAGGCTCGGAAGATTCTCAATGCCCGGAACGAATATTTGGCTGCGGCCAAGCGGGAAGCGGAGGAAATCCGCAAGCGGGCGGAGATTGAGGCAAACCAAATGGTAAGCGAGGCTCCAGTGATGGCACAGGCCCGGCAAAAGGCAAGGGAAGTGTTGACCCACGCTGATGAAGAGGCGAAAAAAACATGCCGGGAAACCAACGAATATTGTGTAGACCTGCTGCGCCGTACGGAGGACGCTCTGGCTGCCGCCCATGCGGAAATGCGGCAGGTGCATAATCAATTCCGCTCCGGAATGGCGGGCAGCGGAGGCGGGGGAGACCGTTCCGGTTCCGCCGGCATAAGCCGGATGTATGACGCAGAAGCCGATGAATAACCTCAAGTTCAGACTATAAAATTTATTTTGGATAGCTTTTTTATAAGAATGGGCGAGGTTGATAAAAAGCCTTTCTAGAAAAGACAACCGCAAGACACTTTTGTGTCTTGCGGTTCAGCCTGTCGAAAAACGGCCTGTCTAGCTCCTTGCCAGACGGGCCGTAAGATATAAAAGAGGAA
>CANOBV010000302.1 GCA_947564255.1 uncultured bacterium | reverse complement strand
TCCCATCAGGAGATTGAAGTTATCATCATCCCGTATGATCTCCACGTCCCCGCGCTGGAGCAGGGCGCGCTCCGTTTTGGGCAGAGGGCCGCACAGGATCACTTGGAGCTTCTGCTCCTGGTTCAAGTTTTGATGTTCCATAGGCAGTTCATCCCTTTCATGCACCGGCTGTTTCCTGCCGGAAGGACTTTGATACATATCGTTATCCCACATCCTCCCGCGCTAAAAAAACGCTGAACGCCTCAATAAATACGGCTATGAACAATCCGGCAAGGGTAACATCTGGCTCCAAGCCCTCCTCGGAAAACCGCTGCCGCATTTTCTCTGCCACAGGCGGTTCTTCATCATCCCAATCGCGCCACAACTCCGTGAAGTAACGATTTATTTCCGGCATCATTTCCCGGCTCATCCTCACCCGCAAATCGTCCAGGCGCAGTTCCCCATCGTACAGCGTCCGCAGAAGCCACGCCTCTACTGGGTTCCTGGCGAACAACTCCATGTTCCCCAAGCGTAGGCCGGGGGCGCCATCCCGGTCAATCATCTCGGCCTCCGGGTCGAGCGCGAGGATATTTTCCCGCTCCGCTCTGCGCCTGGTCCTCTCCCACTGCCGCCGCTGACACTTCTCATGGAGAAGCCTGTCGATCTGCTCTGTCACCGGCTCCATATCGGCCTCACTGATGGTGTCCGTCACCAAAAGCACAGGGCAGTCATCTCTGACCGTTCGGAAATAGAGCGGGTACAACCCCGCCCCTCCGGCAGACTCCACCAGCGCGAGGTCAATGGGTTCGGCCTGACTGTCCAGCAGCCGGTCCCGCAGCGCCCAACTGTCCTGGAACAGGCAGTACCTGATATCCTCCCGGCGGGCCAGCCGTCCCGTCATATCGGGAATATTGCCGCAGATGGCGATTTGTAAGGTATCCGATGCCATAAAGCGTCCTCCTCGTTCAGATCAGATGCAGTTTCAGGGCGGTGTCCTTCACCGCGCCCCGGTTATTCACGTTCAGTTTCCGCAGGACGGCGCTGACGTAAGTTTTCACTGTAGGGAGCTTGATGCCCAAAATCTCCCCGATCTCCGCGTTGGTCTTGTGGTGGCACAGCAGCCGCAGCACGTTCATCTCCGCTGGGGAAAGGGGTTCCAGCAGGTCCCCCCGGAAGCGCAGGAAGTCCGGGTACTGCGCCGCCTGCTTCCGGGCGGCGGCGGTCAGACGCTCCAGAAAGGCCGGGTCAGCCGCCCAGCCGCCCTTTTCCAGCAGTGGCAGGATGGCCGCGCCGTATTGGGACACGGGCCGGATGAATCGATAGTCCCGGCAGGTGTCCAAGGCGCTGTGCAGGGGCGTTCGCCAGTCCTCGTCCTCGGAGCGGTAATAACAGATGGCGGTGAGCAGATCCAGGCTGATGCTGTCCATTACACGGCGGCAGGTTTTGAAGTAGGGCCGCAGGGGGGCCAGTATGAGGAGCGCTTCCTGATACTTTCCATAGACGATCTCCACCATAGCGCGGGTCAGGTACTGGTAGCGCAGCATCACCCGCAGCTTCAGCAGATCCTTGGGGGCCTTTTCCCGGTACCATGCGTCAACGGCCTCGTCCTGTCCCTGGTACATGGCGGTCCGGCACATCAGCGCGTCCAGGTTGGGCAGGAAGCGGTGGCACTCAGGCCGCTGAAACCGTACTCGCAGGGCCTCCAGATGCTCCATGGCCCGGTCCGCCTCCCCCTGGTCGATCCGCAGCCGGGCCAGCAGGCCGATAAGGGCAAACTCAATATCAGGGGTGCCTTTCTTTTGGATCTGCTCCAAGCGGCCCAGCAGGTCCAGCATACGCCCAGACACTTCCTCGCCTTTTTCAAACTTGCTCTCCGCGATGGCACACTCAGGGAACGCCACGCCGTCCCGCCCCAGCAGGAGGCTCACCGGGACGCGGTATTTGCGGTAGATGTCATCGTCTTTTTTACTCCACTCGCAGAAATCCTTGCCGCCGTTCATGGTGCTGGGCAGACGGCTGGTGACGGAGAACTCCGGCATGACGATCTCCTTGCTGGCCAGCAGCTTGCCCAGCGTGGGGATCATCTCCAAGAAGTTCCCCACGCTCCGCTGGGGCAGGGCAATGTCCAGCCACGCCAGCCGTCCCCGGACGGACTTATACTCTACGTCAGACCGCTTCAACCGGCCCGCATAGCGCTTCATTTCCGCGTACCACGCCTCCGAAGCGTCGTACTCCATGCAGATGGAACACAGCATACTCATACCCGCCATCAGCGCGGGGGAGGACAGGATCTGTTCCCTGGGCAGGGCCCGGTAGTAGTCCTCCATCTCGTCATAGTGGGCGAGGCCGGGATGAAGCTCGCTGTTCTTAATCAGCAGCTCGGACACCTTCTGAAACTCCCCGCAGCGGGTGTAACAGTCCAGGGCGCTTTTGTAGTCATCCCGCAGCTCATAATAAAGGGCGGCGCGGGCATAGAGCCGATCCTGTTCCTCGGCGCTGTACTCCCGCTCCTGCTGCCAGAGCAGGTATTGGCGGAACACGGGCCAGAAGTGGCAGCGGTGGAGATCGTCATAGCGGAACATGGACGTGTCCTCCTGCAGCTCCCCCAGCAGCTCCCCGGCGTGGCTGTTGCCGGAGAGTATCCGGGCAAACTCCACGTCAAAGGGTTCGAAGGGGGCCAGATCCAGCAGCAGGCGGCGGGTCA
>CANOBV010000301.1 GCA_947564255.1 uncultured bacterium | reverse complement strand
TCCAGAATCATGGCTCCCAGACCGGAAAAGGCGCCGGCATAAATCTCATCCAACAGGTACTGACGAAATTCTTCTTCATTCATTGTCATAAAAAATCCTCCTTCTTGAACACCTTATCCTTTGCAATGCAAAGGATAAACGGGTACCCGTTTACGTTTATGATACCACAATCAGCTAATGATTGCAACTATGCTGTCCGCACAGTGTTTCCCTGTCTCACCGGCTCCTCACCCGGCCCACCGCTTGGTGCCAGCCGGACAGCAGATGTTCCCGCTGTCCCGCTTCCATAGCGGGCTCATAGAGCCGGTCCAGGGTCCAGCTGCCCCGGATGTCCTCCAGGCTCTTCCACACCCCGGTGGCCAGACCGGCCAGGCAGGCGGCCCCCAGGGCGGTGGTCTCCCGGATTTTCGGGCGGGACAGAGGCCGGTCCACAATGTCCGCCTGGAACTGCATCAGGAAGTTGTTGGCGGAGGCCCCGCCGTCCACCCGCAGCTCCCGCAGGGGGATGCCGGTGTCCTCCTCCATGGCCCGGAGCACGTCAGCGGTCTGGTAGGCGATGGACTCCAGGGCCGCCCGGATGATGTGGTTGCGCCCCGCCCCCCGGGTCAGGCCCAGGATGGCCCCCCGGGCGTTCATGTCCCAGTGGGGCGCGCCCAGCCCGGTGAAGGCGGGCACCACATACACCCCGGCGGTGTCGGCCACCTTGCCGGCGAAGTACTCGGTGTCGGAGGAGTCGGAGATGAGCCCCAGCTCGTCCCGCAGCCACTGGACCACCGCCCCGCCCACAAAGATGCTGCCCTCCAGGGCGTAGGTCACCCTGCCGTCCAGCCCGGCGGCGATGGTGGTAATCAGGCCGTTTTTGCTGACGAAGGGGGTCTCCCCCGTGTTCATCAGCAGGAAGCAGCCGGTGCCGTAGGTGTTTTTGGCCTCCCCCGGCGCGAAGCAGGTCTGTCCAAAGAGGGCGGCCTGCTGGTCGCCGGCGATGCCGGCAATGGGCACCTCCACCCCCTGGATGTTCACCGTCCCGTAGACCTCGCTGGAGGAGCGCACCTGGGGCAGCATGGACATGGGCACCCCCAGCCGTTGGCAGACGGTCTCGTCCCACCGCAGGCTGCGGATGTCGTACAGCATGGTGCGGCTGGCGTTGGTGTAGTCGGTGACGTGGACCACCCCGCCGGTGAGCTTCCAAATCAGCCAGCTGTCCACCGTGCCAAAGAGGAGTTTTCCCTCCTCCGCCCGCTCCCGGGCCCCGGGGACGTGGTCCAGAATCCAGCGTATCTTGGTGGCGGAGAAGTAGGCGTCGATGAGCAGGCCGGTGCGGTCCTTCACGTAGTCCACAAAGGCCCGGTCCCGTTTCAGCTCCTCGCACAGCCCGGCGGTGCGGCGGCACTGCCACACAATGGCGTTGTACACCGGCTTTCCCGTGTCCCGGTCCCAGAGGATGGCCGTCTCCCGCTGGTTGGTGATGCCGATGCCGGCCAGCTCCCGGACATCCACCCCGCTCTGGGCCAGCACCTCCATGAGCACCCCGTACTGGCTGGACCAGATTTCCATGGGGTCGTGCTCCACCCAGCCAGGCTGGGGGTAGAACTGGGTAAATTCCTTTTGGGCCATGGCCACGATGTTCTGCTCCCGGTCAAAGAGGATGCAGCGGCTGCTGGTGGTCCCCTGGTCCAGGGCGGCGATATAGCGCTTTTCCATAACCTTCCTCTTTTCTTTCGTTTTCCTTATTATACCGCCGTCGCGGGGAAAAAACAAGGGCGGAAAAACAGCGGGCGGCCTGCCGGCCACCCGCTGTCTCTGCTTATTCGCTGTAGGGCTTATCTGTTTCGATGTACACGCCCCGGTCCGCGCTCCACCCCACGTAGAAGTCCAGGGCCTTGCCTAGGTCCCGGAGCTTGAAGTAGTTGGAGCCGTCAATCTTGTAGACCTCGGCGGTGATTTTCTCACCGTTGACGTAAATCGCGTCGTTGCTGGGGTTGGCGCTCTGGTCGCCGCCCTTGGCCGCCCCGGCCAGGTCGCCGGGCTGCTTTTCATAGCCCTGGCCGGTGGTGGCGGTGACGGCGTTCTTCGCCCCGTCGTAGCCCACGGCGAACTGCTTCTCCGTCCCGTTCAGCAGAGCGGCCACGTCACGGATTTTGAAGTAGTTGCTGCCGTTAATCTTGTAAACGGTGGGGTCGGCGGCGTTCCCGTTGACCTCCAGCTTGTCGTTGGTGGGAGCGGCCGCCGTCCCTGCGGGCTGCTGGGGCTGTTCCGGCTGCTCAGGCTGGGCGGGGGCTGTAGAGCCATTGAATGAGATGGATAATTCCCAATAACTGGCTTGCTCGTTCCAAAGTTCTTTGAACTCATCCGTCATGATAAGTCCCTGCCCAACACGGATTGAGGCCGCCTTGACTTTATAACTTCCTGCCCCGAATATATCGATGCCATATTTTACGTGGTCCGCTGTAAGCTTTCCTGCTCCAGTATAGCTGACTAAGCCATTTGAATCAGTGGTAACGGTAATGCCATCGCCGCAGTCCGCCGTCCAGGTTTCCGCGAAGGCGTGGATGGTCAGCCCCAGGCAGAGTGCCAGGGCCAGCGCGAGGGATAAGATTTTCTTTCTCATAATCTCTGTCTCCTTCGTACAAATTGAACGCACTTATCGTTTCCTGAGAAGATCGGAAGAGCACACGTCTGAACTCCAGTCACAT
>CANOBV010000300.1 GCA_947564255.1 uncultured bacterium | reverse complement strand
CAGCAGGATCAGGCCCACGGCGCGGATCAGGGAAAAGATGAAGTCGGACAGGTTGGACACCACGTCCAGGGGGTCGCCGCCGCTGGCGGCGAAGGCAGGCATGACAAACATGGCGGCGGTGAGGGCCAGGCAGACGCACAAGGCGTACAGCCGCTTGGCCCGGCGCTGGAGCTTACTGCTTTTCAGATGGTTCATGGTCGGGTTCCTCCTTGTTTTGGTCGGCCTCCGGGGCGAACAGCGCCGCGCCCGGGAGCCAGGTGTTGGGTTTCTTCTGATGGTGGATGTAGGGCGGCCCGCCGCCGTCCACGGTGTGGCAGACGGCGGGGTGCTTGGTGAGGTCGTACTTCAGGTCCATGACGGGCTTCGCGCCCCGGATGAACAGGATGGCGTAGCGGTTGTCCAGGGCCCGGACCTCGTCGGGCGTGAGCAATTCCCGCCCGCTGATTTGAAAATTGGTGGACCAGGAGCCGGAGCGGCCCTTGCTCTGCCCGTGGGTTTTGGTGTTGATGGTGCCCTTGCCTAGCGCCTCGGAAATGTATTTATGGGTCGCCGCCTCGTTTCCGCCTAAGTACAGGATCGTGTCACTATTTCCCGGAATCGTCTCCCAATCATCCTTAAAAAGTGCTTTGATTTGCGCCATATTCTGAATGATGGTACTTGCCGAAATATTTCGGGACCGCATGGTGGCCAGTTCTCGGGTGAAGCCCGGCATGGGCATGGCGGCGAACTCGTCCAGCACGAAGTGGACGTGGCAGGGCAGGGCCCCGTGGTGGATCTGGTCGGCGCTGTAGTAGAGGGCCTGGAACGCCTGGGCGTAGAGCAGGCTCACTAAAAAGTTAAAGCTCTGGTCGTTGTCGGGTATGACGGCGTAGAGCGCGCACTTCTGCTCCCCCAGGGTGTAGAGGTCCATATCGTCCCTGTCGGTGATGGCCTTGATCTGAGGCAGGTTGAAGGGAGCCAGCCGGACAGCGGCGGACACAAGGATGGACTTTGAGGTCTTGCCAGCCGCCATTTTAAAGACGTGATATTGTCTCACCGCCACGCTGGCGGGGTTCTCCCGTTCCATGGCCTGAAACAGCAGATCCAGCGGCGAGACGTACTCCTCGTCCTCCTCCTTCACCTCGGCGTACTCCAGCACCCGCATGACCATGGAGAAGTTCTGTTCGTACTCCGGGGCCTCCTGCCACAGCATGAGGATGATGGCCTGGAGCAGCGCGGTTTCCGCTTATAGCGATAGGTAAGCCTACCGTATCTGACGTTTCCGGCTTTTCCCCCGCTCCGCACCGTGCATGACGGCTTTCCCGTCACACGGCGCTCCATCAACAGTAATTCGCACACGTTGTCACAAGTTATTACCACGAACGTTTTGGTTGCTATGCCCATTCTGCCGAAACCGATTAAGCAGAGATGGGCGAATTTCCCGCTTCTTTGCGGAGTTTGTTGAGTTTTGCAAGCTGCTTTTTGTTTAGGGCTAACTGAGAAAGATACTTTGCAATGGTTGGCTCAGATGTAGCATGAATCAGGATGTGTACACTCTCCTGGACGAGAATCAAGTTCTGGTAATTATCGTTACCACCCATAGCCTGAGGAAGTTTGTGGTGGCAATGAATATCGCCCAGCGTTTCAAATATCTGCCCGGTAACGGCACACTTTCCGTACTGTGCGCAGAACAGTGACAGCCGGTTGTCGGCGTAGGCGGCGCTTTGGCTGTGAACCTCCTGGCGCAAAAGGGCGTGGAGCATTCGGGTATCGAAAGCAAGGTTTTCGTGGATTCTCGCTCTGCCCTCCGGCGTGTACTTTTGAATCAGCGGATTTTTATATTTGGGGCCCCTTGTTCGCACATAACTGATGGGCGCAATCGGGAGATTTTTGATATATCGAATCAGCTTGGAAGAACCATATCGGTCTACAACAGCTCCGCCGATTTTATCCTTTGGCTCCTTTTTCAGCCTGTCGCCCAGACGCTTCATTGTCCGATTGACCTGGTAACCGATATCTCGGAAGTCAACGCTGACACCTGTTGCCATCTGGTAATAGTTGTGCTCTCCCATGACAAAAGCATCATAGTTAAGAATTGCCCTTGCCTCTGTCATGCCCTTGGGTGGCCGTGCGATATCCTTAATCTTTTGCTTTGCTTCCGCCGTAATCCGTTTGACCGCTTTTTCGCTGACGCGCGATTGGACAATTTGCTTGTTTTTCCTCTGCCGTAGCCGCATTTTAATGCCGAGAAATTCAGAATAATGCTTATTGAGATTGACAACCCTGGTCTTTTCTGGCGATATGTCCAGCCGAAGCCGCTCTTTCAGCCATTGGGTAACAGCAATCAAGGTCCGCTCCGCGCAGTCCTTGGTGGAACAGAATATGCGGAAATCATCTGCATAGCGGACAATGTGCATTTCCTTTAATTGCGTATTGCGCATCATTTTGTATCCGTAACTTTTGTCAAATACAATGCGCTCTTTTATTTGTCTGTTTTTCCCTCTGGCTACGGCCACCGGATGATTTTGCCACTGGCTGTCCACCCACCAGTCCAGTTCATTCAGCACGATGTTTGCCAGCAGGGGCGAAATAATACCGCCCTGCGGCGTACCCTTATCAGGGGTCACGATAGCACCGTTTTCTAACTGAACCGGGGCTTTCAGAATGCGTTTGACAATGTAAATCAAACACTTATCCTGTATTCCCAGCGCCCACATTTGCTTGATGAGCTTGG
>CANOBV010000299.1 GCA_947564255.1 uncultured bacterium | reverse complement strand
GACAGGGCCGCCTTAGAGGACAGGGCCGCGCCTACGGGGTTCCCCGCCTTGACCATTTCCGCGCCAAAGAACGCCGCCGCCTTATCCATAGGGAGCTGGGCGGTGCCCCCGGCGCTCGACGCCAGCAGGAGCGTGTCCGTGGGCAGGAGCGCCGCGGCCTGCTGGAGCTCATTGGTTTTAATACTCATAAAAACTCCTCCTTATAATTTCGAGATAACGGATAAATGCGCTGGGTGGGCGCTCTCCGCCCCGTTGTGGGCGGCAATGGCCGTCCTGATCTTGCTGTCCGCCGCCGTGACCGCCTCGCCGGCGGCCTCCGCCTTTGCCGCCGCGATTCTTTCGGACAGATTCCCTGCCAAGGCCTCCACCGCGCCCAGCGCAAAGGACGTCTGGTTCGGGTGATAGACCGCTAAGATAGGCGTGCCGGAGTCCATCAGCAGCGCATCCCCGCCCTCCGCCGCCAAAGGCAGCGTCAGCGTATTGGTCATGATCTCCAGCTTCAGCCGTTCAACGGCATCCTGAATGTCAATGGATGTCGCAAGCCCCGGCGAGGCGGTGATGGAAACCTGCAATTCCCCTGAGATAACCAGCACCAGAGGATAGCTCCAGACACCGGCGGGAAAACGCTCGCTGTATCCCGGCACCGCCTGGCAGAAATCCCCAAGGGTGGCGTAGAGAAAATCCGTCTCCTGCCCCGTCTCCGGGTCCTCCGCCCAAACCATGAATTCCGACAGGGTGAACGCTCCCGTCTCCGGATGCTCCTGGCTGGAGTACCGGACCGTCAGGAACAGCCGGTCCTCCTCGTGCCTCCGGTCCGCTATGGACGCCTCCGAGACATAGTGAATCAGGGCGTGCGTCCTGGCCAGGTCCTCGGCCCCGTCAATAAGCCCGCTGCCCACCGCCGCCCGGGTCAGCCTCAGCGGCTTTCCAATGTCCAGGCATGCCGCCAGCAGCTGCCGCCCGTGGGTGGTGATTTTGTAGCCATAGTCCAATGATATTCCTCCCTTCTAAACCCGCTCCGGGATGGGCAGAACGGATATAACCGCCATGCCGCCGCCCAGGCGCAGGCTTCCCTCCAGCGGCTTAATATTCATCGTATAGCTGTACAGCAGATGCGTCGGTTTCATCGTTTCCAGCGCATCGTCTAAAGCGGCACAGTCTATAACCCGGTCAATATTATGAAAGAGCAATTCAAATGTATAAATTGAATAATGCTCTTCTACTGCGGCCTCAAATCCTGTTATGATCTCCACGATGTCTTTGACTGCCTGCACCGTGGTGGGACTTCGTGTATTCAGCTTGGCCAGCACCTTGTGCCGCCGATCCTCCAGACTCTCTGAGGCCTTGACCGGAAGTCCGAAAAGGCGTTCATGGCGGGAAAGAAGGAAGGTGCTGGTGCCGATTGTCAGCTGGTTTTCCAGTGCGGCGACTGTGCGCTGCGTCTGCGTCAGTTCAATTTGTTCGGCCTGCAGGAGATCGTCCATCGGCTGCATCTTGCGTACACGCTTTGGAAGCATGAACTCATCATTAACCGCCAAGGACTGTCACCTCACTCAATACGAAGAATTCCTCGTAACCAGATACAAGGGAGCTGAGACATCCGTTCAGGGTATAAGCGGTGATGTCGGCCACACCGTCAACTCCAAAAATTAAGTCCCCGACGCGGTAATAGCTGACCGTACTTTCTCTGGATTCATCATTCCTGGTGGGCGGCGTGTTGAAGTCCGTCCGGTTTACCTCAGCGACATATCCTCGAATTGCTTCCAAAATGCCTGCCCGGATATTATCCAAATCATATCCGGCGACCAATTTGACTTCTATATTTACATAAACTGCCACCGGAGTGGGAGCGCAAACCGTTACGCTGGCACCGATAGGGCGCTCCTTCTCAATATGGTTCCGAACAGTCTCCATAAGTACCGCGTCCGGCAGAGAAAATTGGTCGGACAGGATCATCACCCGCACATGCCCAGGGCCGCAGACCTCCGCGCCAAGGCATTTTGCTCCGCCCACGCCAGAGACCTGTTTAGCCCAATAGATATAATGGTTTCGATTCCCGCTGGTGATGGGCCGTCTGATTTTCTCAAAAATACGCTCCCGGAAAGAATCATCACTCTCGGTTTCAGCTCCGCCTCCAAATGGAAGGGGATTAGTAACAGAATTAATGCCGTCGACCGCCGTGCGGAGCATCGTGATCATGTTGGCCAGAACGTTGCCCGCTGTGCCCGGGCTTTTACACTGGGCTTCCACCTCACAAATTCCCCCCGCACTGATCTTACCCGCCGTCATTGTCTCAAATATCAAAGCGCCATATAGGGCTTCGGTCCCCTGTGGGATAACTGTTCCCGGCTCACCGGAAAAAAGTAATGTCCCAGAAGCGGCGGCAGCCGGATTCCTGATTTCGTTGTAGTCCAGGGCCTTGCGGTCCAGGTACTCGCCTTCGGCGGTGTCCAGCAGCACCCGGTCAGGGATGGGCTTCACCTCCATCATGTCCAGGCGGGCCAGCTCCTCCGACACCGCTTGGATATTATCCATGCAGAAACCGCCTTCCAGCCTGTTGGCGGGATTTTGCAAGCTGCTGCGGATGCGCCGCAGCACCGCGCTGGCGCTGAAGTCCATAGTTCCCTCCATCATGCCACTCTCACCCCCTTGGCCTCCCATGTGATTTTTTCTTTTCCGTACATCGTGGTGCAGTCAAAGTCCACCCGCACCCCGCTGCCGGATTGCTCAAATTGAAAATTGCTCAGTTCCTCAA
>CANOBV010000298.1 GCA_947564255.1 uncultured bacterium | reverse complement strand
AGTGTAATCTGTGATAAACTGGATATGCCGGGGGGAAACTCCCGCTCATACCAGCAGGCCCTAAGTGCGGAGGCCGCTTTACTGCGGCTGACCGGCAGCAGGCCGAAGAAGGTGAGCCGCAGGTCAAAGGCGTATAGGGCGTAGTCCTGCTGGGAGAACCAGACGAGGCGGGCGGCGGAGTTGGCCTGCTTTGCCAGCTGTACCGTTTCCATCCCCGCCGGTCCCGACTGAACGATCAGCATAACCAGATAGGGGTTGTTCTTCACATAGGCAAAGAAGGGTTCCCGTTCCCCGGTGAACTCCTTAAACACCGGCTTGATCTGCGCGTCCCACAGAATGTCCGCCAGCAGCTCTTGGAGGCGGTGGTTCTCGGCGGGGTCCGGACCGTACATCACAATGCGGAGCATGGTTTGGGCCTCCTTCCTGGAAAATTGATATACTGCCTCAGTATATCAATTTGGGGTGGTCAGTCAATAGATTTTACTCGAATCGCTTTGGTGCGACTCGAATCGTGCAAAAAAGGGGTTGACAAGCCCCTGAATGGAGAAAAGAGGTGGGCAAGTGCATTTGATTATCGTTGAGGATTTGGAAACAGATCAGCGGAAATTGGCGGACCTGATCCGTCAGGACAGCGCCAGCCATGAGGAAAGCGTGGACCTCTCCTTCTATGCCAGCGGCGAGGATTTTCTGGCGCACTACCGCCCGAAATCCTGTGACGGGCTGCTGCTGGATATTCTTCTGGGCGGGATGAACGGGATAGAGGCGGCGCGGAAGGTCCGGGAATTGGAGCCGTATCTGCCGGTCATTTTTACCACCAGCGAACGGGATTACGCCGTGGAGAGCTTTGACGTAAAGCCCACTGATTATCTGGTCAAACCATTGCAGCAGGAGAAGGTCGCCCGGTGTATGGAACGGCTTCGGGAGTATCTGTCCAGGCCGTCCTCCATCCCGCTGTCGGAAACCTCCGCCTGGGGCCATGCCGAACCTGTGGATGTGCCGTTTGTGGAAATTCTGTACGCGCAGTACGCCAATCATATCGTGGACGTACATACGACCCAGGGCGTGTTCTGCACCCGGCAGTCCTTTCAGGACTTTGCCGCGCAGTTTCCCCATACCGGACGCTTCTGCGTCTGCGGACGGGGGCTGGTCATCAATCTTTCCCAGGTGGCAAAGATAAAGGATAACGCGCTGCTGCTCAAAAACGGGGATGTGCTGGACATTCCCCGCAGCCGGAAGAAGGAAGTCCAGCGGGCGTACACAGAATGGGAATTTACCCGTACCCGGAAAGGAGGCTGGGCTTAGTGATCTCCTGGTCCGCCGCCATCAATCTCATGATCCAGGCCATCCCCGCCCACCTGATGGCCTACTGGCCCTTCCGGGACCGCCTGCGGTTCCCCTTATGGAAGGCACTGCTGCCGGTCTGCCTTTTGCAGATCACGGAAACGGTTTTCTTTGGGACCATCGTCCAGGCGGGCGGGGACGGGATGAAGCTGGCCTATGGGTTTGCCCTGGTCTATATGGGCATCTATTTTTTCTCCGTCCGGGACAGCCGCAGCAAAATCCTGTTTCTGTATCTGTTCATCACAGACTATACAATGATCCTGTGGGGAGCCGCCGCCTTTCTGGAGGCCCGGTTTTTCTACGATCCGGGTGCAAATTTCACCTCTTGGAAAAGCGTCCTGTTCACGCTGGCGGTGATGGCGGTCACGGCCCCGCTGATGCTCCGCTATCTGAACCAGGCCAAGGAAAAGGTGTTCAGCACAGACGCGCCGGAGTTCTGGCGGACGGCGTGGCTGATTCCCGCTTTTACCACCGCCATCGTGCAAATCTTCACCGGCGATCTGTCAGCGGACAATGTACGGTCCTTCCGGTTCCTCTTTGCGCGGGTACTGCTCCTGCTCAGTGTGTTTGTGGTCTATTCTATCCTGCTGGACGCGCTGGACGGCATCCGCCGTCAGGCCGCGCTGACGGAACAGGCGGAGGTGCAGGAACAGCTCTTGAACCTCCAGCGGATGCAGCATGACCAGCTCTTGCAGTACAATGAAGAAGTGAAAACGGCCCGCCATGATCTGCGCCAGCACCTCAACGTGATATGGACCTATCTGGAGGAGGATGATATTGACGGCCTGAAGGAGTATCTGACGGCATATGAGAGAAAACTGCCCCCGGATATACGGCGGACGTTCACAAAAAACTTTGCGCTGAATGTGGTATGCACACACTACGCGGAGGAAGCGCGGAAGTATGAAATCGACTATGATGTGGAGTTGGATATGCCGGAGCGCCTCCCCGTCAACGAGCCGGAGGTCTGCGCCCTGCTGGGGAACCTGCTGGAAAACGCTGTGGAGGCTTGCCGGGAGGTCCGCCGCTCCGCGCCCTTCATCCGTGTGCGGGGCGCGTGGGAGGACGATCACCTTGTTTTCGCTGTGGACAATTCCTGCGAAACGGAACCGGCGTGGAAGGATGGACGGCTGCTTTCCTCCAAGCGGGAGGGTGGCTTTGGCACCGGTACCCGGTCAGTTCAAAGGACGGCGGAGCGCAGCGGCGGCACGGCCAAGTTCACCTATCAGGACGGCGTGTTTTATGCGTCAATCTTTTTGTACGAATGACGGCCCTTCTTCCCCGTCATGGACTGGAAGGGCAATCCCCGCTCCCCGGCCCAGCGGTAGACGGTGGTGATATGGATGCCCAGGTGTTCACACAGCGCCTTGCCGGTGATCTCCCTGCGCCGCCAGCGCAGATACCACTCGTCAAAATCCTCCGGCA
>CANOBV010000297.1 GCA_947564255.1 uncultured bacterium | reverse complement strand
GGTGTCGCACAGCTTGTCCGGGTGGCCCTCGGTGACCGACTCGGCGGTCAGGATGCAGTTATCTTTCATAACAGTTTCCTCTTTTCTTCTTTTGGTCAGATTTTTCTTGCTGGATCTGCTCCCGGCACTGGGGCAGATCGAAGCCCAGGGACAGGATGTCTTTGTCGGACATTGACAGGGCCTCATGAAGAATGTCGTACAGCTCGGCGCTGTCGTGCTGCTCCCCCATGTAGCCGATGATGGCGTCCATCAGTTCCTGCTGGGGTTCCAGTGCGTCGGCCACGTTGGCCAGCGCGTCGGCGTAGCCGTGGAGCCACGCGGCGTTGTAGCTGTCCTGGTTCGGCTCCCGGCTGGCGCGGACACGGGCCAGCTCGGCGGAGGCGGCCACCGCCCCGATGCTGGACAGGTCATAATTGGGCATAGGTTCCCTCCTGAAAAAGAGGGGGGACGGCGTTCACCGTTCCCCCCTGGACTTGGGCTTTTTCTTCTTTTCCACAGCGGTTTCCCGGCTGGGCTGCTCCTTGACGGCGGTGACGATCATCACGTTGTCATAGAGATCCTTGTACCGCTGGATCTGTTCGTCTGTCAAAGAGACAAAATGCTCCCCGCGCATCCCGGTGATAAAAAACGTACCATGGAGGATATCCAGCGGTATCAGGCCGCTCTCATCCAGCAGCGGGCGGTTATAGGGCAAGCCCTGGAGCTTCCCCGTATCATTGCAGACAATGGCGGATGCGTTCCGAAGGGACGTGACGGCCTCGATATCGCCGCCCACGATCTGCCGCATGGCATCCAGCGTGTCGGGGATATCCCGCACCTCGCAGGGCTTCATCGGTTCCACCACTAAAACTTTCATTATCGATCACCTCGATCCTGTTTTGATTTTGCCCTTCCGCGATAGACATAGTTAAAGTCCGGCTGGGGCAGATCCCCCCTTATCCGGTCTGCCTGATAGCAGAAAATGTGGAATTTCCTCTTTTGAGGGAAAAACCGCAAATGATACCGATACCGCTGGGTGTCGATGCGGAAGGCGTAGAAGGTCCGCCGGTCGGACATCCGCGCCTGTGGATGCTCCGAGCAGAATTGCAGCATAGACTGGAAATTTTTCAGCGGCCCATCCTGCTGGAGCGATTGAAACAGATCCCGCAGCTCCGCGTCAAAGGCTGGCGATCTCAGCGCCTCGTTTCCATTGAGCCAGTCGGTTGTTATCCCATTACCGTCAAACACGCCCCGCAGGCAGCCCACTTGGGCGGCCTCCTGCATCCTGGTCGTAAACAGCGGGGAAACATCATCCTCCGGCACGTCAAAAAACGAGTATTTTTCACCGCTCATGGTGATTCTTCCTATCTTTTTTCGGGTCCCGCGCCGGCGCTTGGGGGACAGACGGGCGTTCCTGTTCCCGATCCATTTCCCGCAGCATCTTCAGCGTGTCCCGGAAAGCCAGATACCGCTGGATCTGCCGGGGATCATCGGTCAGGGTGCGGGTTGTCTCCCACAAAGGACTCCCGTGGTAGCTGACGTTCTCCTGCACAACGAGGGCGGGGTGGTTCCCGCCCTCGTCCAGCATGACGCGCTGATCCCGAACTTCTTCCGCGTGGCTGTAGAGGCCGTAGGCCAAACCTATGACTTTCATGGCCTCCAGCGCGTCCACGGTGGTGTGGATGCTGCCGGTGCTGATATGCACCTCACCGGCCAGCGAGATTTTTTTACTGGACATATCTCTCCTCCTGCTGTACCATAGTGTCAGCGGTCATGGCTGCCCCGCCGCCTGGGTGGCTTGGCGCGGTCTGTGAAGATAGCGTTGACACGCTCCGTTTCCTGATGCACCTCCCGCACGGCGTGATCCCACGCCTTTTTCAGCTCGGCGGCGGGCAGGCCGTTCTGCCGGTAACCCTCCAGAATGCCGTTGTAATAGTCGGTGGTGGGCAGCATGGGTTCCTGAAAGCGCCCATCCATGATGTAGGCCATGACGGATAGGGAGCGGCCCTCACCGTCCCGGACGGTCACCATCTTCTTGTCGTAAAAGCGCGGGTAGCCCTCATAACAGTCCAGGGAGCGCTCACACTCTGGCGTGATGCTCCACAGCAAACCCTGAACAGTCTCGCCCTCCTTGGGCGCGATGGTGGCAAAACCGCCCCGCCGGAACAGCAGTTCCCAGCCCTCCAGTACTACCGGCCCCACCACGGAGGCGTCCGGGCAGCGGTAGGCCATCTGCCCCAGGTTGATATTGCTTCCATAGGCGAAATACAGCGTATTATCCATCGTCACTCCTCCAGGATCGTCAGCGACCCGGCCTTGGCCAGATGGGCGAACATAGCCAGCGCCTGCCCCTCCACACCGGATTCCGGGAGGGGGCAGTCCAGGCCGGTGGTGCGGATGTAGTTGCTCCGAAGCTGCCAGATATAGCTCTCGGTGTCAGGGTATTCGGTGGGGTCGAAGGTCTGCTGGCGGAGCTGATCCATGATCTCCAAGGCGCTGCCCTCGTAGGCGCGCTCATCGATGCAAATTTTCATCGTCATCTCTCCTCACGTTGTCGTTTTTTCCTTCTGTTGACCTCATAGCTGTCCTTATCGTGGCGCCATGCCCTATCCCCCTCAAGGTGGGCTAAAAGGTGGTCCCGCGTGTGCTTGAACTCCTCACCATTGAGGCCCAGCCGTACCAGCCACACCCGGAAGGTGAACAGTTCGTTCTCGCTGTGGGTCTTGCGCATGACGGTGCTGCGCTGGGCGATGGCCTGGGCGGAGATGGCGAGGCACAGGTTGACGTATGCGGCCACCTTCCCGGCGTGGAGGGTAGAATTAAAGCACCGCCATT
>CANOBV010000296.1 GCA_947564255.1 uncultured bacterium | reverse complement strand
CGCTCCGCGCCGTTGATGACGAAGGTGCCCGCGTCGGTCATGATGGGGAAGTCGCCCATGAAGATGGACTGCTCCTTGATCTCGTTGGTGGCCTTGTTGCGCAGGTGGACCTGCACCTTCATGGGGGCGGCGTAGGTCATGTCCTGGGCCTTGCACTCCTCGATGGTGTACTTGGGGGGATCGTCCATGGAGAAGCTGATGAAGGACAGCTCCAGGTTGCCCGCGTAGTCGGTGATGGAGTCCACATCGTTGAACACCTCCTGGAGCCCTTTCTCCAGGAACCAGTTGTAGGACTTCTTCTGAATCTCCAGGAGGTAGGGCATCTCCAGGATCTCGTCGGTGCGGGCGAAGCTCTTGCGGTGGGTCTTGCCGTACCAGACGTCTTTGACCGCTCTGGCCATATGCTGTTCACGCTCCACTTCGTCAAAATTTCCGGGCCCTGAGCGTCGGCACAGTTCGATACGCCCGGGGCAGTTGTCAGGTTCTTAAAATTTCCTCTTGCGTTCTTTGTGCAAATCTGCTATACTGGTCGTATCAGGTGGGAGAGGCTTTCTACCACCTGCCGTGCATAAAAGCAATTTATGATACCACATCTGCCGTCCCGCGTCAAGAGAAATTTTGCCGCCGGGGCGATTTTTGTATTAACTCCCATTTCAGGGCAGGGCGAGCGGGGGCGAAGGGCTTGGGAAAGTACGAGAAATATGAAAAGTACGAGCCCCTGCAAATAACCGCTATGCTGATTGCGCTGGCGGCGCTGGGCGCGGCCCTTAAAATCCCCGGCTTCGTCCCGGTGCTCCCTTTCGCCATGCTGCCCGCTACGGTGTGCGCGGGGACGGCCGCCTATTTTCACAGCAAACTGCCCAAGAGCAAAAAGTGTTCGCCTTTCAGCAGGTGCCACCCAATGTCGTTCTTCATTGTTGTGCTGCTTGGAAACGTTTTAGCCTTCCTGGAACTTGCCATCAAGCTCCGGCAGGGGTGAGCTTACATATATAAAGGAGCTGCTCATGAGAGAGACCGTCTACCTTCTGCTGATCTGGCTGGGCGTCGTCAGCGCCCTGGCCTTCGTCCTCTTCGGCTGGGACAAGCTGTTGGCCAAGCTCCACCGCCGCCGAATCCCCGAAGCGGCGCTGCTGGGCTGCACCCTGCTGGGGGGCTCCGCCGGGGCGGCCCTGGGGATGGCCCTGTTCCGCCACAAGACCCGAAAGCCCCTGTTCCGCCGGTTCGTCCCCCTGTGCCTGTGCGCCCACGCCGCCCTGCTGGCCTGGGCCGCGCTGTATTCCCAGCATATTATAAAATAAACTCAGTTTAAACCTGCCTGCCCTGCCGTTTTCCGGCGAGTCCGGCAGGTTTTTGTTTTTCCAGAAAATTTTATTCAATATCCTGTTGACAAGGGGCGGTTCTGGGGTTACAATAGCAATAGTTACAATTCAGTTACAAACAGTTACAAAATTTTGAGGAGGCACTCATGGCTGAAAAATCCGGCGTCCTGACTTACAAGGGCCATCCGCTGCGGCGGAAGGACAACTTGATCTATTACGGCTCCATGGCCGACAAGTACATCGTCATGATTCAAGTGATGAACAGTGTCAAGGATGGCTCTCTGGAACTGGCGAGCAAAGTCCATCTTCAACTCCAGCTCACAGACCCTGACCTGAAGAGCCGGGACCGGGTGGTTAAAAAAAGTGACCTGCCCGACCTGTTTTCCGCCATTGACATGGGTTCCATCTGGCTGATGCGCGCCCTGGCCGGCAAGTGACAGGCTTTTACAAAAGAAAATTAAATGGGGGTAATTCCAATGAATTTCAAGAGCAAGGCGGTCAGGACCCTGGCTGCGGCGGGGCTGATCCTCACCATGGGCACCGGCGTGGCGTTTGCCTCCATCGGCAGCGCCACCGTCACCGCCGACAGCCTGCGTCTGCGCAGTGAAGCCAACACCAATTCCTCCACCATCACCCAGGCCCCCAAGGGCAGCGATGTCACCGTGGAAGAGGATGCGGGCAACGGATGGTACAAAGTGACTTACAGCGGTAAGACGGGGTATATGTCCAGCGAATGGCTCACTGTCTCTCTGGCCGACGGCACCGTTCTCCCCGCCGCCCAGGGCATCGAGCCTGAGCAGAAACGGGGCTTGGTCACCGCCAGTGTGCTGAATGTCCGCTCCGGCCCCGCCACTACATATGATAAGGTATCCACTTTGAAGGGCGGCATGGTGGTGGACATCGTGTCCGACCCCGGCAACGGCTGGTATCAGGTGGAATCCGGCTACGTATCCGCCGAGTATGTCACCTTGGTGGACGCCAATTACGAGGGCTCCAGCGCCCTGGGCGCTTCCGCCGCCGCCATGGCCAAACAGCTGCTTGGCAAACGTTACGTCTCCGGCGGCGCGGGCCCCAACGGTTTTGATTGTTCCGGCCTGATGTACTACATCTACAGGCAACTGGGCCATCCCATTGCCCGGGGTTCCTCCAGCCAGTACTATAACAGCGGCTATTTCGTTTCCACCAGCGCCATGCAGCCCGGCGACTTGATTTTCTTTTTTGACCGCCGCTTCGACAGCTCCGGCGGCACCCTGCCCACCACCCACGTGGGCATGTATGTGGGTGACGGCCAGTTTATCCACGCCTCCACCACCTCTTACCGGGTGCAGTACGACAGCATTTACGGCTACTATGCTCCCTATATCGTGGGTGCCAAGCGTATTGGCTGATTTATACACCAATCATTTCCAGCCGTTCGGCCAAAATGCCGAACGGCTGGCGTTCTTAATGGAAAATTATCATTTTCCCTCTTTACAATTGGCTTCATCTGGGATAAAATAGCCATAATA
>CANOBV010000295.1 GCA_947564255.1 uncultured bacterium | reverse complement strand
GACGTTGGACACGTCACCGTAAGTCTCAAAGTACTGGTCCCCGCCGTAATACTTGTTTCCCAGCAGCTCGGACTCATACATGAGCTGCTGGATCACGGCCAGCTTGAAGGGGTAATTGTCAAAGACGAGGAAGGCCCCGGCGGCGGGCGCGTCCTGTCCGGATTGATTCAGCATTCCCATATAAATTCCCTCCCTGATATTCAGATATCGGCGTTGGCCAGCATCAGATTGATGCTGAATTTGCCGCAAATCAATACCGGTTCTCCAGTCTTGCTATGATATTTTTCATCAAGCCCTGTCCGGCGGAGCCGGCCTCACTGGCCCCACAATCCTGTACTTCTTGGCTGCAATTATAGGGAATGAAGCCCTGTTTTGCGACTTTAAGCATGGAAATGTCATCTTCTCCGTTCCCGGCGCAGTAGACGTGTTCCATAGATATGTCCAGCCGTTCCGCCAGGCGGCGGACCATATTGCCCTTCCCGTATCCCCTGGCCGTCATCTGCAGCCGCTTCTCAGCGGTGAACGTCAGCTCATACGCTCCGTCTGTGTCCTGTGTCCGCAGAAAGTCGTGAATTTCTTTGAGTGTCTCATGCTGGTCGCTGAACCGCAGCGACTGCATGGGGATTGGGGCCTTCAGTAGAGAAGTTACTTCCAGTATTTCGGGGTCAAGCTTCATGAGCATGCGGATGTCTGAATCCGGACGCACAGCGCAAAATCCGCCGTCCAGGTGGCGAGTCGTTGCCGAGGTTGTGGGGAACCGGTCCAGCAAGGTCTGGCCCAGCTCCTGGGCCCGCTTGTTCAGCACAGCCAGTTCCAGGTACGCCCCGCTCTTGAGGTCGTAGATTGCCGCGCCGTCACCCAGCACGACGGGGGCATTGATCGGGATGCTGTCCCCATAGGGCAGAATGTATTTCAGGCCCCTTCCGGTCGCGACGGTGAATCTGCCGCCTTCGGCGGTAAAATACTCCAGCGCCCGCCGGTCCTGCTCCGACACCGGCTTGAGTTCTCCTGTGTCACCTCCCACAAAGGCTCCGTCTGATGTATCGATCAGTGTATCGCAGATGTCGCTGACCAACAGGACACCGTCAAATTTTCCCATGGTGCTCAGTTCCTTTCAATGTGCGTGAGCCAACTGAGGCTGACGCTCCACCTGGGGCTCCTCTCTGGGCCGGGCGGGCTCCTGGCGGGTGAGGCCCTTGGCGTTGGCCAGCATGAGCTTGATGCGGTTCTCCTGGTTGATCCGGGTGGCGCCGGGGTCGTAGTCGATGGCCACGATGTTGCTGTAGGGGTAGTCGTCCTTCAGCTTGCGGATCATCCCCTTGCCCACAATGTGGTTGGGCAGGCAGCCGAAGGGCTGGGTGCAGACGATGTTGTTGGTGCCCGAGTGGATGAGCTCCAGCATCTCGGCGGTGAGCAGCCAGCCCTCGCCCATTTTGTTGCCGTCCCCCAGGTAGCCGTGGACCAGCCGGTGCAGGTCCTGGAAGGTCCCCGGAGCGCGGAACCGCCCGGAGTGCTCCAGGGCTCCGATCATGTCCCGCTGGCAGGCCTCGATGTACTTCATGAACAGGGAGCAGCCCGCCTTCTTGACCCACTTGCCGCCGTAGAGCTCCACGTCGGCTACCCGGTTGTAAATCTTGAAGATGATGAAGTCAGTGAGTCCGGGGACCACCGGCTCCACCCCCTCGGACAGGAGGAATTTCTCCAGGTTGTTGTTGCCCAGGGGGGCGAATTTCACGTAAATTTCCCCCACCACGCCCACGCGGATTTTGGGCTCCCCCTCCACAGGGATGGCGGCGAAATCGGCGCAGATTTCGTCGAAGTTGGCCCGCATCTGCCTGCGGCTCATGCCCCTGCCCGCCTGGAAGCCGTCCACCAGCTTCTGGGACCAAGTGTCAATCATACGGTCGGAGGCCCCTTCCTCCACCTCATAGGGGCGGACCTGGTTGGCCACGTTGACGATGATGTCGCCGTACATCATGGCGTATACCGCCTTGCGGATGAAGGGCAGCGTCAGGGAAAAGCCGGGGTTTTTTTCCAGCCCGGACAGATTCACCGACACCACGGGGATGTAGGCCATATCCGCCTTCTCCAGGGCCTTCCTGAGCAGGTGGATGTAGTTGGAGGCCCGGCAGCCGCCCCCGGTCTGGGTGATGAGCAGGCCCACCTTGTGGGGGTCATAGCCCCCATGCTTCACCGCGTCGATGAGCTGGCCGATGACCAGCAGGGCGGGGTAGCAGGTGTCGTTGTGGACGTACTTCAGCCCCTCGTCCACAATCCCCCGGTGGTTGGTGGTGAGCATATCCACCTTGTAGCCCTCGCACTCCAGCAGCTTCTTCATCATGCCGAAGTGGACGGGCAGCATCTGGGGCATAAGGAGGGTGTACTCCTCCTTCATCTCCTTGGTGAACAGCAGGCGTCCGGTGTTGTCGTAGACCAGTTTTGCCATGGTGGGAACTCCTTTCCGGTTTCTGGTACGGTGGTGTGTAGGGGCGGACATTGTCCGCCCGCGTTTTACGAATCATTTCCGGGGACGGCGGGCGCACAATGTGCGCCCCTACAATTTTTTTCTGGCCTCGATCGTGGTCGGGTCCCACATCCCATCCATGTGTATGCACCTTTTCCTGTGGGGCCCGACCACCTGGGCGGGCCAACCAATTAAGAGAAACATAATCATTATTTTTTCCGCGCCTCAATGGCGGCCATGAGAGAACGAATGCGGATTTTCACAGCGCCCAAATTGCTGATGTCGTCGATTTTCAGCTGGGTGTACAGCTTGCCGCCCTCCTCCAAAATGGAACGCATCTCGTCGCCGGTAATGGCGTCGATGCCGCAGCCGAAGCTCACCA
>CANOBV010000294.1 GCA_947564255.1 uncultured bacterium | reverse complement strand
GCCACGGCCACGTCCTCAATGCTATACCCCAGGGCGCCGGCCACGGACGCGGACATCTTGAACGTCTCGCCCATGATTGCCACGTTGGTGTTGGAGTTGGTGGCCGCAGCTGCCAGCACGTCGGAGAAGTGGGCCGTGTCTTTCGCTGTAAGGCCGAATGCGCTGAGGCTGTCCGTCACAATGTCGGACACCATGGCCAAGTCCTCCCCGGACGCTGCGGCCAGTTGCAACACGCCGTCCATGCCTTGCAGCATATCGGTCGCGTCCCACCCGGCCATAGCCATGTACCCCATGGCATCGGCGCTCTCTTTGGCGGTAAACTTGGTTGTAGCGCCCAGCTCCTTGGCCTCCGCAGCCAGCGCGGCCATATCCTGGGCGTTGGCCTGGGATAGCGCCTCCACAGTGGACATGGCTTCCTCAAAGCTGCCCGCGCCCTCCACACAATCCATGAATGCGTCCTTGATCTCGCCGAGGCCGTCAACGATCTGCGAAGTGAGCGCGGACTGCGCTACGGCGTCAAATGCCTGGGTAGCCCGCGCCCCAAAATTGGCGGCGCTGTCGGCGGCCTTGTCCTGCTCGGATTGAAGCTCCTTGATTTTGGCGGTCAGCTCGGCATCCTTTTGAGCCAGATTAGCCGTATCGACGCCAGCCTCTTTCAACTTCGCCTCGGTAGACTGAAGCTTTTGTGTCTGCCGGTCCAGCGCCTCCGCCGTGTCCTTGATGCGCTGCTCCAGCTTGACCTTTTCCCGCTCCAGCGCGGCGGTGGAGCCGTTGGTCTCGCTGATCTCCTTTTGGAGTAGGTCATGCTGCTTTTGGAGGCTTTCAAGCCGGGAGCGGGTGGCCTCGATTGCCCTCTGCTGCTTCTGGTAGGAGCTGATATTGCCTTGAATCTTCTGCAGCTCCTGAATCTCTTTTCCCAGGCGGGAGAACTCCGCCTGGGCCTTGGAAAACGTGCCGGAGAAGCCGCCGTTCATCCGGGCATTGAGGGCAAATAGCATCTCGTATTCTTTTCTACTGGCCATTGCCGCCCTCCTTCCCGTCCTCAAATACGGCGTTGTTGGCCTTGATCCAGTGGCGCAGCGACATCAGCGGTTGAGACAGCCAGAATGAAATATCATTCTGATTGTTTTTTGCCAGAATCAGGTACTGCTTGCGGAGCCACCGGCTGTCCTCGCCGGCCGTGACCCCGCACGCTGCAAAAAAGACCGGGCTCTCTCGATGATCGTCTGGAAATCCCGGATAGGCATGGATTTCAAGGCCCGCGCGTCCAGAGTACGGATACCGTCCTCATTGCGCAGGGTGCAGGCGCGGACAGCCATGCCGCACAGGAAAAGGCCGGTAAACGCCGGAACCACCAGCGTCTTGCCATGCATCAGAACTTCATCCTCGATTGCCAAATAGTCAGCGCCGGTCAGCGTGCCCCAGTTGAACGTCAGCGCATCAACCGTGGTGTCCTTGATGACGTCCTCGGTGATGGAGTGGAAAGTAAACGGGTTGCTGAAATGGTGCGTGTAGGTGGTGATGTCGTTCCCGGCTTTCGCCTCGCGTTCCAGCTCCTCAGCTGCGGCCGCGCCCTGCGCCTCGGCCTGGGTGCTCTCCGTACTGAATTTGTTCTCGCTCATAGTGAACCCCCTACTAAAGATTTGGCCCGGTGCGGAAGTCACTCCACACCGGGCGTTGTTGATTACATCAGGCCAAGAGCCTTGCGCACATCGGCGGCGCAGTCCACGCCGTTGACCTCATGGATCTGGTTAAACTGGTCGATGTCCACGACCTTTTTCCCGGCCTTATACACCGTGTACTTGCACACGCTGTATGTGCCGGAAGCGTCAGCAGCGGAGGCGGTGGCAATGGTGCCGTGGTTGACCTCAATAGGCCGAATAGACATCTCAAAGCGGGTCTGCTCCTTTTCCTCCCGCCGGGTCACGGAATCGAAATACTGCTCCGCAACATAAATGGACACATCGTGCCACTCGTTGCTCCCCAGCTCCACCACGGCGTCGGTGACGCTGGTGAAGTTAATGCTGACCTGCATGGCCTCGATCATACCCGCCAGGGGAATGGTGACGTCACCCATGAGACCCGCCCCCGTGGCAGTCACGTTCTTGTACTTGATGGGGGGCATGGAAATCTTGCCCACACCAATCAACGCACCGCCATTTTTATACATCAGGTAGTCGATATGGCCGTTCGGATAAATCATTGCGTTCCCTCCTTATGCCGCCAGCACCGTCTCAACATAGGAGACATCGAACTCCAGAATGAAGTCGATCCTCTGCGCGGGGACGGGCGGGGCGTTGTAGACGTGCAGGGTAATGTGTCCGGCCAGGAGATTGGTCAGCGGGTTTTCCTCCGGCCGCAGCTCGCACCGCGCCCCGTAGAGATACCCGCTCCCGCACAGGCCGCCCAGCCAGATATTGCAGGTCTGGATGATGGAATCCCGCAGCGGAATGGTCAGGGGCTTATCCTGCTTGGGCCAGAACGTGCGGATCAGGGTGTTGCCGATGAAGTCGAACATCCGGGACACGGGGATGAACTGGTCCTTGACATCGGTGTTGCCGGGGTAGCAGGCGGTGTAGTTGCCCTTGGCCACCCAGCCGCTGTCCATGAAGTTGACAGCGGTGACCACGCCCCAGTCGCCGGACACCATCTCCACCTGGGGCCACGTCAGGTTGACCTCGGTGCCGTCCTCCAGGCAGCAGGTGTCCATCTTCAAATTTTTGTTGGAGGGGCTTTCGTAGGGCACGCCCCGGTTGTCCGCGTCCACGCTGGCCATCAGACCGCACAGCTGCGTAGACAGGTGGAACATATAGTCCCCCAGCTTCACCATGGGCCAGCAGAGGATCTGATCCACG
>CANOBV010000293.1 GCA_947564255.1 uncultured bacterium | reverse complement strand
GCGCCATCCCCGCTGGGCAGCGGACGGACGCTGTGTGCCGGATGATCTGCAAGGGTCACAGGCGGGATGGGCTGCTGGAGGAGATCCGCACGGTCATCCGGGAGGAACTGCACAGCGTGGAATTTGTCTCTGCAAAAGAAAAAAACGTGCAGCCGCAGGCCGGGGACGTGGACGACAACGTCCTCGGCTTTCTGCTTGCGCTGCAAAACGATGGAGGTGACGAATGATCTGATCCGCTATTTTGATATGTTCGCGGGGATCGGCGGCTTCCGGGCCGGACTGACCCGTGCGGGCGGTTTCCAGTGTGTCGGCCACTGCGAGATCGACAAGTACGCTGACGCCAGCTATCGCGTCACTATCAATGCGATCAAAGCAATTGGCCACCGAATCCGGGAGGTGGGCAAGCAGTTCCGAAGGGAGGACGTCAACCCATGAGCGAGATCGGCATCAAGGATCAGTGCTTCGGTGTGGAAGTTGAGATGACGGGTATCACCCGCAGGCAGGCCGCCGACGCGCTGGCCGCGTATTTTGGGACGGAACCCCAATACCTGGGGACCTATTACGACACCTGGGGTGTGACCGATCCGGAGGGCAAGGTCTGGAAGCTGATGAGCGACAGCAGCATCAGGATGGAACGGAAAACTGCGGGCGGATATGTGTCTATGGGCAATGGGGAATATCAGGTGGAGATGGTCACCCCCAAGCTGACCTACGCCGAACTGCCCAAGCTCCAGGAATGTGTGCGCCGGGTGCGAAAGGCTGGGGCCAAGGCCAATACCTCCTGCGGCATCCACATCCATGTGGACGCATCCAACCACAACCGCCAGAGCCTGAAGAACCTGATCGGTATTATGTATTCCAAGGAAGATATTCTGTTCAAAGCGCTGCAGGTTGACCCGGCCCGTGCCAGGGATTATTGCCAGAAGGTGCGGGAACCCATGCTGCGGCAGGCCCGGACACTGTCCTCCGATGAGACAAAGGACCTCACGCAGTTGGAGCAGATTTGGTACGGGGGCAATGTGGAAAGCACAGATCATTACAACTGGACGCGCTACTACGCTTTGAATTTACATTCTGTCTTTTACCGCGGCACCGTGGAATGGCGGTGCTTTAATTCTACCCTCCACGCCGGGAAGGTGGCCGCATACGTCAACCTGTGCCTCGCCATCTCCGCCCAGGCCATCGCCCAGCGCAGCACCGTCATGCGCAAGACCCACAGCGAGAACGAGCTGTTCACCTTCCGTGTCTGGCTGGTACGGCTGGGGCTGAACGGCGAGGAGTTCAAGCACACCCGTGACCATTTACTCGCACACCTGGAGGGTGACCGCGCGTGGCGCCACGACAAGGACAGCTACGAGGTCAACAGAAGGAAAAAACGACAACGTGAAACGGAGAGATGAGCATGAAAATTTGCATTGACGAGCGCACCTACGAGGGCAGCGCCGTGGAGATCATGGAGCAGCTCCGGCAGCAGACCTTCGATCCCACCGAGTACCCGGGTACGGAGAGCTACATCTACCAGCTTCGGAGCAACTTCATCCGGGCCACCGGCCTGGACTGCCCCCTGCGGTCGTCCGGTGTGGAGGAGCAGGCGCGGGCCATGTTCGTCCAGCTGGCCAAGGCCGGGTCGCTGACGATCCTGGAGGAGTGACTATGGAAAACACCTTGTATTTCGCCTACGGCAGCAACATCAACCTGGGGCAGATGGAGTACCGCTGCCCGGACGCCTCGGTGGTGGGGCCGGTTGTGCTGGAGGGCTGGGAACTGCTGTTCCGCAGGGGCGGCTTCGCCACCATCGCGCCCAAGGAGGGCGAGACCGTCCAGGGTCTGCTGTGGAGCATCACCCCGGAGTGTGAGCGCTCCCTGGACCGCTACGAGGGCTACCCCCGCTTCTACGACAAGAAGATGGTGACCGTCCGGGACAGTGAAGGCCGCTCCCTGTCCGTCATGGCCTATATCATGGATGGGCGCTTCCAGGAACCCATGCTGCCCACCCCCGACTACTACAACGGCATCCTGGAGGGCTACCGGCAGAACGGCCTGCCGGTGGCCGCACTGAAAAAGGCGTGGGATCACGCTGTGCGGGAGGTGCATCAGGAAACGGAGCGTATCAACGCCATCTTCACGGATCACGCCAAACCGCCGAAACGGCGGGGCGGCTATGACCGCTGATACCATGATACGGGAGGAACGGTATGTCCAGTAAAAAAATCTCGCTGACTGGCGAGGTGCATATCTCCACCGGCAGCATCTACACCACCGTGGACGCGCTGGAGGCCATGAAGGTCATAGGTTTGGCCTACGGCCTCTACAGCCACGCCGAGGAGGTTCGGGATCAGCGCATCATGCTGGACGAGGGCGGGGGCCACCCCGCCCTCGTTGTGCAGGAGGATGTAAGCTACCACGGGAGTCCCCGGTGGGAGACAGCCCGCACCCTGACCGATGATCCCCGGCAGATCCAACGGTATCTGGCCTTCCGGGACACGCTGAAGATGCTGCGGGAGATGGATCGGGAGCAGGAGCGCCCGCCTGTTCCCCAAGCGCCGGCGCGGCAGCCCCAAAAGGATGGGAAAAAGCACCATGAGCGGTGAAAAATATCCGTTCTTTGACGTGCCCGCAGGTGATGTCTCCCCGCTGTTCACGACCAAGCTGCAGGAGGCCGCCCGCGTGGGCTGTCTTCGGGGCGCATTTGACGGCGGCGGGCTGACAACGGATTGGCTCGAAGGGAACAAACTGCTGCAATCGCCGGCCTTTGACGCGGAACTGCGGGATTTGTTTGAAACGTTGCAACGCAGCGGGCCGCTGAAAAATTTCCAGTCTATGCTGCAATTCTGTCTGGCACATCCCCAGGCACGGATGTA
>CANOBV010000292.1 GCA_947564255.1 uncultured bacterium | reverse complement strand
CAGCCGGAAGGAGCCGGGATATGACTTATGACTGCCTCGTTATAGACGACGAAAAGCTGCTGGCGGACAGTACGGCGGAGTATTTTAACCTATTTGGCGTCAAGACCGCGGTTGCCTACAGCGCCTCGGACTGCCGGAGCTTTTTCGGAGAGAATTCGGCGCGACTGCTTCTGCTGGACATCAACCTGGGCGACGGCAGCGGGTTTGCGTTGTGCAAAGAGCTTCGGGTGGCCACAGAGATCCCCATCCTGTTCATTTCCGCCCGAACCAGCGACGACGACCAAGTCGCCGCCCTGAGCATCGGCGGGGACGACTATATCCAGAAGCCGTACTCCCTCAGCGTCCTACTGGCCAAAGTGAAGGCGGTGCTGAAGCGCTGCGGGAAACAGGGCGGCGCGGCCTATTCCGACGGATGGCTGAGCGTGGATTTCAACGCGCGGCAGGCGATGGCTGGCGGGAACCCGGTGAAGCTGACGGCGCTGGAGTTCAAACTGCTGGCCTATCTGATTCAAAACCAGGGGCGGATGATCTCAAAGCAGGAGCTGTTTGAAAAGGTCTGGGAGGACAAATTCACCGGGGACGGCACCTTGAACGTACACATCCGCAAAATACGGGAGGCCATTGAGCGGGACGCGGGCAACCCCGAATATATCCTCACGATCTGGGGGGAGGGCTACCGGTTCCAGGGAGGCGCCCAATGAAAGGCCACCTCTTTTTCGCGGGTCTGCTCCTGGCCTTTGGGCTGGAGCTGGCTACGCTGACTTTGCTTGTCCCCCGTCAGGCCGGGAACCCTCAGGATACTGTGGCTGTCAACGAAATCATGCAGACGGTACAGCGGGATTGGAACTCTTTAGAGGATCACACCAATGACACCGGCTTTGACTATGTGGTGCTGGATGGGGACGGGACGGTGCGGTATCGGACAGACCCGGGGCTGAGCGAGAGCGTTAACGCCGCGGTAGCCCACAGGGACACCATGCTGGATGTGGAGCTGGGCGGCGCACCTGTGGGAAAGCTCATCGTTTACAACAGCGATGGGGAGACAGTTCAAGCCGAAAGGCGGGCCCTTTTGTCTGCCGCCGCCGGGGCCATGCTGGTCCAGCTGGTCCTCTGCGCGGGATATTTCTGCTATCTGCGCCGCACGGTAATACTTCCCTTCCGCAAGCTGGAGCGGTTTGCCCAGCGGGTGGCGGGGGGCAATCTGGACATCCCCTTGGAAATGGACCGGCACAACCTGTTTGGGGCGTTCACCGAGAGTTTTGACCTAATGCGGGCCGAGCTGAAAAAAGCCCGGATTGCCGAGGCAAAGGCCAACGCCGCCAAAAAGGAGCTGGTGGCTAAGCTGTCCCACGACATCAAAACGCCGGTAGCCAGCATCAAGGCGGCGTCCGAGGTGGGCGCGGCCCTGGCGGAGGACGAAAAAAACAGGGAGAACTACCGGCAGATCGAGCGAAAGGCGGATCAAGTCAACACGCTGGTGACCAACCTGTTTTCCGCCACGCTGGAGGAGCTGGACGAGCTTTCCGTTATGCCCTCGGATTTGAGGAGTGGGGAGCTGCGCGTTCTGTTGGAAAACGCTGACTACCTGCGCCGGGCGGAGCTGCCGGACATCCCGGACTGCCTGCTGTTTGCGGACAGGCTTCGGTTGCAGGAGGTTTTTGACAACATTTTCGCCAACTCCTACAAGTACGCCGGCACAGAAATCGATGTCGCGGCGGAGCTGGAGGAGGACTGCCTGAGAGTTTGCGTTGAGGATTACGGCGGCGGGCTGGCCGAGACAGAGCTGCCCCACTTGAAGGAGAAATTCAGGCGGGGCGGCAATGCGGAGGGGATCGAGGGCGCGGGGCTTGGCCTGTACATCGCCGACCACTGCATGCGGGAGATGGGGGGCCAGCTGACGCTGGAAAACGGGGCCTCCGGGCTGGAGGTGACGGTATCTATCCCCTTAAGCCGGGGGATTTAAGGAACAATTAAGGATCCCATAAAGACAGTTAAGGTTTCAACCTCCAAAATAGGACGTGTAAAGGAGGTATCCCGTTATGAAAGAGATCCTGTTGAAAACGGAAAAGTTGAGCAAAGCCTTTTCCAACGGTGGTTCCATGCAACACGTCCTGAAAAACATCGACCTGGAGCTATATAAGGGCGACTTCACCGTCATCATGGGAGCCAGCGGCGCGGGCAAGTCCACTCTGCTGTACGCCCTGTCCGGCATGGACACGCCCACCCTGGGCGCCATCACCTTCGGGGAGCAGGTGATCTCCGGCCTTTCCCAGGACGGCTTGGCGGTGTTCCGGCGGGAGCACTGCGGTTTCGTGTTCCAGCAGATCTACCTCATCGACGGCATGAGCGTGATGGACAACGTGCTGGCCGCCGGACTGCTGGCCAGCCATGACAAAAAGGCCCTGATCCGGCGGGCCAGGGGGCTGTTCGCGGCGGTGGGCATATCGGAGGACACCCAGCGGAAATTTCCCACCCAGATTTCCGGCGGCGAGGCCCAGCGGGTGGGCATCGTCCGGGCGCTCATCAACTCCCCCGAAATTTTGTTTGCCGACGAGCCCACCGGCGCGCTCAACTCCCAGACGGGGCTAGACGTGCTGGATACCCTGACCCGGTTCAACGAAGGGGGCCAGAGCGTGGTCATGGTCACCCACGATATGCGCTCCGCCCGGCGGGGCAGCCGCATCCTGTACCTGAAGGACGGCGTGATCCTGGGCGAGTGTGAGTTGGGCCGGTACGTCCACGGGGATGCCCAGCGGCACCAGAAGCTGGCGGCGTTCCTCCAGGATATGGGGTGGTAGCCATGAGAAAAAGCGTTTTGATCGCCCGCTCGAACCTGCGCCGCGCCAAGGGACAGGCGGCGGCCATCGTGGTGCTGATCCTGATCGCCGCCGTCATGCTCAACCTGT
>CANOBV010000291.1 GCA_947564255.1 uncultured bacterium | reverse complement strand
ACAGGTTGAGCATGACGGCGGCGATCAGGATCAGCACCACGATGGCCGCCGCCTGGCCCTTGGCGCGGCGCAGGTTGGAGCGGGCGATCAAAACGCTTTTTCCCATGGCTACCACCCCATATCCTGGAGAAACGCCGCCAGCTTCTGGTGCCGCTGGGCGTCCCCGTGGACATACTGGCCCAGCTCACACTCGCCCAGGATCACGCCGTCCTTCAGGTACAGGATGCGGCTGCCCCGCCGGGCGGAGCGCATATCGTGGGTGACCATGACCACGCTCTGGCCCCCTTCGTTGAACCGGGTCAGGGTATCCAGCACGTCTAGCCCCGTCTGGGAGTTGAGCGCGCCGGTGGGCTCGTCGGCAAACAAAATTTCGGGGGAGTTGATGAGCGCCCGGACGATGCCCACCCGCTGGGCCTCGCCGCCGGAAATCTGGGTGGGAAATTTCCGCTGGGTGTCCTCCGATATGCCCACCGCCGCGAACAGCTCCCTGGCCCGCCGGACCAGGGCCTTTTTGTCATGGCTTGCCAGCAGTCCGGCGGACAGCACGTTATCCATCACGCTCATGCCGTCGATGAGGTAGATTTGCTGGAACACGAAGCCGCAGTGCTCCCGCCGGAACACCGCCAGCTCGTCCTGGGACAGGCCGGAGATCACCTGCTCCCCGAAGGTGATGGCGCCCAGGGTGGGGGTGTCCATGCCGGACAGGGCGTACAGCAGAGTGGACTTGCCCGCGCCGCTGGCTCCCATGATGACGGTGAAGTCGCCCTTATATAGCTCCAGGTCGATGTTTTTCAGGACGTGTTGCATGGAACCACCGTTGGAAAAGGCTTTGCTCAACTTTTCCGTTTTCAACAGGATCTCTTTCATAACGGGATACCTCCTTTACACGTCCTATTTTGGAGGTTGAAACCTTAACTGTCTTTATGGGATCCTTAATTGTTCCTTAAATCCCCCGGCTTAAGGGGATAGATACCGTCACCTCCAGCCCGGAGGCCCCGTTTTCCAGCGTCAGCTGGCCCCCCATCTCCCGCATGCAGTGGTCGGCGATGTACAGGCCAAGCCCCGCGCCCTCGATCCCCTCCGCATTGCCGCCCCGCCTGAATTTCTCCTTCAAGTGGGGCAGCTCTGTCTCGGCCAGCCCGCCGCCGTAATCCTCAACGCAAACTCTCAGGCAGTCCTCCTCCAGCTCCGCCGCGACATCGATTTCTGTGCCGGCGTACTTGTAGGAGTTGGCGAAAATGTTGTCAAAAACCTCCTGCAACCGAAGCCTGTCCGCAAACAGCAGGCAGTCCGGGATGTCCGGCAGCTCCGCCCGGCGCAGGTAGTCAGCGTTTTCCAACAGAACGCGCAGCTCCCCACTCCTCAAATCCGAGGGCATAACGGAAAGCTCGTCCAGCTCCTCCAGCGTGGCGGAAAACAGGTTGGTCACCAGCGTGTTGACTTGATCCGCCTTTCGCTCGATCTGCCGGTAGTTCTCCCTGTTTTTTTCGTCCTCCGCCAGGGCCGCGCCCACCTCGGACGCCGCCTTGATGCTGGCTACCGGCGTTTTGATGTCGTGGGACAGCTTAGCCACCAGCTCCTTTTTGGCGGCGTTGGCCTTTGCCTCGGCAATCCGGGCTTTTTTCAGCTCGGCCCGCATTAGGTCAAAACTCTCGGTGAACGCCCCAAACAGGTTGTGCCGGTCCATTTCCAAGGGGATGTCCAGATTGCCCCCCGCCACCCGCTGGGCAAACCGCTCCAGCTTGCGGAAGGGAAGTATTACCGTGCGGCGCAGATAGCAGAAATATCCCGCGCAGAGGACCAGCTGGACCAGCATGGCCCCGGCGGCGGCAGACAAAAGGGCCCGCCTTTCGGCTTGAACTGTCTCCCCATCGCTGTTGTAAACGATGAGCTTTCCCACAGGTGCGCCGCCCAGCTCCACATCCAGCATGGTGTCCCTGTGGGCTACCGCGGCGTTAACGCTCTCGCTCAGCCCCGGGTCTGTCCGATACCGCACCGTCCCGTCCCCATCCAGCACCACATAGTCAAAGCCGGTGTCATTGGTGTGATCCTCTAAAGAGTTCCAATCCCGCTGTACCGTCTGCATGATTTCGTTGACAGCCACAGTATCCTGAGGGTTCCCGGCCTGACGGGGGACAAGCAAAGTCAGCGTAGCCAGCTCCAGCCCAAAGGCCAGGAGCAGACCCGCGAAAAAGAGGTGGCCTTTCATTGGGCGCCTCCCTGGAACCGGTAGCCCTCCCCCCAGATCGTGAGGATATATTCGGGGTTGCCCGCGTCCCGCTCAATGGCCTCCCGTATTTTGCGGATGTGTACGTTCAAGGTGCCGTCCCCGGTGAATTTGTCCTCCCAGACCTTTTCAAACAGCTCCTGCTTTGAGATCATCCGCCCCTGGTTTTGAATCAGATAGGCCAGCAGTTTGAACTCCAGCGCCGTCAGCTTCACCGGGTTCCCGCCAGCCATCGCCTGCCGCGCGTTGAAATCCACGCTCAGCCATCCGTCGGAATAGGCCGCGCCGCCCTGTTTCCCGCAGCGCTTCAGCACCGCCTTCACTTTGGCCAGTAGGACGCTGAGGGAGTACGGCTTCTGGATATAGTCGTCCCCGCCGATGCTCAGGGCGATGACCTGGTCATCATCGCTGGTTCGGGCGGAAATGAACAGGATGGGAACCTCTGTGGCCGCCCGAAGCTCTTTGCACAGCGCAAACCCGCTGCCGTCGCCCAGGTTGATGTCCAGCAGAAGCAGCCGTGCCGAATTCTCTCCGAAAAAGCTCCGGCAGTCCGAGGCGCTGTAGGCAACCGTGGTCTTGACGCCAAACAGGTTAAAATACTCCGCCGTACTGTCCGCCAGCAGTTTTTCGTCGTCTATAACGAGGCAGTCATAAGTCATATCCCGGCTCCTTCCGGCTG
>CANOBV010000290.1 GCA_947564255.1 uncultured bacterium | reverse complement strand
AGTCCGCCTCCGTCATCCCCGCTTCGGCCAGGGGCGAACACTTGGGGGCCTCCAGTCTCGCCAGCCGCCCCGGCTCGTCCACGGCGATGCCCACATAGTGGATGTCCGCATTGGGGGCTACACCGTCCAGGGAGCGAGTTTTGAGCTTGGTCCCCCAGCGACAGGAACCGCCGCACCAGCCGTAGCCCAGGTGGAAGCCGTTTTTCTTGGAGTTTACCGGCCTGTCCAGCATATTGTATAAAAACGGGACACCCGGCTTCACCTCGGTGAAGCGGATGCCCCGCTGCTCCAGGACCGGCTTGATCCGGTCCCGGATATCGTATATGGCCTGGAATTCCATTTCCGAATTGTAAAAGATCACTTCGTCCAATCGTGTGTTTCGCTCCAGTAATAGTAAGAGCATGGCGAGGGAGTCCTTGCCAAAGCTCACTGAGGCGACACTTCGCACTCCACGCTCCTTCCTGCGGCTCCGCCGCCGATCTTCCGCCCGCAGGCGGCATAGGGGACAGGGGGATTTCCCCCTGCAAGCGCGCAAAATGTACATTTGCGCTATGCTTGCGCCCTCACCGCCCGCTGGGCGGTGAGGGCCTCGGCCCCGCCGCTGGCGGGGCTGTTCTCCAAGCGGTAGGGTGATTGGAATGGGCGGGCGGAGCCCGCTCTCTCGTCAGAAGAAATTCCGCTTTGCTTCGTCCCCGCCTTTGGCGAGGACTGCGCCCGCTCCATTCCTTCTTCCTCTCCCCACCGCAACCGCTCCGCTTACGTTGCGGCGGGGACTCCATGTAAAACCATCACCGCTCCCGCTGGCTCCGGGGCTGCCGGAGCTTCAGATCGTAGTGTTCTACCGGCACATCCCGCAGATCCAGGCTCTGCTTGCTGGGGACATAGCACGAATACCGGGCGTAGTTGAAGCCCTGGCAGTCCACCAGAATGCCGTCCCTGCGGCTCCGGGTGGTCACCAACAGACAGCGGGTCACCCCCTTATCGTAGCCGGTGAGGTGCTTATTGGGGATCAGGAAAGGCATATCCCGCAGCAAATTGGCGGAAAAGTCCCGGAACTGCTGGCCGGTCAGTTGAAGGATCTTGACCACCTCCACCTGGATGGGCTGTGCGGTCTTGTCCTCCACCAGCTTTTGGGCATGGCTGGCCTTGAAGTAGAAACAGCCGTTGATCGTAGATTTTGGCAAAATTTTCACCTCCCGCTGGGTGTGATAGATTCACCTCGTTCTCTCAAAAAAGAGAGGCAGGGTGTCTTGTTGTCACCCTGCCGTCTATCGTTCCTGCATTGCTTTTCTGTTTTTCTGCCGTCCCCGCCGAACAGGCGGCGGCAGGAGTTCGGCGGGCGGCGTATGGTCGCGCAGCAGGCCCAGGAGGCTGTGCCGCGCCCCGATGTTTGTTGCCGTGATCTCCCTGACGCAGTGCCGCAGCCAGGGGAACTGTTCCGCCATCCGCTGGGTGAGGACAGCCACATCCAGCGCGGTCAGCTTATCCGTAGAGACATACACGGAATACTGCCGCCGCTCAAAGCCGCTGGCCTCCATGAACTTCTGGATGTCCTTGTAGGCCCGTTTGAAAAACTGCGGGTCCTGGCCCGTTTCCTTGCGGGGATAATGCTGTCTCAGCGCGTCCTGGCTCAGATCGAAGGTGATCTGCTTCCGTGTCATGCCCATAGCGCATCACCCCGGATACTTTCTTTATGGGTCATCGCTCACACCCCTTTTTCTTTGTGAGAGCATTGCCAGACGGCTCCCGGCTGTTGGGAACGTGGTTTAAGGCTGCGACCGCCTCCGCCTTTGAGCGGAACATACGACCGGGGGAAACACGGTGAAACAGCCCGGAACTGCCGCGAACACCGAAGTATCTGCCATCGAAGGATTCCACCGTATGCGCTATGGCGATCTGTTTTGCCTTATTTGTGATGAGGTAGCAGGTATCCCCTTTACGCCACCCTCCAGGGAAAACATCTGTCATTGTCTCCACCGCACCTTTCCGGCCTGGGCCAGCACGTCCTCCTCGCCGTCCTCGTCCTGCCAGACACAGGCGGCGGCGCAGGCCATGAACCAGTCCGCCCGCAGCAGGGAGAGGATAATGTCCCACATACACGCGAAGTCATCGCCGTGGCCCTTGTCCCGGAAGGACAGGGGATCACCCTCGGAGACGCAGGGCAGGCCGTGGACAGCGAACAGGCTTTTCACCGTCCGATGCACAGCCTCCAGTGTGTGGCCCCGCCGCTCCACCGCGGCTTTGTCAAAGGAAAATTTCACTTGCATTTCTGGCACCTCCTGTTATTTGGTAGCCCACATCATACCGCACCTTTTTGACAATATCCACATGAATCGGCAGACAGTTATCGGTCATAGCCCTTGTGGGGGGTTTTCCTGTTGATCAGCGTCCGCTGCATATCCCTGCTGTAAGAGCCGAGAAGCTGCCTGTTCTCCGGTGTGTCCAGGTAGACGCCGTCCTCCACATAGGGGATGCCGTACAGCAGCTTCACCCCATCACGCTCTGCGGCCCGTGCGGCCTCCTCGTCCGTTTCACAGCTCCAGGGGACAGCCTGATCGTCCCGTTCCACATGGAGCGCCCCGCAGATGTACGGATCATCGGCGTTCTGGCAGACAGCGAAGACGTAGCCTTTTGATTTTCCCTGGTCCATTATGCCGCCTGGGCCAGCTCCTGGACGATCCGCTCTCTGGCGAGGCGGGCGTACTCGTCCGTGACCTCGATGCCGGTGGCGGTGTAGCCCTCCAGCACGGCGGCCAGGACGGTGGTGCCGGACCCGGCGAAGGGGTCCAGGATGTGACCGCCCGGCTCGGTGATCTTCACGATGTCCCGCATAAGCTGGAGGGGCTTCTCCGTCAGGTGGATGCGGTTTTGGGGGTTGCCGTACTTGAACACCCCCGGCAGGCAGGGGACAGGGCGGTTGATGGGCATATCGCCGTTGGACCCCCAGACGATGTACTCGGCCTGCT
>CANOBV010000289.1 GCA_947564255.1 uncultured bacterium | reverse complement strand
TGGGGAAGAACTGGGTGAACTCCTTCTGCGCCACGCTGCACATCTCGCCCTTCTCATTGAACAGGATGCAGCGGTTGCTGGTGGTGCCGGCGTCCAGCGCCATTACGTACTTTGCCATAAACGTGTTCCTCCTTATAAAAAATTGAGATCCCATAGTGAAAGCAGGCCGTTCGCTCCCGCTCTGTCCCCGCTCCGGGCGGTCCGGGGGAAGCCGTGCCCGGTCCCGGGGGCGCTTATGCTGAGTTGATTATAACAAACGTTGGGAAAAAAATCATTCGACAACCTGAGGTGATTGTATGAATTTTCTAATTTCTGTTTGGTCGTCCGCCGCCTTTTGTACAAATCGTCAAAAATTTGGCAGACGACGCGCTCACCCCGCCTGGGTCTGAAGGGAGATCTCCTCCGCCGGACGCAGCACGCCCAGCAGGCTGTGGAGGCAGCCCCGCACCTCCGCCCGGTCCAGCGGCTTGCGGGAGGCGCAGAGCTCGATGAAATAGCTGGTGAGGGCGCCGGCGCAGAAATCCACCACAAAGCTCTCCTGCCGGGGCAGGGCCCGGGGGTCGTCCGCCTGGAAGAGCAGCCGGGCCACCCGGGGCCGGGTCAGGCCCTCGCAGAAGGAGCGCACAATCTCCGGGTTGCCCGCCAGGAACACCCGGCGGTAGAAGGCGCGGTCCTCCTCCATCAGGCCGACCAGGCGCATACACCACGCCTCGAATTCCAGCTCCGGGTCCTCCCGGAGGGGGTCGCCCAGCTGCCGCTCACAGATCCAGGACAGCACGTCGTAGATGTCCTGGAAGTGGTAGTAGAAGCTCTGGCGCTTCATCTGGGCGCTCTCCATCAGGTCCTGCACGGTGATCTTGCTCAGGGGCCGCTGGCCCATCAGCTCCCGCAGGGTCCTGGCGATTTTCAGCTTCGTGTTGTGGCACATGGCGGTAAACCCCTCCCCGCAGGCGCGGCCGCGCCGGCCTGTCTCCCTTGATACCAAATGAATGCGGCACCCGGCCCTCTTTAGAACCCCGAAACGCGAAAAAGAGCACAGGGAATACGCCAGCGGTTTCCCACTGTTCGACCCTGCGCCCTCATCTCATAAGGTTTGCTGTTCAATTTGACGCGGCAAAAGAACTGCCGTGATACCAGGATACGATGAATACAATTTAGCATATCTATAAAAGAAATGCAATCTTTTTTGACCTGGTTATGTAAAATTCGACAATGCGCACAAATTATACCGCTCTGTTTTGAAAAAACATACAAAAACCCTCCGGGCGTCCGGAGGGTTTTTCGTGGAAAAACGGGATCAGAGCCTGGCCAGCAGCGTGGTGAGCTCCGCCATGGTCTTGCCGCCGGGGATTGTCTTTTCCCCGTTGAGCACCGTCAGCGGCACCCGCTGAATCTGGTACTGTTCCACCAGCGCCGGGTACAGGTTGGCGTCGATCATGTGGGCGGTGGCCAGGGGGTTCTCCCAGGCCACCCGCTGGGCGGCGGACACCAGCTGGGCGCAGTGGTGGCAGCCCAGGGACACGCACACCCGGATGTCCACGGGCTTCTTGATCCTGGCGATCTCCTTCAGGGTGGGCTTGTCCAGCGGCTTGGCGGCCCCGCCGGCGTTGAGCAGGGCGGCGGCGAAGCCGTTGATCTCTTTGCCCCCCGGCACGCCGTGGAACACCATGCGGCCAAACTCCTCCCCGGCATAAATTCCCGTGGCGGGCAGCAGGGAGGCGTCCAGCGCCCCGTCCGCCGCGGGGTCCTCCCCGGGCGCCAGGAATTTGCGGGACAGCCTGGGGCTCAGGCCGGCGATGTGGTTGACAAAGGCCGCCATTTCGGCGCTCTTTTCGTCCTCTCCCACGATACACACCAGGGTGACGGGGGATTCCAGCCTGTCCAGAAGCTGGCCCAGCTGGCCCTCCAGCTCGGGGGAGATCAGGGGACTTCTGGCGGGGTAGCGTTCAGGTTGGAGCGGCATCACGTTCCCTCCTTCCGGCGGCTTACAGCAGCCCCACCAGATCCAGGCTGGGGGTGAGGGTGTCCTCGCCGGGGTGCCAGTGGGCGGGGCAGACCTGATCGCCGTGCTCATGGACGAACTTGGCGGCCTGGAGCTTGCGCAGCAGCTCCTGGGCGCTGCGGCCGATGCCCATGTCGTGGATCTCGTACAGGGCGATCTTCCCCTCGGGGTTGAGCAGGAAGGTGCCCCGCAGGGCCTGCCCCTCCTCCTCCACCAGCACGCCGAACTGGCGGGCCAGCACCCCCGCCGGGTCGGCCAGCATGGGGAAGGGGATGGCCCGGATGGTGCCGGAGGCGTCCGCCCAGGCCTTGTGGACGAAGTGGGTGTCCTCGCTGACGGAGTAGATTTCGCACCCCTCCGCCTGGAAGCCGGGGTACTGCTCGGTCAGGTCCTTCAGTTCGGTGGGGCACACGAAGGTGAAGTCGGCGGGGTAGAAGAACAGCACCGACCAGTGCCCCAGCAGGTCGGTTGTGGAAAAGGGGCGGAATTCCTCCCTGTGGTAGCCCATGACGGAAAAGGGCTCAAGAGCCTGGTTGATCATATGCGCCATGCTGCGGTCCTCCTCTGTGATCGTCCAAAATGCGCCGGGCTGCCACCCGGCGGCTTGCCATACTGCGTCATCATAAGGATAACAGGTTTTTCTTGAATTTGCAAGCATTTTTCACAAAAAATCCCGCCAATACCGCTCGATGGTTCAACAAATTGGCGGGTTTGTCAAAAACAACTGACGCCGCCCTTGTATTTTCAGGGCCCGTGGGCTATACTTTTCATGAGAAAGCAATCCGTTCGCATTGCTGAGGCTTGAGCGCCGGGGAGGAGTATCCGCAGTCCCCGGCGGCCCCGCCGTGTTTTGTCAACGACACCGAAAATACCGTGTGAAGGAGGAACCGGGACCATGGAAAAAAAGCCGGATAAGATCAAGAGCAGCCTGGGCATCACCAACATGAACGGCATCACCAGCGACGATG
>CANOBV010000288.1 GCA_947564255.1 uncultured bacterium | reverse complement strand
CTATATCGTTATCGCAAAAACATACTTCTATCAGCATAGCCTTCGCCCTTGTCTTCCCGTAACTCTTTAAGGCGCTTCCCCAATGTAAACGATATGTTCTGTTTATCCATGTCGCCCTCCATGTCGAATATATTCTCCATAATATAATAAATAGGAGATAAAAATTTACTGTGCTCTACTTGAAACGACCGTTCAAATATAGTAGAATATCATCGTCATCAAATTGATGATAGCAGAAATAAGTCAATTTGTCAAGAAGGAGGTTTGACCATGAAAGAAAATCAGACCGTACGCCGAGCGGCCCGTTCTGCCGGTGTCCCTCTTTGGAGGGTGGCGGCGGCTATTGGGGTAAGCGAACCGACATTAACCCGGTGGATGCGCGTTCCTCTTTCTGAGGACAAGGAACGGCACATCATGGCGGCTATTGCCGCGCTGGAACGGGAGGCGGGATAATGGCAGCGGACAAGCTGGCATACTCCACCACCGAAGCGGCCCAAGCGCTGGGCATATCGCGGCCCACGCTGTACCAACTGCTGAATAGACAGGATTTCCCCAGTTTCCGGGTAGGTGGCCGGGTACTTATTTCCGTGGCCGGACTGCAAGCCTGGATAGACAGGCAGACGGCGGCAAAGGAGGGCGTGGGATGACGCAGGACGCAAAAAAGACCCACCCCACGGCGGCAACCGTGGAGCAGGTCGAGGCGGGAGCGGGGCTTGAGCGATCCACCACTTCCACCACAAATGATACCACAGCACCCACGCCGCCGCAAGCGGTAAAAATCAGTGAATTTTTGAGTACGGGCGAACAGAACGCCGTACCCTTACGGCACCTGCGGGAGTTGGTCCACCTTCCCGCCCGGACGGTTCGACTGATGATCCGGCAGGAACGGCTTCACGGTGTACCCATTCTGGAGAACAGCAGGACAGGCTATTACTTACCTGACAACGGCCACGAGCGGGCGCGGTGCGTCAAGCGGCTGAGAAAGAGGGCCGCTGAGATTGTCAAAATTGCGGATTGTATTGAGGGGGCGGACATTTGACGGCACAAGATATCCTCCACCGCCTCCAGAGCGTCAGAGGTGGCCGGGGCCAATGGACGGCCCGGTGTCCGGCTCATGATGACCGACAGAACAGCCTTTCGGTGTCGGAGGGTAATGACAGGCGGGTGTTGCTGCATTGCCACGCCGGGTGCGATGTGGACAAGATCACCGCCGCCCTGGGGCTGTCCCCCTCTGACCTGTTCCCGGACAAGCCCCGTAGCCATGACTATGGAACCGCCGAGCGGGAGCACATCTACCCCGGCGGACAGCTCAAAAAGGTGATGTACCGAAAGGCGGACGGTTCAAAATATGGCTGCTGGTTCCACAAAAGCGGGAGCGCTTGGGCAAAGGGACGGGGCGGATCGCCGCCTACCCTGTACATAGCTGGGGAACTGTCCGGGGGTGTGTTCGTCTGCGAGGGCGAAAAGGACGTGGACACGATTCGCCGCCTGGGTTACAATGCCGCAAGCGGGGCGGACGGGGCCGGGCCAGGGAAATGGCGCAAGGAGTACACCGAACAGCTTCGTGGCTGCTCTGTCTGCGTGTTCACGGATAATGACACTGTGGGCCGCGCCTACGCCGCTGAAACCTGCAATGCCCTGCATGGTGTAGCATCCAGTGTCCGGCTGCTTGATATTGCCACAGTATGGCCGGATATCCCCGAGCATGGGGACGTGTCCGATATGGTGGCGGCATTGGGGACGGACAGGGCCAGGAGTATGATCCGGGAGCTGGTGACAGGTACGCCGGAGTGGACGCCCCAAGAGGCCCCCGATCCGCTGTTCTCCCTGTTCAAGCCCTTAGAGGATTTCCCCGAAGAAGAAACAAAATGGCTTGTTCCCGGATGGATACCGGCGGGGCAGATATCTGTAATCGCGGCGGACGGCGGCATTGGCAAAACCACGCTGTGGTGCCACATCATTGCCGCATTGAGCAATGGAACGGCCTGTATCCTGGATCCGCCGGGGTTTACCCGGGAGCCTATGCGGATCATGTTTCTGACCACCGAGGACAGCGTGAGAAAAAAGCTGCGGAAAAAGCTGCGCCTGGCTGGGGCCACTATGAAAAACATCTTCACCCCGGACTTTGTGGGGGACCGTTCCGGGCTGCTCCACAAGCTGAAATTCGGCTCAGAGGAACTGGAAAAGGTGCTGCGCCATTTCCGGCCCGCATTGTGCGTCTTTGACCCAATACAGGGCTTCACCCCGCCAAAAGTCAACATGGGGAGCCGGAACGAGATGCGGGACTGCACTGCCCAGCTCATTACCATTGGCGAGGACATTGACACCACGGCGCTGATCGTCTGCCACACCAACAAGCGCAAGGGAGCCTACGGCCGGGACCGTATTGCGGACAGCGCCGATATCTGGGACATTGCCCGGTCTGTGCTCATGGCTGGATTCACGGAGGACCAGGGTGTGCGCTACCTGTCCAACGAGAAAAACAACTATGCCCCGCTCCAGGAAACCATATTGTTCTCCATCGATGGGGACGAACAGATCCACAAGGAGGGCGCCAGCTGGCGGCGGGATTGTGAGTACGTCATGGGAGCAGAACAGGCCAAATCATCCCCGGTGCGGGAGGATTGCAAAGCGTTCCTCCTGAATGCGCTGCATGAGGCCGGGGGCGCAATGCCTACCGCAGACCTGGATGAAAAGGCCAACAAAGCCGGGTACAGCTTCACCGCCGTAAAAAGGGCCAAGCAGGACTTGAAAAAGGACGGGGCCGTGAAGTATTTCCAGACCGGCGGGGCGAAGTCAGGCGATAAGGTTTGGCATATTCAAGCCCTTGTGGAGCAGGATGACGGCGGGGATTTTGAGGAGCTTCCAGACGATACCAAAACACCCTTTGAAAGCCCCTCCCCGTCAGACATCTCAAAAGTGGTATAGTGAAAGATTTTCCTTAGAGTATCAACGGTTTTTTCATTATACCCCCCCCTCCAGTGA
>CANOBV010000287.1 GCA_947564255.1 uncultured bacterium | reverse complement strand
AAGGAGCACAGTGGAAGGATATTCGAAGCGACAGACAAAAAGTGATAAGCTATTTGGAGCTGGGAAAGAAATACCACATAGACCTGTCATCAGAACGCGTTTCGCAACTTTGGAGGCTACCCGGAGGAGATGCTGTTCGATAACATAAAGCAGGTGGCGATCAAGCGGCTGCTGAAGGGGAAGGTGAAGCGAAGTTTGTCCCGACGAAGCAGTCGTGGCCCTCGATAATATGCTGGCAGCATATTACGAGGGGAAGCAAGCTCGCTCTGTACCAGATATCGTACCAGAGGAACTGTGGGGTCCCCTTTTGCGGGGAGAGGAGGAACGTTTCCCCATGGCAGCTGGTAACTTTTATTTGTCAGCAGTAATTGATGTCTTAATCGCCATTTTACCACAAAAAAACATTTTGAGAATACCTTCTTCAAAAGCCAGGATTGTAATGCTGCCCCCAACCTGCTACACTATAGGCAAGAATCTGTGTAGGAGTGATAGTCATGTGGTTCATCTTCGCACTGTTATCCGCCATATTCGCCGCCCTCACCTCCATCCTGGCCAAGGTGGGTATCGACGGTGTCAACTCCAATCTGGCCACTGCCATCCGTACTGTGGTGGTAGTAGCTATGGCGTGGAGCATGGTGTTTCTCACCAATGCCCAGGGCGGCATCGCGGAAATCAGCCGAAAAAGCTGGCTGTTTCTCATCCTGTCCGGGGTTGCCACCGGCGCGTCCTGGCTGTGCTACTACCGGGCCATTCAGATCGGCGAGGTATCTAAGGTGGTGCCCATTGACAAGCTGAGTGTGGTCATCACCCTGTTGATGGCGGCGGTATTTCTCCACGAAAAGTTCACGCCAAAGTCGATGATCGGGTGTGCCCTAATTGGTGCGGGTACGCTTTTCATGGTTCTGTAAAGCAATTTCGCTTGTTGGAATATTTTTGCAGAGAAGCTATTATTATGCCAATGATTGGAGCCGTTATCCTCCCCCATCGACAGGTTATCCCCGCTTCTTGGAGGAACCAGAGTGGTAGGAAAGTGCCGTGATCCAGGGATGGGTTCCGCTCTCCCAGCGTTCCGGCCCGGAGGCCCGCCGCCTCCGCCTGACGAATCAGCTCCTGGCGCAGCTAGGTGTCGTACCGCACCTCAAGACGGGTCTGGGGGGCGCCGAAGGAGGCCATGCTCCCGGATGCGCCGGAACCGGGTGAGATGTGAAAATAGTCAGCGTACATGACAGTGTGGGGGGATGAGACGATTAAAACTTCCGGCTTCCACTCTGCCACGCGCTTTGCGGCGGCACGGTAGGCGTCGATGGTGGACTGGACCTGCCGCTCTTGTCCCGGCCCACGGCGGGGATGATGAGATGTCCCATTTTGCGCATTGGACTGTCAGGTTTTTCTCCTTTGCAGCATTATCAGCTTGGGCGGTGCGCCGCCAAAGCGGTGGACACGCTGGGCCGCAGAGCTGTGTTTGTCGTCAGCGGCGACCTATCCCATAAATTGAGAGATGACGGCCCCTACGGCTACGCCCCGGAGGGCCCGGTGTTCGACCGTCGGGTCACCGCCGCTATGGAGTCCGGCGACTTTTTGCAATTTCTCACCATGGACCCGGCCCTGTGCGACCGGGCGGCGGAGTGCGGCCTGCGCTCTTTTCAGATGATGGCCGGGGCGCTGGACGGCCTGGGCGTAAAGCCGGAATTGTTCAGCTACGAGGGTGTCACCGGCGTGGGCTATGGTGTGGCCACCTTTGCCGTCACAAGTCCAGATGAGGGCCGTCGGTTTGCCACTCAGTGCGAGGAGCTGGAGCAAACCCGTCTGGCGGAGCGCAAAGCCGCCGAGGACCCCTGGGCGCGGTTGGCTCGGCTGTCTTTGGAAACCTACGTGCGGACGGGCAAGCGGCTGGATCGTCTGCCGGAGGGCCTGCCCACCGAACTGACCGTCAGGACCGCTGGGGCCTTCGTATCCCTCCACGCCCACGGGCAGCTCCGGGGCTGCATCGGCACCACTGGCCCCACCACCGCCAGCGTGGCCTGGGAAATCGTGCAGAATGCCGTATCCGCCGGGGCGCGGGACCCCCGTTTTCCGCCAGTTACCAAGCTTGAGTTGGACCAGCTGGAATACAGCGTGGACGTGCTGGGAGAGCCGGAGCCTATCTCATCCCCCGCCCAGCTGGACATGAAAAAATATGGCGTTATTGTGTCCTGCGGCCAGCGGCGGGGGCTGTTCCTCCCCGACCTGGACGGCGTGGACACGGTGGAACAGCAAATTGATATCGCCCGCCAGAAGGGTGGCATCAGCACCCGGGAAGAATATACCCTGGAGAGGTTTGAGGTGGTGCGGCACATATGAGCGCGAAGTGTGCGTTATGTTTCCATCAGTGTGAATTGGCGGAGGGCCCGACTGGCTTCTGCCAGGCCAGGATCTGTCGGGATGGGACCGTTGTACCGCTGAGCTGCGGAGCTGATTCCCCAGGGAAACATCGGTGTGGCCTACACCTACAACGAGCCGCTGGTGGGATATGAGTAAGTCCGGGACTGCACCGCCCTCATCCATGAACGAAGCATGGTCAATGTTCTGGTCACCAATGGCACGATTAACGAACAGCGCTGAAGGGAGCTCCTCCCCTGTCTCGACGCGGCCAATATCGACCTCAAAGGCTTCACCCCAGAATGGTACCGCCGTCTGGGCGGTGATCTGGACACCGTGAAGCGCTCCATCGCCTTGGCGGCGGAGCAATCCATGTGGAGGTCACCACTCTTTTTGATCCCAGGTGAAAACGACAGTGTGGAGAAGATCCGCGCTCTTGCCGCAGGCGAAAACGAAGTTCAGCGCACTTTGCGCCGACGCGGCGGCATGAACTTTCCCCTTTGTCTGGCCCCGTTATGGCCGGCACAGGATGGGCTTGAACCCGTAGAAGCCCGCGAAATCCTCAAGCTGCCGGTTCAGCGTGGAGTATTCCTGCTTCAATAGCCGCTTGATCACCACCTGCTTCATGTTATCGTACAGTATC
>CANOBV010000286.1 GCA_947564255.1 uncultured bacterium | reverse complement strand
TCTCGTAGTGGGCCGCCAGGGAGCCGTCCACCGTCACGGTGGTCCAGCCGTCCTTCAGCACCTTGACCTGCCAGTCTCCGGCGCACACCATGGGCTCCACCGCGATGGCCATGCCCGCCTGGAGGCGGGCGCCGTGGCCGGCGGGCCCGAAGTTGGGCACCTCAGGGGCCTCGTGGATCTTAGTCCCCACGCCGTGGCCCACAAAATCCCGAACCACAGAATATCCGTGCTTCTCCACATACTGCTGGATTGCGTGGGAGATGTCGGACACCCTCTGCCCCTTCTTGGCAAACTGGAAGCCCTCCCAGAAGCTCTGCCGCGTCACGTCGATGAGCCGCCGGGCCTCCGGGGTAATCTCCCCGCAGGGGTAGGTGGCGGCGCAGTCCCCGTGGAAGCCGTCGATACAGGCCCCCACGTCCACGCTGACGATATCCCCTTCCTTGAGGAGAATCTTCTTGGAGGGGATGCCGTGGATGACCACCTCGTTCACCGAAATGCACGCCGAGCCCGCAAAGCCGTGGTAATTGAGGAAGGACGGCTGGGCCCCTTTGCTGCGGATGAATTTGCGCACCGCGTCGTCGATCTCCCTGGTGGTGACGCCGGGGCGGACCATCCGGCCGGCCAGCGCCCGGGCCTGGGCGGTGATCCGCCCGGCCCTGCGCATGGCCTCCTGCTCCCGCGGGGATTTCAGCGTAATCAGCTCCATAGCCTCAGATCCCCAGGATCTCACCAATGGCCCGGGTGGTGGCCTCAATATTGTTCTGGAAGGGCACCACCTTCAGGACGCCCCGCTGGGCATAGAAGTCCTTGAGGGGTTCCGTCTGCTCGTGGTAGGTGGAAAGGCGGCTGAGCACCGTCTCCGGCCTGTCGTCCTCCCGGATGGTGAGGGCGCCGCCGCAGCTGTCGCACACGCCCTCCTTTTTCGGGGGGGCGGCCTCCACGTGGTAGGTGGCGCCGCACACCGGGCAGGAGCGCCGCCCGGTCATCCTCTGGAGGATTTCCTGGTCGGGCACCTCGATGTCCAGCACGTAGTCAAACTGGACGCCGGACTGCTCCAGGGCCTCCGCCTGGGCGATGGTACGGGGCACCCCGTCCAGGATATAGCCCTTCTGGCAGTCGGCCTCGGCCAGACGCTCGGCCACGATGCCGATGATGACCTCATCCGGCACCAGCTTTCCCGCGTCCATATAGCTTTTGGCCTGGAGGCCTACGGGCGTGCCGTTCTTCACGGCGGAGCGCAGGATGTTTCCTGTGGAAATGGTGGGCACGCCCAGCCGCTCGCTGAGGATGGCGGCCTGGGTCCCCTTACCGGCGCCGGGGGCGCCAAACATGATGAGCTTCATAATAGCCTTACCCCTTTACTCACTCAAGGAAGCCCTTGTAGTGGCGCATCATGAGCTGGGCCTCCAGGGCCTTCACCGTCTCCAGCGCCACGCCCACCACGATGATGACGGAGGTGCCGCCGATGGCCAGACCCCGGCCGGCGCTGCTGCCGGCCAGCAGCATGATGTTGCCCACGATGGTGGGCAGCAGAGCCACCACGGCCAGATACAAGGCGCCGAACAGCGTGAGGCGGGACACCACCTTGCTGATGAAGTCGCTGGTGGGCTTGCCGGGCCGGAAGCCGGGCACGAACCCGCCGTTCTTCTTCAGGTTGTTGGCCACCTCAATGGGGTTGAACTGGACGGTGTTGTAGAAATAGCTGAACATGATGATCAGCAGGAAATACACAATGCCGTACACCCAGCCCCGGCTGTCGAAAATCTTCAGGAAGGTATACCAGCCGCTGCCCTTGGTCTGGGCGGATGGAACAAACATCCCGATGGTGGCGGGGATGGAGGCGATGGACTGGGCAAAGATGATGGGCAGCACGCCGGACATGGCCAGCTTCACCGGCAGGTGGCTGGACTGGCCGCCGTACATCTTCCGGCCCACCACCCGCTTGGCGTACTGCACGGGGATGCGCCGCTCGGCCCCGTCCATAAAGACGATGAAGGCCACCAGCAGCAGCATGCCGGCCAGGATGAGCAGGATAAACGCGGGATGAAGCACCATGGCGGTCTTGGGGTCGGCCTTGGCCATCCAGCCCCGCACACCGCTGATCACGCTGCCCACCATGCTGGGCCCGCGGGCCACGATGCCGGCGAACAGGATAATGGAAATGCCGTTGCCGATGCCGAACTCCGTGATCTGCTCACCCAGCCACATCAGGAACGCGGAGCCTGCCACGAAGGCGGCAATGATGACAAACGCGGCCCAGATGTTATTGGTGGACAGGAAGCTGGTGCCGTTGGAGCCCACCCGGAGCATGGTGTAAAAGCCGAAGGCCTGGATCAGGGCGATGCCCACGGTGGCGTACCGGGTGATGGCGGCAAGCTTCTTCTTGCCCTCCTCGCCGCCCTCCTTCTGGAGGCGCTCCAGGGCGGGTATGGCGATGGTCAGCAGCTGGATGATGATGGAGCTGTTGATATAGGGCTGGATGGACAGGGCAAACACGGTGCCCTGGGCGAAGGCGTCGCCGCTCATCACGTTGAGCAGGCCGAAGATGCTGGCCGACTGGGCCTGCATATAGGTGCTGAGCATATCCACGTTGATGAAGGGCACCGGGATGGCGGAGCCCAGGCGGAAGATGAGCAGCGCAAACACCGTGAACAGCAGCTTGCCCCGCAGCTCCGGCACCTTCCACGCGTTGCGTACGGTTTGGATCATGTCAGATCACCTCCGCCGTGCCGCCCGCCTTTTCAATCTTCTCCTTCGCGGAAGCGGAGAAAGCGGAGGCCCGGACGGTGAGCTTTTTGGTGAGCTCGCCGTTGCCCAGGATCTTGACGCCGTACTCACACTTGGAAATGATACCCTTTTCCAGCAGGTCGCAAACATTGACCACCGCGCCGTCCTCAAACTTGTTCAGGGCGGACACGTTGATGGCCTCCAGCCGCTTGGCGAAGATGTTGTGGAAGCCCCGCTTGGGCAGGCGGCGGGCCAGAGGCATCTGGCCGCCCTCAAA
>CANOBV010000285.1 GCA_947564255.1 uncultured bacterium | reverse complement strand
CGGATATCATGAAGACGATGGATAACCGCATCGCCATAGACGAAGGACTCGCTCCAAATCGGCCTTTGAAATGTTCTTCCAATCCATATCTTTGGCGGCGCAGTATTGAGCGAGAAAAGAATTGGTGTTGCTGATCAGATTCCCTTCATAGGGATTCTTGATTTCGTAATTGTCGCCGCCGGTAGACGCAAAATCCGCAGCAATCCGGGTCTCTGCGTCAGTGATGCCCTCGCCCAAGATCTGATTGATGGAAAACGCCAGGTCATTGGTATTTTCCGTAATGGCGGCATTGTCGTTCAAAACCGGGATACCGTTGGAGGAGTTTCCGGCGGTCAGCCCCCCGAAGATAATGGAGGGCAGCATAAGGATGAACAGGATCGGTAACATCAGCAGCACTGCGGCAGCGGCAAGGATCTTTCCGGCGTGCTTGCTCATGCCAACAGCCACACCAGCCGCTACGCCATATGGCCCCCCTACCGCCGCACCCTTTGCAGCCCCGGCAATGGCCTTGCCGGTTTTAATTGCGCCATGGATGGTATGAGCGGTGCCGGCCGCTTGGGACAGACTGCTCTTTTCTTCATTGTTCAGATTTGGACACCTCCCGAACTTGTATGATTGTGATTCTTCCGCTATAATATCGCAGGTGATAGAAATGATTTACGTTTGCGATAACTGCCACTTTATTTTCAGCCGCGTCAGCCAGCCGGAACAGTGTCCCGATTGCGGGAAGTATGCCGTCCGGCCAGCGGATGAAGCGGAGCGGCAGGAATACAAGGAACACCTGAAGGAGCCACGAGAGATATAAGGAGCAGACAAATGAACCAGAGTACGCAGCGTGAGCGGATCACGCAGTACATACGAGACACCTACGGGACGGAAGCGGAATACCTTTGGGCAGACAGTCCGGGAAACGCCGTATTCCGCCACCCCGCCAGCAGAAAGTGGTACGCCGCCATGATGCGGGTCCTCCCGGAAAAACTGGGGCTTGCCGGGGAAGATGCCCTTGATGTGATGGATATAAAGTGTAGCACCATCATGATCGGCTCTCTGTTGCCCACAAAGGGCTTTCTCCCCGCCTACCACATGAATAAAAACCACTGGATTTCTGTTGTTCTGGATGACTCCGTTTCCGATAGTCAAATCACGCCTTTGCTGGAATTGAGTTATGACAGCGTTGCGCCCAAATGCAAAAAGCAACGCGCTCAGCCAGCGGAGGAATAGACCGCTCTGGAGATTGCGCCGATGTGCTGGGCGAAACAGGCCAGAATCAGCGGGTTAAAAGCCCCGCAGGCCCCGGCCACGATCATGTCGCCGGCCTGTTTTTGCGTAAACGCCGGCTTGTAGACCCGGGGATGTACCAGGGCATCGAAAGCGTCCGCCAGCCCCACCACCTGTACCCAGGGCGCAATATCACGCCCCTTCAGTCTGTCCGGGTAGCCGCTGCCATCCCACCGCTCATGGTGGTGGCGGCATACGTCGCAGATTTGAGGGAACGCCTCGCACTCCCGCAGCTCCGGCACCCGCTCCAGCAGGTCACAGCCTTGGGTAGTGTGGGTCTTCATCACCTCAAATTCCTCTTTTGTTAGAGAGCCGGGCTTGTTCAGTATCTCAGGAGGGATGGCCCGCTTGCCGATATCGTGGAGCAGGGCCAAGGTGGCGTAAAGCCGTATCTCTGCTACGGTCAGCGGTGGAATCACTGCGGCGGCAGAGAAAACGCGGAGCAGGCTATCGGTCAGATCCTGAAACTGCATACTGTGGGGCGCATGGTCAATGAGAAGCTGCTCCCGGCGGAGAACTGTAAAAGTTTCTTCCATATTCATGGTCATATCACCTCAATCAATGTCAAAGGGGGCGGCTCTCTATTGAAAGAGAGCCGCCCCGTCTGCTGGTTCGATCAATAGCCCGTTTTGGGCAGAGGAACAGTTGGAGTCAGTTTGCGAATGATCGTGACCCAGGTGGCCTGCGCAGTCTGCCAGGTTCCCTGGTACTTGCCACCCACATCGGCCCGGTTGACGAGCTGGTAGCCGTTGGCCGCTGTGCCGCTTACCACCACGGTCAGGGTAGGATTCGCCACGGACTGGAATCCCACTGGAACCTTCCCAAAGTCAAAATAGACATCCGTGACATACTCCCCAGCCTGAGTGGGAATGGCGTTCAGGCTGAAGGAGTAACTGCTGTTGGTGAGCAGGTTGGACGCCAACACCTGATAGTTGGCGGTGTAGTTGGTCTTATAGAGGATGCGGTAGTTCAGCCGCGCGCTGTAGGTGCCGGTGGTCAGAACAGTGGCCCGCGCCGCATCTGTGGGAATGCGGTCATGCCAATAAAAATTGGAAAGCGGCACATTGCTGGTGTTGGCGACCGTGAAGTCGTAGCGCATGGAGCTGCCGGACAGCGCCTCGGCGTTGCCGCGCTTGGTGATCGACACACCCAGATTAGAGGGCTTGTCATAGGCGCTCACCTTGATGATCTGGCCGGAGAACTCCAACGTTTCATCAAACACAGTGGGATCCACCTGCCAATAGGCGGGCGCTGTGACCTCTACGATCTTATAGCGGCCCAAGGGCAGGGGCTTGGAGGCGGCTACGCCGCGGGCATCCGTGGTAATATAATCGACCACCTTGCCCGTCCGGGGGTTGCTGATTTCATAGACCGCACCCTGGAGCGGGGTGCCGGCAGGCGTACCAGTGACCTCATTGTACTCGGCGGCGTATTTCCACACCTGGATTTGCCCGGTGATAGGCGTGTTCTCCCACTCGATCTCCACAGTCTTACCCGGCTGGACATAGATCGTCTTGTACTGCTTATCCAGCTCATAGCCTGGAGCCGCTTCCAGCTCGCGAATATACAGGCGGCCCTTACCAGCCACAGTCACATCGTCAATGTAGATGTACCCCCGGTCGTCCACCACCACGTCCTCGGTGGTGGCGATCATCGGCCCGGGCACCGGGATCTGGAACAGCAGCTTCTCCGGGTTGGGGGGGATGAAGTAGGCGATCTCCTTGATGT
>CANOBV010000284.1 GCA_947564255.1 uncultured bacterium | reverse complement strand
GACCCTCGCCGTGCAGGATCGGTATGAATATGACGAGGAGGAGAAGTGGGCCGCGTTCTGCGCCGAGGCGGACAATCCCGACGCGGTGGCGCTGCGGTTCCTCAGCACCAAGGGGCATATGACGTTCGGGCACCCGTATCGCTACGCCAAAGAACTCAATCCCCGGCTGCTTGCGCTTTGCGAAAATCAGGATATATCCTTGGGGTGGACGGTGATCGACTTTGGCAATGCCCGGCTTGCCTCGGCGATCTATGAGCAGAATTTTTAAGCGCTGTGTGATTTTCGGAAAAACCATGCGGGCGGCGCTCCGCAGACGCGGAGCGCCGCCCCTGTACACCATTGGAGCTTATTGCGGGTACCTGGTGTAGCTGATATAATGTGGTTGCTCCTCCAGCCACCAGCGGAAATACTGCCCACCCCACCGGGCATGGTTATTCATGCCGCTCTCGGTGACTTTGATGTACTCGTCGGTTTTCTTCACCACCACGACTACATGGCCGTTGCCGCTGTTGTCGTAGCGGATCAGATCACCGGAGCGAATCTGCTCCCAGCTTGGGCGGTTGATCCGCCTCCACGGAAGGTCACCGAAAGCGGCATCACTGCATAGTGTAGCCCAGCCGGAGCAGTGGACGCCCTGGCGATAGGGGCCGCCGCTGGTGGAGCGGTAGGGTGCGGGGAACTCTGCCCCGGTGGGGTAGATCTGTTTCAGTTGTGCCAGGACAGCCTGCACGCTTTCCTCGGTGACGGCAACCGCAGACTGTACCTCGTCCTGGTAGGACTGAGTGCTGTTGATGTAGACGGAGTTAGTGGCGGCATCGTAGTTCACGCCGAAGTCCACCGCCCTGCCGATGTCCCGCAGACGAACGTAGTTGCTGTCCCCGATGGAGTAGGCGGTGAGGGCAGTTCGCTGGCCGTCGATGTAGAACGTCTGGCTGCTGGGTCGGGCGGTGAGGTAGTCTGCCGCCTGGGCGGCGGGGCCGCTCAGGGCGAGGCCGGCGAGGATGCCGAGCCCCATAAAGACTGCTTCCCGCTTTCTGCTCATAGTAATTCCCCTTTCAGATTGTTGTGTGCCTTTGGCAAGCAACACAATACCGAAGCACCGGGGAGAAGTCCAGATTACAGCTTGGAGAAAAACAACGGCGGGAACGAAGCACTTTACACAGAATCGATTAGGACAGTGGCGTTAGTCTCTTGCCATCTGCGCGTCGATCCAGCCAAGGAATTTCTCTTTTGGCACCACGATCCTGCTGCCAATCTTCAGTGCCGGAAAGCCCTCAGCGCGCACCAGTTCATAGGCTCCTGCGCGGCTGATGCCAAGTACCGCCGCCACTTCCGGCACCGAGAGCATCAAGGGCAGTTCATCGTAAGACCTGTAGCTCGTTTTCTTCATTTTGCTCCTTTCTCCCTTCCGATGGAAGGGTTCCTATCTTGTTGGATGCGTCTTGTTGATATAGTTCCTCCCAAAAATTGAGGGTGGGATACTCAAAATTCTAATACATGACCATGCCTTCGTCCGGGTGGTCGTCGGGCTTATGGCCCATGGCGATCTTCTTCTCCCGGATCTTCTGCAACAGCTTGCGGTCTGTCCGCATCCCCACCGGGCTGTGCTTGGGCAGGGAGTTCTCCTGAAAAATGCAGCTTATGCTGTGGAGCAGACGGATCACGGCCAGCGCCGCTCCGGCCATTGGGGGTTCCTCCGTTCGCTCGAGCAGAAGACCTGCGTATTCGTTACCCTGGGCCGCCGCCTGGGATAGCCAGTATTCGGCTTGCTCCATGTCCTGCGGGATCTCCTGACCTGTGAGGTACAGCTTGCCCAGCAGATACTGTGCGCCGGGGTAGCCTTCGTCGGCACAGGCAGACAGGCATTCCAGCCCGTGCTCCACATCTTTGGCGGCGTTCTCCCCACTGAGGTACTCTTTCGCCAAAAGATACCCCGCCCTGAGCGAACCTCCCTCCCACGCACGTTTCAGCCACTCCAATCCCGCGGACGGATTGAGCACGTCCAGATCATCGGAGAGCAGCAGCTCCCCCAGCGCACACTGGGCGGGGACCATCCCCGCTTGTGCCGCTTTCTCGAATGCCTCCGCCGCCAGCGTGCTGTCCGGGATGAGGATGCCGCCGTCCCGGTACAGCGTCCCCAGCACATACCACGCCTGGGGTACGTCGTAGTCCGCCAGTTCCCGCATCTCCGACACAGCCCAGTCCTTGTTTTCTATGGGCTCCTCCGGGCTGTCCAGAATCTGCTTCATCTTCCAGTACCACCCATTGCGGGAATGATCGTAGCCGGTATCCACCTCCGGCTGCTGTGCGCCCTCGAAGGTCAGCGCAGAAAAACGAAGACGCTCCGCCTCCGCCACAACGGAATTCTTGATTTGCCGAAATTCCTTCCGCTCAGACAGCTTCTGCTCCTTGAGCGGTGCGTCGGAATAGTAACCCTCTACCTCGCCCTGCAGCATTTGCCACTGTTCATAGCATTTGGCCACCGCGGGCAGGCGCTCCATCTCGTCCACCACCTCGTCCACCAGCTTTTTCACCCGCTTGGGCAGATAGCCATACTTCTTTTGCCCCTTTACACCGTCCAGCGCCTGGGCAAGCTCCCACATCCGCTGTTCCGCCTTCGGGTGGTCACAGATGCCCTGGCGCATCTCCTTCACCAGCGCCAGCATGGACGCCCGCGCCTCACGCACCAGTTCGTCCCGGGAGACGGTTTTCTGTTCGTACAGATGGAGCATCTCCTGGTGAAAAATTTGATTCGTCAGCGTGGATTTGATTTTGCGAATGCCGTCCCGGTCGAGCCAGCCCTCCTTGGGTTGGCTTGACCAGGCCATCATGTGTACATGGGGATGATCGCCCTCGTCATGGAAAGCGGCGTACCAGCGGAAGTGATCCGGCGGTATGCTCATAGCGGCGGCGATCTCGTTGCGCTCCTGGCGGAGCAAATCCCGCCACGCCGACGCCCGGTCATAGCCCAGACGGGCCGCGTCCTCCCGCTTCAGCGAGATGATGTGCGTCCACACGTTGCCGGTGTAGCTGTCCAG
>CANOBV010000283.1 GCA_947564255.1 uncultured bacterium | reverse complement strand
GCCGTCCACATACAGGGTGTAGCCCTCGCCGTGGGCCTTGTAGCCGTCCTCGTAGCTGAGTGCCTCCGCCTCCTGGGCGGTCAAGGTGCGGGTCTCCAGGCGTCCGGAATCGAAAAATTTCTGTTCCAGGTAAAACGGGTATTCCATGCTGTGGCCTCCTTCCTTCTGGGTACCGACCACACTACCACACCTCGGTGGGAATAGCTATCACTATTCCCAAACAGTTGCGGGGCGGTATCGCTCCAGCGCCAGCCGCTTGGCGGTCCACAGCTCCTCGGCGGACAGAAGCCCGGCCTCCGCTGCCTGCTCCAGCAAACGGGTCACCAAAATGTACCGCATCTCGTTCTTCACATCGATCATGCGGATGCCTCCCGGAAATAGTCCGGCCCCTTCACTACCCGGATAAACCGTGCCACATCCTCCAGGCTGTCGGTGACGGGCATTTCCGGCAGGGCGGCCAGCGCATCCTCGCTGTAGCGCTTGCCCTTGGCCGCCCGTTCATCCAGGATGGCCACCACGCAGGTGTCGGTCTCGGTGCGGATGGCCCGCCCGAAGCCCTGCTTCAGCTTGATCTGCATCTCCGGCACCACCACCGCCCGGATGAACAGCCGGAGGGTGGGGTGATTCTCCCGCTCTTTTTCCTTCAGAGCGTCCGGGACGGCGAAGGGCAGGCGGGGGATGATCAGCAGGGACACGCAGTCGCCGGGAAAGTCGAAGCCCTCCCAGGCGGCCCCCGCCGCCAGCAGCACACTGCCGGGGCTGGCCTTGAACTGCTCCGTGGTATGGATGGCGCTGCGGCCCATGGTGAACAGAGGGTAGCGCAGGCCGTGGACTGGCAGGCGCTCCTTTACCGCCGACATGGCGGCGTAGGATGTAAACAGCGCCAGGGCATGGCCCTGGGCCGCGTCCAGTAGGGCGGCGATTTCCTTTGCCAGCTCGTCATAGTAGGCTATGGCCTTTTGCCTGGGTGGAAACTTGGGTAAGTACAGCAGACAGTTCTGCTTGTAGTCGAAGGGCGAGGGGGTGACAGACTCCGTGACACGGCTGTCGGTCAGCAGGCCCGTTTCCTCTTTGAAGCGCCGGAAGTCCTCGCCCACGGCCAAGGTGGCGGAGGTGAGGACAACGGGCCGTTCCTGCCGCCAGAGGGTCTGGCGGAGCTGGGCGGTCAGGTCAGCAATGGTGGCGCACAGTATTGTGCCGCCGCAGGTATCCTCCTCGGTGTAGAATACCATATCCAGATGGCCCTGGTGGAACAGGGACACCGTGGAAGAGACATTCTTCAGCCGCCTGCGGGTGGCGGGCGTGAGCAGGCCGTGGAGTTGCCGGTCGATCACCATCAGGCTCCGCTCCGGCGCGGCCAGTGATCTCTGGTAGTAGGTAAAAGGCTTGTCCTCCGGCGGGCGGACCAGCTTTCGCATGAGCGGCGCGATGCTGTCGGTCAGCACTTCCGCCGCCAGCAGGAAGCGTTCTCCACGCAGGCTGTGGGTGAGGGTGCGGATGTCCTCCGCTGCCAGGGTCACCCCGAACATCTGGCGGGCTGTCTCCGGCAGCTTGTGGGCCTCGTCCACGATGAGGGCGCAGGCGTCCGGCAGGATGGGCTTTCGCCCGCTGCCCCGGTGGATGGTGTCTGCCAGCAGCAGGTTGTGGTTGCAGATCTGGAAGAGATACCGCCCGGAATCACAATCCTCCAAAAAGGCGCGATACCGGCAGCATTTTGGGGTCCCCGCAAAGTCGCATGACTTTGTGGGGAGAGGAGCTGCAACGGAATGAGCGAGCTTTTGCTGTGAGGCAGAAGCGAGAGATATGGAGTTTGCGGCGACGAGTCCGCAGTCGCAGATCCGGGGGACGCAGACGCGCTCCCGGTCATAACCGCTGAGATGGGCGGCCTCGTCCATGTCAAGCTGTCCCCGCAGGGTGAGCAGGGCCGCGCCAGCTTTCCAGTTCTTCTTCTGGAGATCCAGTTGGCCCAGCCGCCGCTCCAGCCGTTCATCGCAGACATAATGGGACTTCCCCTTGCGGATCACCACCCGGAGGGGCTGGGTGATCATGCCGTCCTCCATCAGCAGCCCGGACAGCAGGGGGAGGTATTCATCCCGCGCGGCGGTCTGGAGGGCGATGCTGGAGGTGGAGACGAGGATAGGCTTCGGTACCAGCCCGCAGGCGGCCCGGAAACGGCTGTACACCGTTCCGGCCACCAGGTAGGCGTAGGTCTTGCCGATTCCTGTGCCGGCGTCACAGAGGGCAATACCGCCCTCCAGCATGGCCTCCAGCATCCGGTGGCAGAGCGCAACCTGTTCGGGGCGCTCCGCCATATTCCGGTTGGGGAAAAGGTCTTTGAATATGTGATCGATCTCGTTATGGGCATTCTGCCTGTTATTGTCGTAATTCATCCGTGAAATTCCCCTTAATTGGTTCATTTTCTCGTAGTTACTCATCGTATTCTCAGCTCGACCCCCGATGAGATACAGGGAACAGTAACGGACAAGGCTCGGCGGACCTTCACGGACACATTCCAGGGGTCTCTACTGCTTTCAACCCAAGGGATGGCGGGCGGCTTTGCCAGAGTTGCCCCGCACAGGCTTTATCGCGGCGCTGATCCCAACCGCAAGCCCAACGAAGTGGGTTGCGGTTGGAAAGGAAGAGCAACGTAATGAGCGAGCTTTCGCCGTCAGGCGGAAGCGAGGGATATGGAGTTTGCTCTGACGCCATGGCGCGCACTGTGCGTCTGTCCGTGTGGTGATCCGTACTGCTGGTGTGAAATTGTCAAGGTGCAGGGCTTTTGCCTTGGTTATATTGTAAATGCTACAGCTTCCGCTGGATAGAGAACGATGGACACACTCCCGTGACCATTGGACACACCTTCCACCTTAAAGATGGGTCTGGAGTGTTGTCAGATGGTCGATCAATATGGTGATTTCCTTTTTCAACTGCGTGGCATTTTCGCTTTTCAGAGTGTTATCTCGATCCATGCCAAGGATGAGCGAGTCCATGGAGACATGGAAAAACTCGGAAAGCTGTATGAACAAATCTACTGAACAGCCTTTTGCCCCG
>CANOBV010000282.1 GCA_947564255.1 uncultured bacterium | reverse complement strand
GGTCGGCCAACGCGGTGCTCATCCCCGCCAAGCTGGTGGAGGGGGGCATGACCCTCTCGGAGGCCATGGCGGAGTTCGGGGTGCTCAGCGGTATGACCCTGCCTCTGCTGGGCCTGCCCACCGGGTTCATCGGAGCGCTGTGTTTGGTGATGGTGCCCGACCTGTCCCGACGCACAGCCAAGGGGGACCGCCGGGCGGCGGGAGGCTTTCTGGACCGGGTGATGTCCGCCACCTCGCTGCTCATGGCCCCGGCCATGACGCTGCTCACCGTCATCGGGCCCACGGTGGGCCGGGCCATGTTCAAAGACCCCAGGGTGGGGGAGCTGATGCTGCCTCTGGCCGTGGGGACCCTTCTGGGGTGCTGGCAGTCGGTGCTGTCCGGGGCCCTCAACGGCCTGGGCCTTCAGGGAAAGGCGGCCCGCAACGCCATCCTCAGCGATGCGGTTCAGCTGGCCTTCACTTTTTTCGCTGTGGCCCGGTTCGGGCTGGCGGGGTTCGCCGCCGGGTATCTGGCCTCCGGTCTGGCGGGGGCCGGGCTGAACCTGGCCTCGGTGCTCCGGGCGGCGGAGCTGCGGGTCAAGGCCTTCCCCTGGTTTGTCCGGCCCCTGCTGGCGGCGGCGCTCATGGGGCTGTGGTGCAATCTGCTGTTTCGAGTGATGCTGGACGCCGGGTGCGCCCAGGGCTGGTCGGCGCTGATCTGCTCCCTGCTGGGACTGGTGGTGTACGCCGCCGCCCTGCTGGCGCAAGGAGTGTCCATCACAACGGTGTTCGCCCGGTCCAGGGCTTATTTCAGAAGGAGGCATGGGGTATGAGGCCCAAAGTTTTGATTTCCACCGGCGGAGGATGCGCCGCGAATTATCTGGCCGCCCTCAGGGCGGCAGACGGAGAGGGGGAGGCCCGGTATCTCCCCGCCCCAGACCTGTGCTACGATGGCCTGCTGCTGGCAGGTGGGGAGGACGTGGAACCAGCCCTGTTCGGCCAGGAGGACCAGGGCTCCCGGGGTATCGACCGGGAGCGGGACGAGGCGGAATTGGCTCTGCTGGACGCCTTCTGCGGAGCCAAAAAGCCGGTGCTGGCTGTCTGCCGGGGCCATCAGGTGGTGAACGTGTGGCTGGGAGGCGGCCTGATTCAGGATTTGGGGCCGGAGCTGGTCCCCTTCCACCAGAGGGAGGAGGGAGATCAGCTCCACCTCATTCAGGCGGAAAAGGGGTCGCTGCTCCGCCGCCTGTACGGCCCGGTGTTCCCGGTGAACTCCAGCCACCACCAGGGGCTGGGGCGGCTGGGCCGGGGTCTGCGGGAGACGGCCTGGTCCGAGGACGGGGTAGTGGAGGCGGTGGAGCATGAGAGCCTGCCTGTCATTTCCGTCCAGTTCCATCCGGAGCGGATGACGGGGGCGCTGGCCCGGCCGGACACGGTGGACGGCGGGGACATCTTCCGGGTGTTCCTGGAGCTGTGCCGGGGGTGAGGGGCTGCTTTTTTCTTTGAAAGAAAGTGGCAAAAAGAGAAACTTTTAGACTTTTTCCCAGGTGAAAATTCCATAATTCCGCATGACATATATATCAAATTAGCACTCTTTACACGAGAGTGCTAATTGTTTACATGGAGTTCATGATTTTTGGGTGGTGCGGGGTATACTACATGGTGAAACTACAGATTGGAGCGCGGAGCCGCGCGTTGCGAACAGGCGCAGCGTGAATACGTTCCACGCTTCCCGAAAAGGAGTGAATCCCACGATGAACATGAACCAATTTACCCAAAAATCCCTGGAGGCCATTCAAAACGCCCAGAATATTGCCACCCAGCACGGCAACCAGCAGATCGAACAGCCCCACCTATTGCTGGCCCTGGTGGACCAGGAGGGAGGCTTCACCCCCCAGCTTTTGACCCACATGGGGCTGACGGTGGAGTCCTTTCGGGCCGCTGTCCGCCACGAAGTGGAGATTCTGCCCAAGGTGTCCGGCTCAGGCCGGGAGGCGGACAAGGTATACATCTCCGCCGGGGTGGACAAGGCCATGAATCAGGCCCTTTCCATCGCGGGGAGCATGAAGGACGAATTTGTCTCCGTGGAGCACCTTCTGCTGGCCCTCATCGACACGGCGGAGGGCAATCTCAAAGAGCTGTTCCGCACCTACAACGTGGACAGGGAAAAGGTCATGCAGGCGTTGGCGGCGCTGCGGGGCAGTCAGCGGGTGACCTCCGACAACCCCGAGGACACCTACGAGGCGCTGAAAAAGTACGGCGCCGACCTGGTGGAACGGGCCCGGCAGAACAAACTGGACCCGGTGATCGGCCGGGACGACGAAATCCGAAACGTCATCCGTATTCTGAGCCGCAAGAGCAAAAACAACCCCGTCCTCATCGGCGAACCCGGCGTGGGCAAGACCGCCATCGCCGAGGGGCTGGCCCAGCGGATCGTCAAGGGGGACGTGCCCGCCTCCCTGAAGGACAAGACCATCTTCGCCCTGGACATGGGGGCCCTCATCGCCGGGGCCAAGTACCGGGGCGAGTTCGAGGAACGCTTGAAGGCCGTTTTGAACGAGGTGAAGCAGTCCGAGGGCCGCATCCTGCTGTTCATCGACGAGCTGCACACCATCGTGGGCGCGGGCAAGACCGAGGGGGCCATGGACGCGGGCAACCTGCTCAAGCCCATGCTGGCAAGGGGAGAGCTCCACTGCATCGGGGCCACCACCTTGAACGAGTACCGCCAGTATATCGAGAAGGACGCCGCCCTGGAGCGCCGGTTCCAGCCCGTGATGGTGAACGAACCCACGGTAGAGGACGCGGTGGCCATCCTCCGGGGCCTCAAGGAGCGCTACGAGGTGTTCCACGGGGTAAAGATCACCGACGGGGCCATCGTGGCCGCGGCTACCCTCTCCAACCGCTATATCACCGACCGCTTCCTGCCCGACAAGGCCATTGACCTCATCGACGAGGCCTGCGCCCTCATCCGCACCGAGATGGACTCCATGCCCACCGAGCTGGACGTGATCTCCCGGAAGATCATCCAGTGCGAGATCGAGGAGGCGGCGCTGAAAAAGGAGGACGACCCCCT
>CANOBV010000281.1 GCA_947564255.1 uncultured bacterium | reverse complement strand
GCGCCCGGATGGACTCGGAGGACAGCCCGGAGCGGCCACGCTCCACCTCCTGAATAAAATTGGCGGTATAGCCGGACAGTCGCGCCAGGTCTTCACGGGTCAGCTTTTGAGCCAGCCGCTTCTCCTTGATCCTGGCTCCCACCTCTATATTGATGTCTTTTAATGTCCGTGGCATAGCAACACACCGCCTTTTTTAGTAGTGTAACCCCATGCCCGAAAACATTACATAGATACAAGTTTGTAATCATAGGAGTAGCAATACACCGTATTCTGTGATATACTTGTCCCACCCTATTGGACAAGGAGGAGCAATATGGAATATATAGCCTGCGCCATTACTGGCCACCGGCCCACCCGGTTCAAGTGGAAATACAACGAAAACAACAACGGCTGCAAGCGGCTCAAGCGCCGGTTGAAGGAGCAGTTTGTTCAGCTTTATGATAAAGGCGTCCGCTGTTTCTATGACGGGGGAGCTCTCGGGGTAGACCTCTGGTCGGGCGAGCTGCTGCTGGAGCTGAAAGAACAACCGGAGTACAGCGATATCGAGCTGGTCCTTGTCCTTCCCTTTGACGGACACGATAGGGACTGGGATCCCAAAAGCCGCCGCCGACTGTCTGTTCTGCGCCAGCACAGTACAGAGGTGGTCATTGCCGGAACTGCGGAAAATTCCCCCGTGACCAACTACAGGCTGAGAAACCAATACATGGTGGACCATGCCAGCTGCCTGCTGGCGGTGTATGACAACGACCGGAACCTTCGCTCCGGCACAATGCAGACTGTGAACTACGCAAGGAGGAAGGGGCTGCCTATCACCCTCATCCATCCAGATTCCGCCGCTGTGTCCTATGAAATCGGGATTGGGTGACAAAACCTCACCTATACAGGGGTGCCCTGGGCTGATAAAATGGGAGTGTATTTCAGGGCGGAGTAAGTTTAGGGCGGAGTAAGTGAGGGAGGAATGGAACGCGGCCAGGGGCGTAGTGCGCCCCGACGTACCAGACTGCATCGACCTTGAAATCAACAAACGAACAAGAACGACCGTGTATTTGCCTTTTCAGAGGCGGACACGGTCTTTTTTTGTTCAAAAAGAAGGGAGTTTTTGAATGAATGTCACAGAGCAGACTGATCCCGCTGACCTATTATGACCCCGGCAAAGAAGTGCGCCTGACGGTGTACGCGGACACCATCATCCTGGACCGAAGCGGAGAGGGCAGTGTCATCAGCGCCGTCCGCTTCGGCGGCTATCCGGAGATGGTGAAGGCCATGTCGGACGCCATCTACGGCGGAGCTACCATCGAAATGCCGTTCAACGGCGAGACCCGCCAACTGAAAGCGATCCCCAAGCAGTACCGGCGGCAGATGTCCCACGACGGCCAGTACGCGGTGGGTACTCTCATGGTGAACGACGACCCCCAGGCCGCTGATTCCCCGGACGATGAAGATGAATCAGACGAGGCCGGCGAACAGCAGACCATCCAGCCCCGGAAGTGCTACATCTTCGTCCCCGCCGGGGACAGGGACCGGCTCTTTGAGGAGCTGGACCGCAAGACCGCAGCACCCCTCATCCCGGAGTTCCGGGACGCTGTTCTGGACGCCCTCATCGACCGGGGCGAGCTGCGGCCGCTGGAGGTCTTCTCCCTGACGGAGAAGCTGGACGCCTGGGTGCTGGAGCTGCGGCCCAACGATGAAAACGTGGTGGAGATTCTGGAGCGGGGCCTGGAGTGCGGAGCTATCTCCATTCCCGGGGCCAGCCCGGACCAGCCGGACGGCTTTGAGGGCGTGGAGAACATCACCGGCTACCTCAACACCTTCGGCGTCACTGTGGCCGACCGCATCCGGGACCAGTTCACACCTCTGTTCGACCCGGCCTCCGAGCCGCTGTCCGAGGAGGTGCTGGCTGTCAACGACTACATCCAGCAGAAAGCGGGGTACTCCCTCTACGACGCACAACTGGCCGTGGCCGAGGCGGTCAAGCGCCAGTTGGATCGGAAAGGTGTCGCGCTCATCATTGCCGAATGTGGAAGTGGAAAGACGAAAATCGGCTCCACGGCCCTGGGCGCTCTGCATGGTATGTGGGCAGCTCAAAGCCGGGGCGGGGCCCAAAAATCCTTTGGGCTGGTCATGTGCCCCTCCCATATCACCAAGAAGTGGGTGCGGGAGATTGGGGAGACCTTGCCCAACACCTATGCCATGGTGGTCAAGAGTATCACAGAGCTGGAGCGGCTGTATGGAATGTACCAGGCCGGAGACAAAAGCGTCTATGCGATATTCAGCAAGGAGAAGGCCCGGGACGGCTATATGCGCTATCCCGCCGTCACTTGGAACGACCGCAAGCGGGCGTTTCTCTGCCCGGACTGCGGCAAGCCCATCCAGATGGAGTACAGCGACGACGGCTCCCGTTACCTGGTCAATGCAGACCTGCAATTTTTCCTGCGGGAACATAAGAAAAATCGTGTCTGCCGGGAGTGCGGCTCCATGCTGTGGGCCCCGGTCAATCCAGGCAGAAATATCCTTTGGACCAAAATATCGCATTTTGGCTGGGTCTACAAGTCTTTCGCCGCCAGCTACCAGTCTCTCACAGAAGATGACGTAATTCTGGAGCGTCTGCGTGAGATCGCCGAAAATCCCCAGGGCAGTTTCCCGGTCAAGGGAGCCTGCCGCCGTTTTCCCCTGAGCACCTACATCAAAAAGAAGATGAAGGGACGAATTGACGCTTTCCTGGCCGATGAGCTCCATGAGTACAACAACAACAGCGGCCAGGGGGACGCAATGGCGGAGATTTTCAGCGTCAGTAAGCGGTTTGTGGGCATGACGGCCACCCTCATCAACGGCTACAGCTCGGGCATTTTCCATCTGCTGTACCGGCTGGTGCCCGGTCTGATGCGCAAGGACGGCAAGAGCTACCGCAGTCCCCAGACCTTTGACGCAGAGTACGGGGTGGTGGAGAACACCTACGAAACCACCGACGCCGCCTACAACGCCAACCGCCGGGCCAGCAAGCGCAAAACCAAAACCCGCCAGCTTCCCGGAGTATCTCCCCTGGTGTTTTCCCGGTTCCTGCTGGA
>CANOBV010000280.1 GCA_947564255.1 uncultured bacterium | reverse complement strand
GCTCCCTGTTTTTATGTCAATGCCCCGGTCAGTTCAATCAATAGACCGGATTATCCACATTTACTTTATCCACTTCCTGGTAAGGAGCCAGAGTGGAAATCATTTTTACCGGTTCATCATAGGAGTTGACTACGTAGTGAACCTCTTTGGGTTCAATATGAATCAAGTCTCCTGCACCCAGCACATGCTTGACACCGTCCACCACAATATCCACCTTACCCTCCAGGATGAAGAAATCCTCCTCCATCACGTTGTGATAATGGGCCTGAAAATCCTCACCGGGACGGAAACGCACCAAAGCAAAATTCATCCGGGGCCCTTTCATCAGGTATTTGGGACCACTCTCTCCAAAGCGGTACTCCCGCTCTCTCTCATTAACAATAAACATTCTTTTCTCCTCCTATCCAAAAAGTAACCATCTCAGAGGCCAGGGGCAATCCACATATTCCGAGTGACCCCCCGGTCGCACAGCGCCAGCTGAACAGGGTAAATCTTTTTCCAATCCGCATACAGCTGGTCATACACCGGCTTCACCGACAAATTGGGCTGGAATTGACGGTCCCATTTCACCGTGCGTTCCACAGCTTCTTCAATGTCAGCATACAAACCCACGCCAACGCCCGCCAGAATGGCGGCGCCCAAAGCGGTAGCTTCCTTCACCACAGGTACTTTCACCGGTTTACCCGTAACGTCGGCCACAATCTGACTCCACAAGGGACTCTTGGCAGCGCCTCCTGCAAAAATCAGCTCATCGGGTTCGTGGCCAGTGGCTTCACGCACCAGTTCAATATGACTGCGCACCAACAGCGCCGTATTTTCCAGGATAGCCCGGTAAAAAGTATATTTGTTGAACTTCTCTGGCTCCAACAAAAAATTGGTAAAAGTAGGGCTGGCGTGCTTCCAATCAATAAAGTTCATGGTATCACTGAAACAGCACTGCATCCCATAAGAGCCAGCTGGAATATCCTTAGCCCTTTCATTCATCAGGTCGTAAGGGTCTCGACCGGCGCGGCGGGCCTCCTCCACTTCAGACTGACAGAACCCGTCCCTGAACCAGCGCATCACCAAACCGGGTTTGAACGCCAAAGCCTCATACTGCCACAGGTTGGGCACAGCATGACAGTTCACCCTCACCCGGCATCCGGGGTCCGTAACTCCGGAGTCAGTGTTAAACTCATACTGCCAGAAGCTCCCGCCGAACACAGCAGCTTGGTTGGCTTTGCAGGCTCCCACACCTATGGTGCCCAGCTGGCAGTCGCCGCCTCCGATAACCACAGGCGTGCCCTCCAGCAGCCCTGTGTCGGCAGCACCCCGCGCGCTTACCTGAGCAAAATTCGTCCCGCACTCCACCACTAGAGGAAAAATATCGGCACGCAAACCGCACTTTCGGGCAATCTCTGGGAGCCAGCTCCGGCTTTGCAGGTCCATAATGCCAGTGGTGCTCCCGTTGCTGGGTTCCACCGCCAGCTTTCCTGTGAGTTTGTAAATCAACCAGTCGTTAAACATTCCCACAGCAGCAGTTTTCTCGTACACCTCAGGCAGGTTGTCCCGCACCCACAAAATCCGGGGCAAGGCCCCCAAAGCATATGTCTGCCCGGATTTTAAGTACACTTCCCTCTCCAGGGCCGGGTCCAGCTCCTTGAGCTGTCCCACCTGGGCATCGGAACGGGCATCCACATTGGCGCAGGCCCAAATCTCATTTCCGTCCTTGTCGTAGAGCAAAATGCCCTCCCGCATACAGGTGGTGGACACAGCGGCAATGTCCGCCGGGGCGATGCCCGTCTCATTCAGTACTCCCTGAATACAGTTCCTGGCCAATTCCCAGTTGTGGACCCAGTCAAAATCCATGCTGCCCGGCCAGCGCGGGTCTTCCCGGTGGGACCACTCCTGCTGTACGCACCCCACCTGGTCTCCATCCAAGGAAAAGACCACCGCCCGGACGCTGCCGGTGCCCGCATCCACCGCCATCAGATATTTAGCCATGAGGATACCTCCCAAAACATATAATTGAAAATTGATTTCTTTCCCGCAGTCATGTCACTGCCCCGCCTCCAGCAGGAGCTGGGCCGTGTCCTCGTCGGTGATGAGCACATCCAGGTAGCCTCCCCTGAGCACAGCCAAGATAGCCTCGGCTTTGTCCGGCCCGCCCGCTACCCCAATAACGTTGTCCAGCGTCCTGAGCTGGTCCATCGGAGTGCTCATCAGCCGCTCTTCCAAATCGTGGGAGACAACCTGACCGCTCTGGTCTAAAAAATGGCTGAGTACGTCGCCCACCGCCCCCTGCATTTTGAGAAAAGTGAAGTCGTTGTTATTGAGAATTCCATTTTTTACTATGGTTGCCCGGTCATTCAAACAGCCAATGCCCACTACGCTCATGCTGGACAGCGGAATCATACGAAAGATTTCCTCCACATCCGGCTCCTGCCGCAGAGAATTGCGCAGCCCCGAACTGGATAGAAGCAAGGGAGACGGAATGAGGTACAGCCGGGCATTAAACACATTAGAATTTGTGTTGGGCAAATAGTAATTTACTCCTCCCGCCAAACTGACCACATTTAACGGGACCTGCGCCGCCGTGGCCAAATGGTTGAGGATACGGCTGGTGGTGTCGCCGTATCCCATATTGATGAAAGCGTCATCCGCCGTCCGCCGCAGTATGTACATGGCGGCAGCCTGAGCAATACTCTCGTTGGGGTTGGCCAGCGTACCCGCTCCAGGAACGATAAAAGCATCCCGCAAATCGTAACGGGTGAGCAATTCCCGCTCCATTTCCATCCTGCGCCCACTGTCCTGACGGACATTAAACTGAATGACCCCTGCCTGGCGGGCCCGCTCCAGCAGGGCGATCACTTTGGAGCGGCTCACACCCAGCAAGTGAGAGATATTTTGCTGGGTGTAGTTTTCGATATAGTAATACCACACCGCCTTGACCATCAGCCGGTGCTCATAGTCGGCCTTGTTCAGCTTATCGACCCTTTCATCCATTCTGCCAGCTCCATATTAATTCGACAAAAGTTTTTTTCTCTAGCAAATGTTTTATGCTAATAGTATATCACCCTCTTACAGCCACTGTCAAATGATTGCGGGATAATT
>CANOBV010000279.1 GCA_947564255.1 uncultured bacterium | reverse complement strand
GGAAAAGGCGATTTGTGAAATGGCCGCACAATGATGGCTGATTCATAGGAAATGCTCCTTATGGCTGGGATTTCATAAAGCATCCTATGCAGATAAGGGCCAAAGTGTTCAGAAAGGGAGCCTTTCTTTTCAGTTCCATCCCCTGAAAAAAAGCGCAAATATCAGGAGAATCATTAAAAAGCAAATGTTTGTCGTCGTAAAATATCGGAAATATGCCCCTTTCACCCGGCTCTCCTCCCGTGCGATGAGCTTGTAGGAGATCAAACTGGCCATGGATGCAATCAGCGTCCCAAGCCCGCCAAGGTTGACGCCAATGGTCAGAGCGGGCAGATCCTCCGTGAACCCTGACAGCAGGAGCGCCGCCGGGACATTGCTGATGACCTGGCTCGCGGCGACGCCGGCTAGGATCTCGTGGCCCGACACGATCCTTTGCAGCAGTTGCGAAAACGCCGGGAGCCTCCCAAGGTTGCCGATGAAAATAAAAAATCCCACGAAGGTCAGCAGCAGGCTGTAGTCCACGCGGCGGGAAATGCCCCGGTCTGTCAGCAACAGGGCGGCAGCCGTCACGCCAAGGGCTGCGCCGTAGGGGAGTATCCTGGCCACAACAAGCAGGTCAAGGGCAAAAAGGGCCGCGTAGACAGCCAGATGAACCCGGTTTCCAGAAAGCCGCGCCCTCTCCGCAAAGGAAACCCGAACCGTCCCGTGACAGGCCCTGGACTGGACAAGACACCATACGAGGATGGCCAGGAGCGCCACCGACGCATAGGGCAGCATCAGCAGGACGAAGGCCCCCAGGGAGAGACCGGCCTGCCGTACAGGTACAGGTTCTGCGGGTTGCCGATGGGGGTCAGCATACTGCCCAGGTTCGCGGCAATGGTCTGTAAAACCACAACCGGGATCAGCAGCCGCTCTTTGACCTCCGGCCCGATCATACCCAGGACGATGAGCGTAAAAGGTACAAAGGTGATGAGTGCCACATCATTGGTAATCAGCATACTGGAGAAAAAGCAGAGCAACACAAGGATTAGTACCAGCTGCCACGCCCTGCCCACCCTGCCCAAAAGCGCCTGGGCGATATACTGGAACACACCGCATTTTTGCAGTCCGGCCATCACAGCCATCAGGCAGAACAGGATGGCAAGCGTCCGGAAGTCTATGTAGCCGATGTATTCCCTGTCCGGCGGCACGAAAGCCATGGAGATGGCGGCAAGGGCAAGGGCCGCGCACAGCACTGTCTCCCCCTTGAGAAAGCGGATGAGTTTTTCTTCCATTTTACCGCTCCGCCCGGAACAGTTCTGCCGCTTGGGCCATCCGCGCCGCAATTTTTACCCCAAAGGGGCACCGGCCCTCGCAGGCCTTGCAGCCGATGCACTCGTCCGCGTGGTGCTCCAGCGTCTCGTAGTGGGCGCGGACGGAGACGGGCACATCGGGCTGCATGGAGGCCAAATCATAAAATTTGTTCACCATGGCGATGTCAATGTTCACGGGGCAAGGCTTGCAGTGGCCGCAGTAGGTACACTCACCCTGCCCAAAGGTGTGTTTAGGGGCGTGGGCCAGCACGCTGGCGTAGTCCTTTTCCTGGTCGGAGACGGTCTCGTAGGCTACAGCCTGCTCCGCGTGTTCCGGGGTGTCATACCCCGCCAGTACCGATGCCACGGCGGGCCGGGTGAGACAGTAGTGGATGCACTGCACCGGTGTCAGCGCCACGCCGAAGGGGGAGCGTTTTTCGTCCAGCAGCCGTCCCCCGGCGTAGGGCTTCATGACGGTGATGCCCACGTCATTTTGCTCACACAGGCGGTATACCTCCGCCCGGGCTTGGTCAATGCCATTCAAGTCCTCCCGGTAGTCCTCCACGGCGAAGTAGGTGTCCAGATCGTCGCAGGGCGGGTGCATATCAAAGGCCGGGTTCACGCTGAACAGGATCATCTCAAACAGGCCGCTCTCCGCCGCCCGTTTTGCCATGTCTGGGTTGTGGGTGCTCATGCCGATGTGGCGGATGGTTCCGGCGGCCTTCAGCTCCTGGACGTAGTCCCAGAAAGGGCCGGAGGTGGCATCGTCCCAGTCCCTGTCCACGTAGTGGACCATGCCCAGATCAATGTAGTCCGTCCCCAGCCGGGCCAGCAAATCCTCAAAGGCGGTTTTGCACTTGTCCACATCCCGGGTGCGGGTATACTGCCCGTCCTGCCAGGTGGAGCCAATGTGGCCCTGGATATACCAGCGCTCCCGCTGCCCGGCCAGGGCCTGCCCCAGGCTGTCCCGCACCTCCGGCTTGGACATCCAGCAGTCCAGGATGTTGATGCCCAGCTCCTCTGCGCGAATCAGCACTGACTTGCATTCTTCGGCAGTGTGCCGCTCCATCCACTCCGCGCCAAAGCCGATTTCGCTGACCATCAAGCCGGTCTTGCCCAGTCTGCGGTAGTTCATAATTCCAACTCTCCCCTCAATAATTGTTCGCAGCCAGCGCGGCGGCCCAATCCGTCTCCCGGAAGCCGACCAGCACAAAGCCGTCCCCCACCAGAATGGGCCGCTTCACCAGCATCCCGTCTGAGGCCAGCAGGGCGAATTGCTCATCCTCGCTCATCCCAGGCAGCTTGTCCTTCAGGCCCAGTTCCTTGTACTTCAGGCCGCTGGTGTTGAAGAACCTTTTCAGGGGCAGACCGCTGCGCCTGTGCCAGTCTCTCAGTTCAGCGGCGGTGGGCGGGGTGTCCTTGATGTGGCGGGTCTCAAAGGTAACCCCCTGGGTCTCCAGCCACTTCCGGGCTTTCTGACAGGTGGTGCATTTGGGGTATTCGACAAACAGCATGACAGTTCCTCCTTATGGTGTTTTGATGGGTTTTCGCTGTTTTGGGAATGCCCAGTATCCGCCGGACGGCAGAAGCTGATAACTGGAGATCCAGCCCTGCGCTTTGAAATATTCCAAAATCACACATACATCCTCCGAACCAGGGAACCTCGGTTTTTTATTTGTGGTGCAGACCAGTTCAAACTTTTTGTCGGGCAGATACTGCCGGAGCTCCTTTGTCTCCTTCGAGGTCAGTGACTGTATACAAACGCATATCAAGGAACTGTGCAATGCAGCGGAAGCGGAAGAAACGATCCCTATTCCTGTG
>CANOBV010000278.1 GCA_947564255.1 uncultured bacterium | reverse complement strand
AGCTGACCGCCTACCTGGAGCATGAGGGCCAGATCCTCCGCTTCGAGGTGACCAATAAGAGCCTGACCACCGGGGTGTCCATCACCAAGACCGGACCCAAGGAGGCCATGGCGGGCCAGCCGGTGAACTATGTGCTGTCCGGCATCGCCAACAATTCCAACGTCATGCTCCAGTCCTTCTACTGGCGCGACACCCTCCCCGCCCAGGTGCGGCTGAACACCGTGGTCACCGGGACCTACAACTTCCCCGGCGTGTACAAGATCACCTACCGGGTGAACGGCGGCGAGTACCGGACGCTGGCGGACAACCTGTCCACCAGCAGGAACTACACCTTGCAGGCATCCCCCGCCGCCCTGGGCCTCGCGGCCAATGAGCGGGTGACGGAAGTGATGTTCGTCTTCGGGCAGGCCCCGGCTGGCTTCGCCCAGGTGGAGAAGCCCCAGATCAAGTGTACCGCTGTGGCTGGCCTGACCGCTGGCAGCAGCTTCGTCAACATCGCGGATGTGGGCGGCGTGTACAACGGCGTCTGGGTGCAGGCCATCAGCCGCTGGGTGACCACCGTCTACGGCAAGCCCACCCCGCTCCCCAAGACCGGGTATTGATCCCTCCCATTCGCACCCAGGGGGCCGCCAGCAGGCGGCTCCCCTATACATTATAAATAACATCATCTGAAAAAGGAGAAACGCTATGCTGAAAATTACCGCAATCGGGAACCTGACCAACGATGTGGAGCTGAAGTGCCATGAGGACGGCAAGCCCTACGCCATCCTGCGCATCGCCTCCGACCGCCGCTACCGGGACCGGGACGGCAACAAGCTCACCGACTTCATCTCCATCAAGGTCCGGGGCGCGCTGGCGGAGCGGTGCGCCGCCTTCGCCTGGAAGGGCTGCAAGCTGGCCGCCTCCGGCGACTTCGAGACCATCACCTTCGCGGAGGACCCCACCCGCCAGCCGGGATTTCTCATCAAGGCCAACGAGGTGGAGTTCCTGTCTCCCCGGAAGGTGGAGGAGGCCGCCGAAATCCAAACCTTGGACAAGGGAAGCAGCGAAACGAAAGACTTTTCGACGGCAGACGGAAACGAAGGATATGGAGCATGCTCCGGTGAGGCCGCCTGATGCGCAATACCGGAATCATCTACAGCAGCACCGAGCGCACCCCTGTTGTCCTGCCTGAGATGGCTGAGCTGCTCCCCCCGCTGACGGGGGAGCAGCTCGCTGCCTTGGAGGCGGACATCCTGAAAAACGGCTGTTACTCCCCGGTCATCGTCAACGAGGATATGGTGGTCATTGATGGCCATAACCGGCGGAGGCTATGCGAAAAGCACGGCCTGCCCTATCAGATGGCCGTGTTCTCGTTCGTGGATCTGCTGGAGGCCAAGCAGTGGGCGCTGGACACCCAGAAGGGCCGCCGCAACTTGGACAAGTGGGAACTGGGCAAGATCGCCCTCCGCCTGAAGCCGGATATCGAGGCCAGGGCCAAGGAGAATATGTCTGCTGGCGGGCAGGCATTTCGTCCTTCGGAGGCCGCTGAGGAAGGTTTGACAACATTGTCAAACCTTCCTTCTGCCCCTGTCAGCACGCGCAAAGAGCTGGCCGATGCGGTTGGCATCGGTGAGGTCACCATGGGCAAGGTCATGCAGATCGAGGAGCACGCCCCCGCCGCCGTGAAGGAGGCGTTGGATAGCGGCGACCTGTCCATCCACCAGGGCTACAACATCACTCGCCAAGTGGCTGAACTGCCGGAGGAGCAGCGGGACGAGGCCGCCACCCTGGCGGTGGAGCTGGAAAAGGCGAAAAAGGAGATCCGCCAGTCGGACGCGGAATCAGACCGCCGTCACAAGATCGCGGGGCTGTTCTGCAAGGCGTTTGAGCGGGCCGTGCTGCTGACCCCCTCGGAGGAAAATGTGCGTATTTGGACGCAATGTACCCGCATGACGCCGGAGGAGATCAAGGACTCCATCAAGGAGGCCCGCGAACTGGCGGAGGTGTTCTCCACTATCGCTGGTATCCTGGAAACGCTTCTGCCGGGAGGTGGTGTGGAGTGATCAGAGCGGATGAGATACCCGTGCGCCAGTGGCAGGAGAAGTTCCGTGCCGGGGCCTTTCTCGCCCAGGACAAATACACCCAATGTGCGGCTGGCTGGTACGATTGGTTCTGCCAGGACCATGCCCTGGCCGGACGGCTGAAGAAAATAGGAAAAGTGGTTATGGGCATCACCGATCCGTTTATCTTGGATAATTACTACGTCTGGTTCAAGAATAACTGCCCCCTGAATGGGCCGCTGTATGACGATGCCCGCTTCGAGCCGCTGTCAGGGATTCGCGATGGAAAATATTTTGTGATCTCCCTGGACAGCTCCCATGAGCGAAAGAAGTGGACGCTGACCACAGAGCGGTACGGTTTTTATGCGCCAGAGTTCGACTGCCGTGACATCCGGGATATGATCCGCTACGTCAACAGCATCGGCCCGGAGCTGCAGAAAGGCGCCGTTCCTTCGTTCATCGCAGAGAAGGACGCTGTGAGCGCCTATGCCAGACAACGCGGAGAACCGACGGATATTGGTATCTATCGGGATGGGAAACACTGCTACAGCTACATCTCCCGTCGGGACCGGCGCAGGCGGACGGTCCTGGCGGCAGCCAGCCTGGAGAATGCGCCTGCCGGTTTTGTTTCCGAGCAGGCACATTCCATCAACGGGATGTATGTCTACTGCCCGGAGGACGCGGGGATTCCGCTGCCTGCGCCTCAAGTGACGGCGGACAAGGCTCCCAAAAGAAAAGAGGTGGAGCGATGACCCAGGATGCGATGTCCGTCCGCCAATGGCAGGAGCAGTACCGGGCGGGGGCCTTTGACAGCAAGGACATCGCTGTCCAGCGTGGGGCTGGCTGGTGGAACTGGCACTGCCGGGAGGATGCCCTCGCTGGGCGGCTGACCAGAATCGCCCCGGTCATTATGGGAATCGAATCCCCGCTTATTTTGGATCACTGTGCTGTCTGGTTTGCAAATGAGCGCACCGAAAACAAACTGCTGTATGACAGCGCCCGGTTTGAGCCGCTGAACGGATCAATCAACGATCTCCTGTTTATGGTGGATTTCAACGATCCCCGCCAGC
>CANOBV010000277.1 GCA_947564255.1 uncultured bacterium | reverse complement strand
GTATGATGTGACGTCCAAGCCCCCGGCTCCGCTTGTATTCAAATATGACCGGGCTGTTGTTTTCATCAATTCCAATGCTGTCCATGCGGCCATTGGTAACGATATATTCACTTTTCAAAAACCGTACACCAAAAAAGGCCTCCATATTCTGCTCAATCAGAGTTTGCAGCTCCTTCTCCAAAATCACCTCTGAGGAGGTGCGTTCTTTCACCTCTCCATCCAAAGAAAACAGCTTTATCTCTGCCAATTTGTCCACCCTCTCTCTGTCCTCAAAGCATCCTATTCGAATTCCACCGTCGCCGGGGGCTTGGACGTCACATCATACAGCACCCGGTTGATCCCTGGCACCTCGTTGACAATTCGTACGCTCACCCGGTCCAGCAATTCATAGGGAATACGGGCCCAATCCGCCGTCATAAAGTCGTCGGTGGTCACCGCCCGCAGGGCAATGGCGTAATCATAAGTACGCCCGTCCCCCATGACCCCCACAGAGCGCATATTGGTCAAAGCAGCGAAGAACTGGCTCAGCCGTTTCTCCTCCCCCGCCCTTTCCATCTCCTCTCGGAAAATGGCGTCCGCCTCCCGGAGCATATCCAGCTTGTCCTTCGTGATATCCCCGATCACCCGGATGGCCAGCCCCGGCCCCGGGAAGGGCTGGCGCGTGACCAGATACTCCGGCAGGCCAAGCTCACGGCCCAGCTGGCGCACTTCATCCTTGAACAGCAGCCGCAGGGGCTCCACGATTTCCTTGAACTCCACGCAGTCCGGGAGGCCCCCCACGTTGTGGTGGCTCTTGATAACGGCGGCGGCGCCCGCCCCGGATTCAATCACGTCTGGATAAATGGTGCCCTGGGCCAGATAGTCTACGGCGCCTATTTTTCTGGCCTCGTCTTCAAACACCCGGATGAACTCCTCGCCGATGATCTTCCGCTTGCGCTCGGGCTCGGCCACCCCGGCCAGCCTGGTGAGGAAACGCTCCCCGGCGTCCACCCGGACAAAATTCATCGCCCACTTGGAGAACGCGGCTTCCACCTCGTCCCCCTCGTTTTTTCGCATGAGGCCGTGGTCCACAAACACACAGGTGAGCTGCTCCCCCACCGCCTCGGCCAGCAGCGCCGCCGCCACGGAGGAGTCCACCCCTCCGCTGAGGGCCAGCAGCACCCGGCCCTCCCCGATCCTCTCCCGCAGGGATTTGACCGCGGAACGCTTATAGTCCTCCATGGTCCAGTCTCCGGCAGCGCGGCACACCTGAAATAGAAAATTTCGGATCATATCCGTACCGCGGCTAGTATGATTCACCTCCGGATGGAACTGCACCCCATAAAATCCCCGCTTTTCATCGGCGATAGCTGCGTTGGGGCAGGCTTCAGACCGAGCCGTGAGAGCAAAGCCCTCCGGCGCCTTTTCCATATAATCCCCATGGCTCATCCAGGTGACGCCGGTGTCCGGCAGGCTCTGGAACAGCTTACAGCCTGTATCAAAACGGGTCATGGTCTTGCCGTACTCTCGGGCGCTGTCATCCTGGGCGGGAACCACCCGCCCCCCCAGAACATGGGCCATGAGCTGGCAGCCGTAGCATATCCCCAGAATGGGCACACCCCAGGTAAAAACCTCCGAATCTACACAGGGCGCGCCGTCCAAATAAACGGAATTGGGGCCTCCGGTAAAGATAATCCCAATAGGGGCCATCGCCTTCAGCTCCGCCAACGGGGTGGTATAGGACCTGACCTCGCAATATACCCCGCACTCCCGCACCCGCCGGGCAATCAATTGGTTATACTGTCCGCCAAAATCCAACACAATTACCGTCTGATGACCCATAACCCAACTCCTTTTGTTGAGCGGCGGCCCGCCAAGCGGGCCGCCGCGTCCATTCAGCGCCAAAGAAACTCGTCCAGTTCCCCGTTTTCAAATACCACGGTCCCCTCGTGCTTTTCCTCATCCCGCACCGGCAGGAACGGGTCCAGCACTGTCACCCGCCTGCCGCACTCCGGACAGCGGTATTGGATGGCCCCGCAGGCATACATTCCAGAGGGAATATCCGCCTTTTTCTCCACTATATGCAGGTTTTTCTGGTAGAAGCCCGGGTCTTTGTGCTCCACATAGTGCCCCACCGTCACGCTGGGCAGAGCAAAAAGCTGCTTGCGCGTTTTTTCCATCGTGCATTTGCAGCCCTTGCACCAGTCATCCTGAAGCCGGGCAAGCATTTTATCCAGAAGTCCCATGTCACTGCTCCGCCGCTTCCTTGGCCGCGGCCAGCACCTGCACCCACATATCCGCCTTGGAAATGCCGGTCAGCACATGTTCATCGTTCATCTTCCAGCGCTGGTTGGAAGTAAAAGTGTTCACCCGAACCTGGACGCCGTCAATGACGAACAGGAAGCTCACCCGGTTGGTTCCGCGCATAAAACCCGCGCCGCCTGCGCCGTCGTCAGTCCACGCCTTGGTCACGCGGTTGGCCGGCAGTATAAAGGTCTCAAACGGGTTCCACATAAACAACAGAGCAATTTTTCCCTGCCGGATATCCACCACCACAACCTGGCTGCTGCCATAGAAGGTCTGGTTTCGGGTAAAGCCCTGCTGATCCAGCTGCTTTTCCATGGCCTTCTTTTTCTGCTTCCAGATCGTGGTCGGGCCAAGAATCCACCATGCTGCAGACAGCGCCGTGGGGGCCATCAGGAAAATCACCGCGCCCGGCCCGCCGCTGCGGAAAAAGGTGGCGCCGATGTATCCCATTACCCCGATAAACACGATTGGGACAAGGATGGTCAGCAGCAGGTAAGCATAGTTGATTTTTTTGACACTCTTTTGGTTCATTTGCAGTTCCCTCCACATTTTTAGAACTTTACAGCGCGTCTGCGCCGGAATCACAGCATCAGTCCCACTCGCTCTTGGGCTTTTTCTCGCCCTTTTTTTCGCGGGGGGCAAAGAAAAAGGGAAACAGCCCCAGCTTGGCCCCAATGGAGTGGAACAACGGAAAACACACCAGAATAGTGACAACCTGCACCGTCCCGGTGCGAAGCTGTGTGAAATCCTCTTCCGAGACCTTTCCTCCCACACCCAGCATATCCACAATTCATAATACTTTCCGTTCTTATCAGCCACCAGTTCTTTGTGGCTTCC
>CANOBV010000276.1 GCA_947564255.1 uncultured bacterium | reverse complement strand
CTGCCAAAGAGCACAGCCCGCTTGCTGAACACGGCCAGACCACAGACCTGGACGGGGCGGGCGGCGCCCACAAAGGCGTCGGCGGTGATACGGTAGAAATACCGCACATCCACGGTATAGAAGCCCCGGTTAAATGTTACCGGCTCCACATCAATGTACGCGTACAGCAGCTCGGCAGTCCCGGCCTTAATAGACTGGGCCCGGTCGATTACCTCCTGGGAGCAGCGGGTGGGGTAAACGCGCAGATCTTCCACACAGTCCTTATCCCGGCACGAATCGAAGATCTTTTTCGTGTGTATGCACACGGCCTCCCGGATACTGCGATCGTCGCAGACGGGGCCGGGCACGACCTTTTCTGGCATAGAATTCCCTCCTAGATTTGGATGGTTACGGGCGGGTAAACGCCCATTAGGGGTTTTGCTTACAACACATCTTATGTAACAGACAGGTTTTGGTGCGGGGCGGCCGGTTTTTCTCTTGCCCTTTTTCCCCTTTGCGGCTATAATAGACGATACCAGCTATCTGCAAGAAAGGAGCTCCGCCATGTCCCCCATCGGTTTTATCCAGGACGATTTAGACCTGAAGCTGTTGGTCCTATATATCATGGACCGGACTGCCGGTCCCATCACCTTTTTACAGCTGTTCGAGCTGGCCCTGTGCGACGCGGGGGTGGACTACTTCTCCCTCACCCAGGCGGTGGACCACATGGTCGCCACCGGCCAGTTGACGCGAGAGGAAGACCGCTACTCCATTACGGACAAGGGCCGGCGCAACAGTCAAATTTGCCAGAGCAGCCTGCCCCGGTCGGTACGGCAGCACTGCGACGACAACCTGATCCAGGTCAACCAGGTCTTGCGCCGTGAGTCTCAGATCCGGACACAGATTATAGACCGGGAAGACGGCACCGCAACCCTGTGCCTGACGCTGGAGGATAACACCTCTCCCCTGCTCCATCTGGCGCTCTTCTCCCCCAACCGGGAGCAGGCGGAAGTTTGGAGCAAAACCTACCAGGCGGACCCCTCCGCCCTATACCTGAACATCATCAAGCTGCTGGAGGAACAACATGAGACGTAACGACCGCGCACAAGACCGAGACTTTTCCCTGGCCCTCATCGACCGCTGCACCCACGGAGTAATGGCCATCTCCACCGGAGAGTCTACCCCCTACTGTCTTCCCTTGTCCTTTGTCCGGGTGGGAGAGGACCTTTACTTCCACTGTGCCCACGAAGGCCGAAAAATTGGCCTGCTGCGCCGTTTCCCCCAGGTTTGCGTCACCTTTGTGGGGGACGACCGTCCCACCTTTGTCCCTCCGGCCGAGTATACCACCTACTTTCAATCCGCTATTGTCACCGGAACCGCCAGCGAAGTAGATGACCCCCAAGAAAAGACCGAGGCCCTGCACGTCCTGTGTCAAAAGGTGACGCCCGACCACATGGACAGCTTCGAGACCGCCATAAAAAACAGCCTGGCTGTCACCTCCATCTGGAAGGTCCATATGGAGGATATCTCCGGCAAGGCCAAGCTGCCATAGAAAAACGCCGCTCTTCTGCTGTGAAGAGCGGCGTCTCTGTTATCATTTGGAGAGCGGCTTGGTTTTTCCCATGTACTCCTGTGTTGCTACCGGCAAATTTCGCACGCGCAGCCCATGGACCACCAGGCGGCTGATGACGCTGTAAATCATAGCAAAGACAGGTACTCCCAGCACCATCCCGGCAAAGCCAAACAGGCCGCCGAACAGCAGAATGGAAAACAGCACCCAGAAGGAAGCCAGACCGGTGGAGTCACCCAAAATCTTGGGGCCCAGGATGTTGCCGTCGAACTGCTGGAGGGCCAGAATAAAGGCAGCAAAGTAAATAGCCTGGATGGGGTTGACCAGGAAAATCAGCAGTCCGCAGGGGATAGCCCCAATAAAGGGGCCAAAGAAGGGGATAATGTTGGTCACACCCACAATAACGGCGATGAGAGCCGGATAGGGGAACTTGAAAATGTTGCAGCAAATCAGGCACAAAATGCCAATAATCAGGGAGTCCAGCAGCTTACCGTTGATAAAACCGCTCATAATCCGGTAGGCGTTGCGCACTTCCTCCACAATCAAATCTGCAATATCAGTGCGGAACAGGCTGTAGACAATTTTCTTGCTCTGAGCGCTGAAAATATCCTTGCGCACCAACAGGTAGACGGACACAATCAACGCAATCAGCAGGTCCTTCACCAGCACCAGGAAGCCCACCACCACACCGGACACCTCAACCATCATACCGGTGAGGTTGGGCCAGATCGTTGTGCGCACCCACTGGAAAGTAGTCGCTACCGACTCCAGATTTGGCAGAATATCGGCGTTCAGCCACTGCTCCAGAGATGCGGCGGCGGAGTTGTAAACCGGCATAATGGCTGTCTGGATATCGGGATTATCCTCTAAGAAGGTCTGAAGCCAAATTTGAACGCTCTCAATATAGTCCGGGATGGACTGAACCAGGCCGACCACGCTGTCATACACCTGGGGCAGCACCATCGCCATCAGGAGATAAAACAGGAAAAAAGCTACCATCAAGCTGAACACCGCAGAGACAAGGTTGAGAAAAGCGTGGCTGCCGCGGTCCTCCATTTGCTTGTCCGGCGTTATGGCTATGAGAAATTTTAGAATTGTCCGGTGGATGGGCAGCAACAGAAATGCGATTACCGCCCCCATAAAAATGGGGCGCAGGATACCTCCCAGCCGTTCCAGGAAGCCAGTGACTTCCCTGACATGGAACAGCAGAAAAAACAACAGCATCGACGCGGCAATCACCACAAAGGCAACAATCCCCGCGGACAGATAGGGGTGCCTGTCATTACGCTTCACTGTAGTCCACCGCCTTTCTTTACACCTTCAGCTCAGTATCTCCCCGGTCCAGCGCCCCGGCGTACTTCTTCAGCACCGGGTCGATCTGCCCGGTCAAAAATTCCTCCACCTGCTCCGGGCAGCGGCCGATGTAGGCAGCCGGGTCCAGATGGGCGGACAACTCCGCTTTCGTCATGCCAAAAGCCGGGTCGGCAGCCATCAAGTCAATGAGGTTGTTGGACAGACCCAACTCCTTCACATGATAGCCCGCCTTCTGAGACAGCACCCGGATGCGCTCGTGGAGCGCCTGCCGGTCCCCTCCCCGCTTGACAGC
>CANOBV010000275.1 GCA_947564255.1 uncultured bacterium | reverse complement strand
TGGAGGAGCGGGAGCCGGACGGGGATCAGGTGCTGAAGCTGGCCCGGCAGAAGCTCCGGGGGGCGGAGCCCACAAGGGAAAATTTGAAAAAGGTATCCGATTATCTGGCCCGCCGGGGCTACGGTTGGGACGAGATCTCCGCCGCCCTGGACCGTATTAGGGAGGAGAGGCTGTGGGACGAGTAAAAAAGACCCTGCTGATTCTGGCGTGCTGCGCCGCCGGCGTGGCCGCCGCCCTCACCGTATGGGACCGCGCGGTCGGGAGGCTGGACGAGGACAATTACGGCCAGTACGTCCGGCTGGAACTGGGCTGGGGCCCTTTCCGCTGAAGGTGCTGGAGGTCTCGGAGCGAAAGAACGGCGGGCTCCAGGTCTATGAGCCGTAATTTCACATAGGAGCGAAGGATATGCCATATAAAATCGCGTTTATTTCCCTGGGCTGCGCCAAAAATCTGGTGAATACCGAGCAGATGATGGCCTTGTGCCGGGAGGCGGGCCACACTGTCACCGGCGACCCGGAGGGGGCGGACGTGGCGGTGCTCAACACCTGCGGCTTCATTGAGTCCGCCAAGAGCGAGGCCATCGACGCCATTTTGGAGCTGGCGGCGCTGAAAAACGGGGGGAAGCTGAAAAAGCTGCTGGTGGCGGGCTGTCTCAGCCAGCGCTACCCCGACGAGATTCGTTCTGAGCTGCCCGAGGTAGACGGCCTGCTGGGCACCGGGAGCTACACCGACGTGGTGTTCGCCGTGGAGGCGCTGATGGCGGGGGAGCGGCCGGAAAAGTTCGGCGATATCCACCACACCTTTGAGGACGGGGCGCGGTGGGTGGCCACCCCGCCCTGGACGGCCTACCTGAAAATCGCCGAGGGCTGCTCCAACGGCTGCGCCTTCTGCGTCATCCCCAAGCTGCGGGGCCGGTACCGCAGCCGCTCCATGGAGGCGCTGCTGTCGGAGGCCAAAGCCCTGGCGGACCGGGGCGTGAAGGAGCTCATCGTCATCGCCCAGGACATCACCCGCTATGGGCTGGACCTGGGGGACGGGACCACCCTGGCCAAGCTGCTGACGGAGTTGTGTAAGCTGGACTTCCACTGGATACGCTTACACTATCTCTACCCCGAGGCGGTGACGGACGAGCTCATTGCCGTCGTCGCCCGGGAAAAGAAGATCGTCCACTATCTGGACATCCCCATCCAGCACGCCAACGACGGCATTTTGAAGGCCATGCGCCGGAGGAGCACCAGGGCGGAGATCGAGGCGCTGTTCGCCAAGCTCCGGGCGGCCATGCCCGACGTGGTCATCCGCACCTCCCTGATCTGCGGCCTTCCCGGCGAGGGCGAGGCGGAGTTCGAGGAGCTGTGTAATTTTCTGCGTGAGCAGAAAATTCAGCGGGCCGGAGTGTTTCAGTTCTCTCCGGAGGAGGGTACTCTGGCCGCCGCCATGGACAACCAGGTGGACCCGGACACCGCCGGGCGCCGGGTGGAGCTGGTGACGGACCTCCAGTCCCGGGTCATGGACCAGTATAATGAGGACCGGCTGGGGACCTGTATGGAAGTGCTGTGCGAGGGTTTCGATTCCGAGACGGGCCGCTACGCGGGCCGCACCTATGCCGATTCGGTGGATATTGACGGTCGGGTGCTGTTTACGGCGGCAGGGCTGGTCCCAGCGGGGGAGTTCGTCAATGTGCGCATCACCGGCGTGTCCGACGGGGACCTGACGGGGGAGATTGAGGAATGAAGCTGTACCACTGCTCGCCTACGCCGGGGCTGAAAGTGCTCCGGCCCAATGAGAGCCGCTTCGGCAAACCCAGGCAGGTGTGCTTGACGACCAGCCTGCCTATGGCGCTGATGTATGGGGTGCGGCACTTTGAATATACCTATGGCTATACTAGGGAAGGGGAACTGTACTATGAGGAGTTTTTTCCCAACGCTTTGGAGGAGATATACTGGGGGAAGCGCGCCTCTCTGTACATGTGCGCCTACCGGGAGGATATGGCTGCCACGGAGATTCCCAACGAGTATACGGCGGAGACGGAAGTCCCCGTGGAGCATGAGGTGTGCATTCCGGACGTGTACGCTGCTTTGATGGAGCAGACGGACCAGGGAAAGCTGAAAATCGTCTGCTGGGAGAGCACCAGCGCCCAGCGGCGGGAGTGGATGGTAAAGACGGAACTGATGACCATCCGGGAACAGAACCTGCTGGCCCAGCCAGACTCCGCCTTCGCCTGCTACATGCGGAAGAAATATCCGGAGAGCTGGGCAATGGCGGCAGAGGATGCCGCAGACGGGCTGAATGTAACAAAAGACGTTGAAAATGAAGGAGGACAACCATGAACACACCCAACAAATTGACTATGCTTCGCGTGATCCTTATCCCTGTGTATCTGGTGCTGTGGCACCTGGACTTTCTTGGCAATAATTATGCCGCGCTGGCGGTGTTTGTGGTGGCCAGCCTCACCGACTTTTTGGATGGCTACATCGCCCGGAAGCACAATCTGGTGACGGACTTCGGCAAGTTTATGGACCCTTTGGCGGACAAAATGCTGGTGCTTACCGCTATGACCTGCTTCTGCGCCATGGGACGGTTCCCGGACTGGGCTCTGGTCATCGTCATGGCCCGGGAGTTTGCGGTATCAGGTCTGCGTCTGGTGGCGGTGGATAACGGCCGGGTCATCGCTGCCGGGTGGTCCGGAAAAGTGAAGACCTTTTCCACCATGATCTGCCTGAGTTTGATGCACATCACGGTTCTGCCCATCCCTATGTGGGTACTGGACTGGACCTGTGTTATCGTTATAGCCGCCACGACGCTGTACTCCGGTGTGGAGTATTTTGTGAAAAACCGGGACGTGCTCAACTGGAACAAATAGCCGATGAGGGGCGGGACCGGGTGTTCCGTCCTTTCATTTTGACAAAAGGAGGAAAAGCACCATGGAATGGTGGAAAGACACCCTTGTTTACCAGATTTATCCACGGAGCTTCCAGGATTCCAACGGGGACGGTATCGGAGATATCCCCGGCATTATCAGCCGTCTGGACCATCTCCAGGAGTTGGGGGCGGGGGCCATCTGGCTTAGTCCAGTGTACCCGTCTCCTAACGACGACAATGGTTACGACATCAGCGACTATAAGAATATCAACCCCGAGTATGGCACGCTGGAGGATATGGACCGGCTG
>CANOBV010000274.1 GCA_947564255.1 uncultured bacterium | reverse complement strand
AAAACGCCCTGGCGGATATGAACAACGAGGCGGTGGAGTATGTGCGGGGCGTTCCGGTTGTGAAAACCTTCGGGCAGACCGTCCACTCCTTCAAGCGATTTAAGGGGACCATCGACAGCTATTACGAGTTTGTCATGTCCTACTGCAAGAAGTGCCGCCCGTCCATGCTGTCCTATACGGTCCTGGTCAACAGCGCCTTCGCGTTCCTGATTGTACTGGCGCTGATTCTGGCGGGCGGTGGGCCGGTGGCCCAGCCGGTGCTGCTGAACTTCATCTTCTATGTGATCTTCACGCCCCTCATTGCCACGGCCATGACGAAGGTGATGTTTATGAGCGAAAACGGCATGATTGTGGCGGACGCCATGAGCCGTATCCACTCCATTCTGGATGTGGAGCCTCTGCCCGAACCCCGCAGCGGCAAGGTCCCCACAGACAACAACGTTGTCCTGGAAAATGTGACCTTCCGCTACACAGGCGGAACAACGGACGCTCTCCGTGATGTGACCATTCGGGTGGGCGCAGGCGAGACGGTGGCTCTGGTAGGCCCCTCCGGGGGCGGCAAGACCACTGTGGCCGGCTTGATCTCCCGGTTTTGGGATGTGGGCGGCGGAGCCATTCAGATCGGCGGCATCCATGTAAAGGATATACCCAAGGATACGCTGATGGACACCGTGGCCTATGTATTCCAGGACAGCCGCTTGCTGAAAGCCTCCATCCTGGAAAATGTACGTCTGGCAAGGCCCCACGCCTCCCGGCAGGAGGTGGAGCGGGTACTCCATGAGGCCCAGTGCGATGACATCATTGCCAAGCTGCCCCAGGGCATCGACACAGTGATTGGTACGAAAGGCGTGTATCTCTCCGGGGGCGAACAGCAGCGCATTGCCATCGCCCGTGTCATGCTGAAGGACGCCCCCATCCTCATTTTGGACGAGGCCACCGCTTTTGCGGACCCGGAAAATGAGGTTCTGGTGCAGCGGGCTTTTGAAAAACTCTCTGAGGGCAAGACCGTCATGATGATCGCCCACCGGCTGACCACCATCCGAAATGCCGACCGCATCTTTGTACTGCGGGAGGGCCATGTGGAGGAGAGCGGGACCCACGATACCCTTGTGGCGCAGGGCGGCCTCTACGCCAAGATGTGGCAGGATTATCAGACCTCTGTAAGCTGGAAGGTAGGTGCTGCAAAATGATTGATAAGCTGATGAAACGCTTTGCCCTCTCTAAAGAAGGGGCGAAAGGGCTGGTACGGGCCGTTGCTGCCTGTACCGTGGCCGACCTGGTACTGATGTTTCCCGTGGGACTGCTCTATCTGCTGGTCAGCGATTTCCTGAACAATGATCAGCCCAGCTATGGGCTTTATGCCCTCGGCATCGCGGCGGCGCTGGTTTTGATCTGGCTGTCCGAGTTCTGGAAGTACAATGCCACCTACTTCTCCACCTACCGGGAATCCGGGGTCTGCCGCATCTGGCTGGCGGAGAAGCTGCGGCGGCTTCCCCTCTCCTTCTTCGGAAAGAAGGACCTGGCCGATTTGACCAACACCATCATGGGAGATGTGCAGGTCACAGAGCAGATGTTCTCCCACTACGTCCCGCAATTTTACGGCTCCATCCTCTCCACCTGCTTGGTAGCCGTTAGTCTGCTGTTCTACGACTGGCAGATGGCCCTCGCCGCCCTGTGGGTGCTGCCGGTGGCGCTGCTGCTGGTCAGCCTGTCCAAGAAAACGCAGAATTATTTTTCCCGCCGCCAGAATAATGCCCTGGTCGCTGTGGCAGACGGTGTGCAGGAGTGCCTGGAGACGCTCCGTGATTTGAAAAGCAGCAAGGCGGAGTGGGAATACCTGGATGGGTTGGGAAAGAAGATCGATGCGCTGGAGGTGCGGCATATCAAGAGTGAATTGGGCGTGGCCATGTTTGTGGTTCCGGCGCAGATGCTTTTGAAGCTGGGCATCGCCACGGTGGCCCTGGTGGGCAGTATGCGCCTGATGAGCGGGGAGCTTTCTCTTGTGACCTTCTTCCTGTTCCTGCTGGTGGTCTCCCGCATCTATGAGCCGATGAACTTCTCCCTGCAAAATCTGGCGGCTATGAACTCCCTGCAAATCAATATTGACCGCATGAACGAGATCAACGAAACCCCGTCTCAGGGCGGCGAAACGGCCTTTTCCCCCAAGGGCTATGACATCACCTTTGACCATGTGGGCTTCGCCTATAACAGCGGCGAGACGGTGCTGAAGGATGTGTCCTTCACCGCCAAGCAGGGCGAGGTCACGGCCCTGATCGGCCCCTCCGGGGGCGGCAAGTCCACCGCCGCAAAGCTGGCGGCGCGGTTTTGGGATATTGACCGGGGCCGGATCACCGTGGGCGGCGTGGATGTAAGTAAGGTTGACCCGGAAAAACTCCTGACAGCCTACTCCATCGTGTTCCAGGATGTGACGCTGTTCAACAACACGGTCATGGAGAATATCCGCATTGGCCGGAAGGACGCCACGGATGCGGAGGTTATGCAGGCGGCGAAAGAGGCCATGTGCGAGGAGTTTATCGCCAAGCTGCCCCAGGGGTATCAGACCATGATTGGGGAAAACGGCTCCACCCTCTCCGGGGGAGAACGGCAGCGTATCTCTATTGCCCGTGCTCTTTTGAAAGATGCCCCCATCATTCTGCTGGACGAGGCCACCGCCTCTCTGGACGCGGAGAATGAGACGGAGATTCAGCAGGCCATCTCCCGGCTGGTGGAGCGAAAGACTGTGCTGATCATCGCCCACCGCATGAGGACGGTGGAAAACGCCAATAAAATCGTGGTGCTGTCCGGGGGTACGGTGGCCGAGACGGGGACCCCGGCGGAGCTGATGAAACGGGACGGGGCCTTTGCCCGGATGGTCAAGCTGCAAACGGAAAGCCAGAATTGGATGCTGGCATGATGCAAAAAACAGCGATTCAGCAGATACGAGCATAACATATTTTTTGCATTATATCCTGTCACTCAAATTCGATTATGCTCTCCCCATTCGCACATTCCATCCAAAATAGGCATCAAGGATTTTCCCCGCTCCGTTAAACTGTATTCGACTTTAGGCGGAATCTGAGGATATTCCTCCCTGTGTACCAGTTTGTCAGCTTCCAATTCTTTCAGTGTGGAACTCAGCGTCTTATAGGAAATTTCCCCAATATATTTTTTCA
>CANOBV010000273.1 GCA_947564255.1 uncultured bacterium | reverse complement strand
GGCGCAGAAGCTGCTGGAGGACAACCGGGACAGCATAAAATTTGACCATATCGACGTATCTGACAATATTGCCAAGGTATCCATTGTGGGTGCGGGGATGATTAACAATCCCGGTGTGGCCGCCGCCATGTTCGAGGCGCTGTTTAGTGCGGGCATCAATATCAATATGATTTCCACCAGTGAAATCAAGGTGTCTGTGCTGGTACACATCAGCGATGCGGACCGGGCTGTGCAGGTCATCCATAATCGGTTCTACGACGAATTCAATGGTGCGCAGTAAACCGCCCGTATTTTTTGAAAACTCATTCATAGGAAGCTTACGGCATGGCCGCTTTACGGTCACTGTGGCATAGAATATCACCGCCGTTGAAAAGAAGCGTTTGTTTCTTTTCAACGGCGGTGACTGCAATAGTTCTTATCAGAGACTAGGCTTGTTTGAGAATTGTCAACGCGCCCAAACTGCGCCTATCTATGAACGCACTTGAAATGCTCGGCTCCGGCACACCAGCTCCGTCACGAAGGGAGTGGCGGGGCTGCTTAGAATTTCGCTGGGCGGGGCGCACTGCTGAACTTCCCCTGCCTCCAGCACCAGGGTGCGGGTGCCCAGCTTCAGGGCCTCGCCGATGTCGTGGGTGACGAACAGCACGGTGATGCCGCTGGCCTGGTGGAGTGAGAGCAGCTCGTCCTGGAGCTGGCCCCGGGTGATCTCATCCACCGCCCCGAAGGGCTCGTCCATGAGCAGAATCTCCGGCCCCGCTGCCAGGGCCCGGGCGATGCCCACCCGCTGACGCTGGCCCCCGGAGAGGGACCGGGGATAGCGCCCCGCCAGCTCGGGGTCCAATCCCACCTGCCGCAGCAAGGTCTGAACCTTCTCCCGGCGCTCTTTCCTTTTCCAGCCATCCAGGCCGGAGATGGAGGGCACATAGGCGATGTTTTTTTCCACTGTCAGGTGGGGGAACAGCCCCACGCTCTGGATGGCGTAGCCGATGCCCCGGCGCAGGGCCACCGGATCGGTCTGGGCCACGTCCCGGCCCTGGACCAGCACCCGGCCCGCGTCCGGGGACAGCAGACCGTTCACCAGCCGCAGGGCGGTGGTCTTGCCGCAGCCGGACCGGCCGATGATGGTCAAAAACTCGCCGGAGTCCACATCCAGAGACAGATTTTTGAGCACCATTTGTTCCCCGAAGGACTTGGACACCCCTGCAAACCGGATGATGGGCTCAGCCATTCAGCAGGCCCTTCCCGGTGAGGAAGTCCCGGGCCACATCCTTCTCGTCCAGGCCCTCCACCTCCACTTTATAGTTCAGCTCCGCCATCTCTCCGTCGGACAGCGCCCCGTCCAGTTTCATCAGCGCGTCCTCCAGGCCGGGGAACTTCTCCAGCGCGTCCTGCCGCACCACGGTGGAGCAGAAGTAATTTACCTGGAGGTTTTTGTCGTCCTTCAGGGCCACCACCCGGCTGTTGGGGTTGGCCAGCTGGGCGTCGGTGGTGTAGGCGTTGGTCACGTCGATGTCCCCGGAGGCCAGGGCCTGGTATTTTAGACCGATGTCGATGTCCGCCACTTTGCCGAACTCCAGGCCGTAGGTGTCGCACACCGCCTGGAAGCCGTCCGCCCGCTCCAGGTAGTCCGGGTTGCCGCCGAAGGTGAGCTCTCCCGCCACCGCCGCCAGGTCGCTGGTGGTGTTGAGATTGTATTGGTCGGCGATCTTCCCCCGGACGGCCACGGTGTAGGTGTTGTTGAACCCGTACAGCCCCACCCAGGTCATGCCGAACCGCTCCTGGTACTCCGTCTGGAGCTGGGCCAGGATTTCGCTGTCCTCCACGCTCCCGGCCTCGTGGCCCAGCACCATCACCCAGCCGCTGGAGGTGTACTCGGGGTAGAGGTCGAACTCGCCCTTTTCCATGGCGGGCTGGATGTTGCTGGTGCCGCCGCCGATGCCCTTGGTGATCTCCGCCCTGTACCCGGCCTCCTCCACCAGCGCCCCCAGCATCTCGCCCAGGATATACTGCTCCGTCATAGGCTTGGTGGCGATGCGCACCGGACCGGCGGCAGGGGCGGATGCCTCCGGGCCGGAGGAGTGGTAGGTGACGGTGGATTCGGACACCTGGTCCGCGCACCCAGCCAGGGACAGGGCCAGCGCGGCGGCTAAAACCCCGGCGCACAGCTTCTTCCAAACGTTCATGTCAAGGACTTCCTCTCTTTTTAAAGTAGCGCTCCAGCGCGCCCAGCGCCAAGTCGCACAAAAAGGCCAGCAGGGCGATAAGCACGCTGCCCGCCGCTGTCATGGCCGGATTATAGATGGTGATGCCCCGGTAGATAGCCACCCCCAGCCCCCCGGCCCCCACGAAGGAGGCGATGCCCGCCACCGAGATGGTCATGACCACCGTGTTGCGCAGCCCCGCCAGGATAACCCCCGCCGCCATGGGCAGCTTTACACGAAAAAGCATCTGAGCCTGGGTGCTGCCCATGCCTTTTGCCGCCTCCAATATATCCGGGTCCAGGGAGGTGAGGCCCACGTAGGTGTTGCGCACCATGGGCATGACACCGTAGATGGTCAGGGCGATGACGGCGGTCTTGTCGCCGATGCCGGTGAAGGGGATGAGTATGCCCAGCAGGGAGATGGCCGGGACCGTGTACAGCACATTGCATACACCCATCACCGGCGGTGCCAGCCGTGGCCGCTGGGCGATGAGCACCCCCAGCAGCAGCCCCAGGGTGCCCGACATGGCGATGGCGCTGAGAGCAAGGGAGATATGGCCGAGTAGCAGTTCGGCGAACCAGTCCGCGCGCTGGGCATACAGGGAAAAAATTTCTTGGATCAATGTCATAGTACGGCCCCGCTGTGATATTTTCCGTATTGCTTTGTTGGTTTCGCCACGGTTCAACACCCTTTCACACCGCTTTCTACGCAGTATATTGTACCGCAAATTGGGCGTTATGTAAAGTATATTCCGCTTTCTCCGATTTGGACACTTGATGATGGACGGGCAGGGTTTCCGGGCGCGGCAGTTTTGACTGTCATCGCCAGTGAAAAATGAAAGAAAACGCCGAGGAAAAAATGTAGATTTATGGCGGAGGAGGCGAAAAAAGATAGACTCCCAACAGGGCAAAAAAGAGCCCAGGAAGGGAGTCGGGAAATGAAAGGAGCACAGTGGATGGACATCCGAAGCGACAGACAAAAAGGGCTG
>CANOBV010000272.1 GCA_947564255.1 uncultured bacterium | reverse complement strand
AGCTTCTACCGTCACAATGCTGGAGTCGCCCTTCCGGGCCTGCTCCAAAACGGCCTGCGCCAGCAGCTGGAAGGTCCCGTGGGAGGAGGAGGCCCCCGAAATCGCGTCGATCGTGCCTTCGCCCTGCCCCTCCAGAAGCTGGCCCGCGTAATAGCGGGTGTACTCGTTGGGGTAGGTGCCGTTGGAGTGGAGCATGTTCTGCATATAGGCGTTGTCCCAGCTCTTAATAAAGCCGCTGGCGTTCTCTGCGTTGTACTCCACCGAGATAATGCTGCCGCCCTTCACCAGAATGGTGATGTATTCCTTCCAGCCGTGGCTGAACTGGGACATCTGGGCGGTATAGTACCCGTCCTGGAGCCCCGCCTGGCCCCCGCAGGCTGTCAGCAGCGCCGCCGTCATCAGCAGGCTCAAAAGCATGGCGAAAATCCGTTTCATGTGCCGCACTTCTCCTTCAAGATAAATTTACGCACCTGGGCCTGGAGGGACTCGGCCTCCTTGGCCAGCGAGCTGCTGGACAGCTCCGTCTCCCCGGCGTTCTGGAGGTTGCGGTCCGCGATGCCGGAGATGGCGGCGATCCGCTCCTCCATAACGGCCAGGGCCGTCTCCTGGCCCTGTACCGCTGCCGCCAGCTGGTCCGAGATGGTGTTGATCTGGTCGGACACGTCGGAAATCGCCCGGAGGGAGCCGGCGGTATCAGCGGTCAGCTCCACGCCGGTCTGGATGATGGCCTTGGTGTTGTTGACCATGTTGGTGGCGCTCTTGGCGGCTTCCGCGCTCTTGGCGGCCAGCTGCTTCACCTCGTTGGCCACAACGGCGAAGCCCTTTCCGGCGGCACCCGCCCGGGCCGCCTCCACCGAAGCGTTGAGGGACAGGATGTTGGTCTGGAAGGCGATATCCTCGATGGCCTTCGCGATTTTTGTGATCTGCTGGGCGTTGCCGCTGATGTCGTCCATGGCGGAGGAGAGGGCGGACATCTGCTCGTTGGCGCTCTGGATGCGCCGGGTGATCTCCTCCGTCTGGGCGCGGGTCTGGCCGCTGCTCTCCGTCACGTCGGCCAGCCGCTCCTTCACGTGGGCCACCTCGCTGACCAGCTCCTCGGTGGACTGGTTCTGTTCCAGTGAAGCCTGGTGCAGCTGGGCCGACTGGCCGCTCAGCTGCTCCGCCATGGCGGTGAGCCGGTCGGCGGCGGCCCGGAACCCGAGGAGTGTTTCGTTCATCGACTGGGTGATGGTGCACAGGCTGGCGCGGATGAGCACAAAGTCCCCCTTGTAGTCCACCTGGGGGTCGGTGCGCAGGTCGCCGCCGGCCACGTGGGTCAGCACCTGCTGGATGTCGGATATGTACCGGTTCATGCTTTCCAGGGTGGCGTCCAGGGTCTGAGTCATGACCTCCAGCTCGTCGCCGGTGTCAACAGGGAGCACCTCCGTATGCAGGTCGCCGCCGGAGAGGGCCACCATCCGGTCGGTGACCCGCTTCACCGGGCGGGAAATGGACCGGGCAAAGCGCAGGATCAGCAGGATGGAGACGGCCAGCCCCACCAGAGTGGCCATGACCGACACGGCCATCGCCCAGTTGATGAAATGGTTGTAATCCGACTTGGGAATCTGGATCACCAGCGACCACTGCGTCCCCCGAATGGGGGAGAAGGCCACCAGCATTTTCCGCCCATCGATGGAGAACTCCGTGGCCCCTGTCTCCCCAGTGGCCACCCGCTCCACAGCCTTCCCGCTGCCGCCGCTGAGCTGGGCCAGCGTGCTGCCGCTGAGCACCAGCCCCTGGTCCGGGTGGCCGGTGACGATGCCCTCCCGGTTGGCCATGAAGGCCATGCCGCTGCGCCCGATGTTGATGCTGCTGATTACGTCGTTGAGGGTGTCGTATTTGTAGATGCCCATTACGTAGAAGGCGGTTTCGCCGTCCTCCTTCACTGGCATCCCCATAGTGACCCCCAGCTTGCCCTGGTAGACAGTGGTGGAGTCGGTGGTCAGATTGTCCGTCTCCTTCAAAAGGGTGAAGAAATCGCCGTCCAGGCGTTCCGGCGCGCCGTCGATCCCCTGGAGCAGCCGGCCGTCCAGTCCGTAAAGAGCAACCGTATGAAACTCATAGATCTCCGCCGCTTCCTCCAGCACCGCCATGCGGTTCGCCGCGGTCGCTACGGCGTCGGGGCGCGGAGCCCCCGCCCCCTCCGGATCGGCGGCGGCCACCGTGCTCATCCGGGGGTCGCCGGCAATGGTCATCATGCGGTCCGCCAGCATGTGGATGTTGGCCTCCACCGTCTTTGCCGACTGCCGGGCCATCGGCTGAAGGCTGTCCAGTAAAATGTTGTTGGCCAGTGACTGAAGGGAAAGGGCCATAATGACACAGCATATGACCACCAAAATCAGAATGTTGAGGGTGGTGTTTCTCAATATCCTTCTGTTCAGGCTCCGCTTTATCCCCCGTCCGCCGAGGGAATCCCCCTGCTTTCCTGCCACGTTTCAGTCGCTCCTTTTCCTGATGATTTTTGTCAGTAGACAGAATAAAAGCCTCTTGTACCCTTCCCGCGGACATCACGCCCGGCTGGACTGGCAGCAATTGACTTGAATCAGTATAGCATAAATTTATGGGAAATGGAAGTGCCTTTTTCCTCCCCCCTTTTTATCTCTCCTCAAGTTCGTCGACTATATATTAACCGCCCTGCTGGATGACAAATTCAACAGGACGGTTTTTTATCTTATTTATTGTTGGCCTGGTACATAATATGCTATAGCAGGATCCAAAATTGCTGACAAAGGCGCTCCGTAGGGCGCGACGACCCGGTGCGCCGTTTGCGGCAGGACGGCGGGCCGAGGTCGTCCCGCCCTACATTTGCCAGCAATTCTGATGATTGCTATAATTAAACATTTGAAGCTGATAATTTATTATCTCTGGCATCAATCAGCACGATATCAGGACATCCAGCAATACCAAGTTCATTGAGAATTCGTGTAACCTTTTCCAATTCTGCGTCACTGAAAAATAGGATGACTTTTATTGCACGCTCTGTCCCGTTAGCTTTTTTGTATACCTCGACTTGATTTTCTAAATTCTTTTTTAACTTTGAATTGGATGCCAATTTAAACTCAACCAATGTCGCATCTTTGCTTCCTTTTGAAATTTTAAAATCAACTGGACCGCGACCATTATTAACTTCACGGTTTACATCAAAATCTGTTGCATACCAAACTAAACGATACATAATCTG
>CANOBV010000271.1 GCA_947564255.1 uncultured bacterium | reverse complement strand
TCCCGCTCCCGCAGCCGGGAGGCGGGGATACGCTCCCCCTGGAACAGCAGGACCTGCCCATCCTGGCACCCGCGCACATAGTCCAGGTTGACCAGATAACTCCGGTGGCACTTGAAAAAGCGCCCGTCCACCCGCCGCTCCAAATCCTCCAGCTTATCATAGTAGTCGCTCACTGTCCCGTCACGTTTGTGGAGGTAGATTTTCCGGCCCAATACCTCGCAGTACACAATGTTCGAGAGAAGAACCACCTCGCAGCCGGTTCCCCGCTGGATCACGATGTCCTCGGCTGTCCTCTGTTCCAGGGAGCGGAGCACCCGGTCCATTGTCTGATGGAAGCGGGCCCTGTCCAGGGGCTTAAGCAGATAGTCGTATGCCTCAACCTGGAAAGCGTCAAATACGAGCTCCTTCAGCACCGTCACAAAGACCAGCAGGCTGTGATCTCCCCGCCGGCGCAGCAGCCTGGCCGTCTCCATGCCATCCGGATGCTCCATCTGGATGTCCAGAAAAATCACATCAAAGCGATCAACCGCATCCAGCAGGGCGCGGCCATCGGGAAAACTGCTGAGGTCGTAAGCGGTGATTGATTTTTCTTTCATATACTCCGCAAGATGACCGGCAAGCTCCTGGGCCATCAGCGGTTCATCATCGCAGATCGCAATTTTTATCATGTTCACCACCACGCTTTTTGCGGCTCTTATCGTATTCCCCCGCCGGATGCGGGGGAATACGATAAATCAAGATTAACAGAAACAGGGCAGGGATACAACCTCCGATGTCATGAAATGTCTCGGATATGTCATGACATGTTTTGCTCAATACCCATACCGCTTCCGGTATTTCAGCAGCAGCGCTACCGCCATCACCGTCCCCAGCAGCTCGGCCACCGGCGTCGCCAGCCACACGCCGGTGACGCCCCCCAGCAGGACGGGCATGAGCTGGATACTGGCAACGGTGAACAGGAACGACCGGGAGAAAGCCAGCACAGCGGACACCACACCGTTGGACAGGGCGGTGAACATGCCGCTGGCAAAGACGTTCAGCCCCACGAACAGCAGCGCGATAGAGCACAGGCGGTTTCCCGTCACCGCCAGGTCATACACTGGGCTGTCCGGCCGGGTGAAGATACCCACCAGGGGGACGGTCGCCAGAATGGAGACCACCGTACAGAGGACGGATGCCCCGACGATGAATTTGACGCTGAACCCCACCAGCTTTTTCAGCTTCTCATGGTTCTGCTCCCCGTGGTAGTAGGAGATCATGGGGGCCACGCCGTAGGAGTAGCCGATGAACAGGGCGCTGACGAACATCAGCACGTACATGATGATGGTGATAGCCGCCACGCCGTCCTCGCCTATGTACTTCAGCATCGCCAGGTTGAACAGCAGGGTGGTAATGCCGGATACCAGAGAGGTCGCCAACTCCGACATACCGTTGGTGGAGGCGTGGAAGAGCACACCCCCTCGAAAGACCGGCTTTTCAAAGTGGAGCAGGTTTTCCTTCTTTCGGAACACCAGGAAGCCCACTACGGCGGTGATGGAGTATCCCAGGCCAGTAGCGATGGCCGCCCCCTGGATGCCCATGTCGAACAGAGCAATCAGAACATAGTCCAGAATGATATTGGTCACACCCCCCGCCACGGTGCAGATCAGGGACAGGGTGGATTTATCGGCGGCAATCAGATAGAGGGAGAAATTATACATCAGCAGGATGGGAATGGTGAACAGCAGGTAGTTGCTCAGGTAGGTGTGGCAGTAGCCGAACACCGCCGGAGAGAGGCCCATAGTCCCCAGCAGGGTATCCATCAGGGTATAGCCCAGCAGCATCATCACCGCGCCCACAACAGCGTTGGTAAGGATTAGCAGGGTGAAGTCCTGCCGGGCTTCCTGTTCCCTGCCCTCCCCCATTTTCTTCATGACTACGGCGCTGCCGCCGGTAGCCAGCATCCCGGAGATTGCCGTAATCAGGGCGATGGCCGGGGCGGTGAGATTGATTGCCGACAGTGCCTCCATGCCAATGAGGTTGGAGACGAACAGCCCATCCACCATGGTGTAGAAGGTGTTGAACACCGTCATGACGATGGTGGGGAAGGCGAAGCGCAGGATATTCCTGCCCGTGACCGGCAGGTGGTAAGAGTCCAGTTTGTCCATGTCCTAATTCCTCCAGTCGATGTCCTGGCCGTCCCCCAGGTCAAAATACTGTACTTCTGTTCCCTGTGCCGGGAGCCGGACGGCGGAAATGCGCCGGTTCTGGGCGGGGGCGAAGTAGTACACGCCGCTCTCGGCGCACATGACGCTGGTACACAGGGTCTGCTCGTACACATCGTAATTGGGGTCGGCCTTGGCAAGCCCCTCGGGGATCTCCACCGGGGCGAAGGCCCGGAACATCCGAGATACCCCGTCCAGCTCGTCTTTTCCGGGGACGGAAAACTCCTTCATAAAGGCCAGACGGACAAAACGGGAGGGAGAGGAATAATCCCCCGGCAGGCCGGAACCGCCGCCTAGGCGCTCTCCGAACTCCCGAATTTCATGCCCCGCGATGGTCTGAGGGGCCTTGGGCAGATTGGTGACCCCTACGAAGTTGCGCAGGTTGGTTCGCTGCCAACGGTAGTCCGGGCTGTTGGTCAGCACGCCGATGGTCTCCCGGTGGATGGTCAGGCCGCACTCCTCCGGCTCGATGATGACGGCCTCGCTCGCCCGGTCGCTGAGGATATAGTGAGCGGGCAGGGGCTTTCCCTGGATAGGCTCGTCCACCAAAGCAATTCCCTTCAAAGCCTCCACGGCCTCTTCCACGCTGGCGCACCGACTGAACAGCCAGGCCAGCAGACGGCCCGGATAGACGGCTGTTCTGCCCGGGCCGGCACTTTCCTCATAGACCGCATACTCTGGGAAATGGAGCAAGGCCCCCATCAAGCCAGCGGAGTTTACCCCGTCCACCAGAATGGGCTCACCGAAGCCCAACACCGCCATACCGGTGTAGCTGTATTCGCCGGGGACGGCCCCCTCCCCGTGGAGTCCGGGGGCGCAGGGCATCCCCTGTGGAACACTGATAACCCGGTTGGCCGTCAGGTCTCCGAACTGGTCGTAGGTCCGGCCCAAAAGGTGCCGGCCATCCTTTGTCCTCCAGGAAAAACTGCTGCATCCAAAATCCATCGTTAAACCTCCTGTTTTCTTTTATTGTTGTCCAGCAGACTTGCAATTATTTCTGACAGGGGGTATCATAAACCGTGTGGCCGCCACGCAGTCAAG
>CANOBV010000270.1 GCA_947564255.1 uncultured bacterium | reverse complement strand
GCAGCTCGTCAAAGGCGGGCAGGCGGCCGTCCACGCGGTCGCACAGCCAGTCCATCTTCAAAATCTCCTCCATGCTCAGGTTCCGGCTTCCGTCGTTGACCACATTTCCCGCCTGGTCCCGAATGAGCCGCCGGAACGGCTGAATCGTCCCCGCCCGGATGCCCTGCCGCAGAATTTCCGCCAACGAACGCACTCCCTCGGGCAGCTCCGGACTGAAGCGCAGGTCCACCACCCCGCTGTTCATTCCCCACCAGTAGTTGATGGCGCGGCTGGCGTCCTCCGCCAGGGGAACAGCCTTGGGGTCTCGAAGCATCTCCTGGACGATGCGCAGGTAGAACTCCCCCCAGTGCCAGCTGGGAGAGGCCAGCTGCACCAGCTCTCCGTCCGGCTCCAGCCGGGCCAGCCCCTGGGCGCCGTCAGGCTGCTCGGAAATAAAATCCCGGTCGCTGACGATTTGAATGCTCTGACGTTGGAACTCACCCATGTAGTTCCCCGGCAGGCAATGCCAGCGCAGGTCGATGCGGGCCTCCGGGTTGGTCAGCGCCGCCCCCAGCGCAAAGGCGTTGATGCTGGCGGGCACCCCCAAAATGGGGTAGCTGCCCACGTAGCCGATCCGCCCGGTCTGGCTCATGGCCCCCGCGATGGCTCCGGTGATGAATTTGCCCTCGTACACCCGGCAGTAGTACGCTTTCACGTTCACATAGGGCTGGTCGATGGAACAGTTCATAAACCGCACCTTGGGGTATTTCACCGCAACCCGCAGCGTGGCGTCGATGAGGCTCACCGACGTGGTGAAAATCAGCTCCGCCCCCTCGCTGATGGCCTCGCCGATCACTCCCTCCGCGTTCTGGGGCGACACGTCATAGTAACTCTTCACGCTGACGCTGTCCGCCATCTGCTCCTCCAGGTACGCCCGGCCTTTGTCGTGCGCGGCGGTCCAGCCGCTGGTCTCCGGTACGCCCTGGAACAAAAAGGCCACCTTCAGCCGCTTTCTGCCCCCCAACAGGGCGGACATAACGCCTTTTTTCTCCTCGCCGTCGGCGGCGGGGGCGAGGCTCACCGCGATGGGGGCCGGCGACCCGTGGACGCACAGCTCTTTCCAAATGGCCGTCAGCGTCCTTCGGTAATCCCCCTCGCCAATGGACGCCAAAAACTCGTCCGCGTCGTAAAACTGGAGCCAGCGCAGCAGCGCGTCCCCGGCGGTCAGCCCCAGGCTCCCGCCCCCCAGGCGGTAAAAGCTGCTCCGGAAGCTGAAATACCGGGCCTTGAACTTTTTCCGGAAATCCTCCGGCCAGTCCTCGTCCTTGGAGAAGCCCATCGCCGCCTGGAGCTTGGCATATCCCCCCAGCTCGCTGAAATGCACTCCCCAGCATTTGCTGTGACGGAAAAATTCCAAAAACTCCATATAAATCTGGGTGGTGATGTCGTCCGACTGTTCGGGCATGAGCCGGGTTATGTCCGCCTGCACCGTCTGCGCCCCCATGCTCCGCAGCACGCTCACCCGCTTGTTTCCCTCCTGGACGTAAAACCGCCCCAGGTATTCGCAGCATTTGACGGCATCGTGGATACCCTCGCTGAGCTGGGCCGCGCAAAGGTTGGTCCACTTCATGGCGAACTCGGTGTCCGTCCCCATCAGGGGGAAGAAGCTGGGGGAAAAGGAGTTGCACCGGGACTCCTCCGTGGAGCCCAGCACCAGATAGATGGGCACCTCCATCACGCCCAGCTTGGTTTGGGACAGCTGGAGTTTATCCGTCCCCAGGGCCTGAATGTTGGGGTTCAGCCCCCGGTGGACGCAGTTTTTGTATTCTTTCTGGCCCTGCTTGAGGGCCTGCTGATAGTACTGTACCGCTTCGGCGTTTGCCATTGGGTGTCCTCCTTATACAACGTTGACTTCGTCGGCGCATGCTCCATATCCCTCGCTTCCGCCTTTGGCGAAAGCTCGCTCATTTCGCCGCGCCTCCTATCCCCACAAGGCCAAAGGACGGCTTTGCGGGGGCCCCATTTTGTGCCCAGTGTTCACGGTTTTACTGTGACGGTGCGGGTAAAAAGGGACAGCCGCCACTCGGCCAAGTGACGGCTGTCTTTGCGCTTTGCGTAATTTCAGCTTAATCTAACAGAGCCAAGCCGCCTACTCAGATGAGCACTTGCGGGCTCCTCATTTTTATTATAATCATTGAGTGAAACTTTGTCAAGGGCCAGCCGCCCGTTTTGCACGCAAGCAGGCAACATCCGCCCCCTTATCCCTCCCCTTCGGGAGGGATAAATTTATGCAGCAAACCGAAAAGTACAAGCTGAACCTGATCGAGCCGTCCGACCCGTTTCTGCCCAAGGACCTTAACAAGAACACCCGGAAAATCGAGGAGGTGCTGCAAACCCACATGGAGGGCCCCGTGGCCGACCTAAAAAACCGGGTCGCCGTGCTGGAGGGCTTCCGCGCCGCCTACGGCCTCATCATCGGCAGCGGTTCCGAGACCCATGTGGGGTTCAAGCCGCTGGCGGTGCTCGTCAACGACTTGAGCGGCGGCAGGTCCACCCTGGCCGTGGAGGGATGTAAAAATCCTTACCTGGAGCTGACAGAAGACGGCTTCATCCCCGGCTTCGGCGGCACATACGCCGCGTTCGGCCGCATCTGAACAAAAAGAGCCCCCCGGAAATCCGGGGGGCTCCTTTTTTGCCGTAAACCTGTGGTTTTGCGAAGGGAATTAGCCGACCAGGTTCATGGTGAAGGTGCCGGAGCTCAGCAGAGTACCAGCCGCATCCACGATGGTGTAGCTGTAATTGCCGGCGGTGAAGGGCTGATGGATGGCCGCGTAGGCGGAAACCTGCTGGCCGGTCACATCAATGCCGAAGAAGTGTCCGCCCACAGCACCTGCGTCAGTACAGACTTCGTAGTACATGACCACGCCGTCCTTGACAATGCGCAGGGTCACAGCGCTGTTGGCAACAGCCTGGACGAACGGGAAGTACAACATATCCTCGGCGGAAGTGGTCCAAGTGGCGTCGGCCTTGGCGCCAGCGTTGTAGATGACGCAGTTGGGGCCAGCGGCCTTCAGAGCGGCGCTGAAGTCAGCGACCACGGTGATGCCCATGGTGGTCACGCCCACGCCGGGAGTCACGTCAGTGACGGGGACGGGGTCCTCACCGCTGGGAGTCACGTCGGGATCGGGAGTGACGTACACCTCGACCACGGCGTTGGCGTTGGTAGCAGCGCCGTTATCGAACACGATGGTCACGTCGCACTGGCGGTAGTTCAGCCACTCCAGCTCGCC
>CANOBV010000269.1 GCA_947564255.1 uncultured bacterium | reverse complement strand
TTGTGGTGATGAACTCGCCCCGCTCCATCCTCCGGCGATAGCTCTGGTGGATATTCTGGGAGATGGATACGGACTCCTGCTGGGCCAGGGCGCCGGAGACGCTCACCATCAGTTCGGTGGTGAGCGTCTCCGTGTTGATGTTCTCTTTTTCAAAGTAGACGGTCACGCCCAGGCTCATCAGCTCCCGCAGGGCGGCGAGACAGTCTTTCGTGTTCCGGGCGAAGCGGGAGACGGACTTGACCAGCACCTTGTCGATCCTGCCCTTCCGGCAGTCGGCCATCATGCGGTTGAAGTCCTCCCGCTGCTCCATTCGGGTGCCTGTCAGGCCCTCGTCAGCGTAGATGTCCACCAGCTCCCAGCCCTGGTGATGGCTGATATCCTCGGTGTATTTGCGGATCTGGCTGGCGTAGGAATGAAGCTGATCCGAGGAATCAGAACTGACCCGGCAGTATGCCGCCACCCGAAGGGTATCTGGTTTTCTCTCGCTGGGCGGGATGACGGTGATGCTTTTGCTCATCTGGCGCACACTCCCTTCCGGCTTACTGCTCCTCATAGGCCCGTTTCGTGGCCTCCCACTCGTCCAGATAGCTCTGGATGGCCTCCCTGCTGTTATAGCCGTCCACATATAGGGTGTAGCCCTCGCCGTGGGCCTTGTAGCCGTCCTCGTAGTTGAGGGCCTCCGCCTCCTGGGCGGTCAGGATACGGGTCTCCAGGCGTCCGGCATCGTAAAATTTCTGTTCCAGATAAAATGGGTATTCCATGCCGCGGCCTCCTTTTCTCTGGGTACCGACAACACTACCACACCTCGGCGGGAATAGCTATCACTATTCCCACACAGTTGCGGGGCGGTAGCGTTCCAGCGCCAGCCGTTTGGCGGCCCACAGTTCCTCGGCGGACAAAAGGCCGGCCTCCGCCGCCTGCTCCAGCAGACGGGTCACCAGGATATACCGCATCTCGTTTCTCACATCGATCATGCGGATGCCTCCCGGAAATAGTCCGGCCCTTTCACTGACTGGATAAACCGCGCCACGTCCTCCAGGCTGCCGGTGACGGGCATCTCCGGCAGGGCGGCCAGCACGTCCTTGCTGTAGCGCTTTCCCTGAGTGGCCCGCTCATCCAGAATGGCCACCACGCAGGTGTCGGTCTCGGTGCGGATGGCCCGCCCGAAGCCCTGCTTCAGCTTGATCTGCATCTCCGGCACCACCACCGCCCGGATGAACAGCCGGAGAGTGGGGTGGTTCTCCCGCTCTTTCTCCTTCAGAGCGTCCGGGACGGCGAAAGGCAGGCGGGGGATGATCAGCAGGGACACGCAGTCGCCGGGGAAGTCAAAGCCCTCCCAGGCGGCCCCCGCCGCCAGCAGCACACTGCCGGGGCTGGCCTTGAACTGCTCGGTAGTATGGATGGCGCTGCGGCCCATGGTAAACAGCGGATAGCGCAGGCCGTGGTCCGGCAGGCGCTCCTTCACCGCCGACATGGCGGCGTAGGACGTGAACAGCGCCAGGGCGTGGCCCTGGGCCGCGTCCAGCAGGGCGGCGATCTCTTTCGCCAGCTCGTCATAGTAGGCGGCGGCTTTCTGCCTTGGTGGGATCTTGGGTAAGTACAGCAGGCAGTTTTGCTGGTAGTCGAAGGGCGAAGGGGTGACGGACTCAGTGACGCGGCTGTCGGTCAGCAGGCCCGTTTCCTCTTTGAAGCGCCGGAAGTCCTCGCCCACGGCCAAGGTGGCGGAGGTGAGGACAGCAGGCCGTTCCTGCCGCCAGAGTGTTTGACGGAGCTGGGCGGTCAGATCGGCAATGGTGGCGCACAGCATGGTGCCGCCACAGTTATCCTCCTCAGTGTAAAAGACCATTTCCGGGTTGCCTTGGCGGAACAGGGACACCGTGGAGGAGACGTTCTTCAGCCGCCTGCGGGTGGCGGGCGTGAGCAGGCCGTGGAGCTGCCGGTCGATCACCGTCAGGCTCCGCTCCGGCGCGGCCAGCGATTTGGCGTAGTGGTCGAAGGGCCTGCCCTCCGGTGGACGGGCCAATTTCCGCATCAGTGGCGCGGCGCTGTCGGTCAGCACTTCCGCCGCCAGCAGGAAGCGTTCTCCCCGCAGACTGTGGGTAAGGGCGCGGATGTCCTCCGCCGCCAGGGTCACCCCGAACATCTGGCGGGCTGTCTCCGGCAGCTTGTGGGCCTCGTCCACGATGAGGGCGCAGGCGTCCGGCAGGATGGGCTTTCGCCCGCTGCCCCGGTGGATGGCGTCCGCCAGCAGCAGGTTGTGGTTGCAGATCTGGAAGAGATAGCGCCCGGAATCGCAGTCCTCCAAAAAGGCGCGATACCGGCAGTCCTCCCGTCGGCAGTCGCAGATCCGAGGGACGCAGACACGCTCCCGGTCGTAGTGGCTGAGATGGGCCGTCTCGTCCATGTCAAGCTGTCCCCGCAGGGAGAGCAGGGCCGCGCCGGCTTTCCAGTTCTTCTTTTGAAGATCCAGTTGGCCCAGCCGCTGCTCCAGCCGCGCATCGCAGACGTAGTGGGATTTCCCCTTGCGGATCACCGCCTGGAGGGGCTGGACGATCATGCCGTCCTCCGTCAGCACATCGGACAGCAGGGGAAGGTATTCGTCCCGCGCCGCGGTCTGGAGGGCGATGCTGGAGGTGGAGACCAGGATGGGCTTCGGCTCCAGCCCGCAGGCGGCCCGGAAACGGCTGTACACCGTCCCGGCCACCAGATAGGCGTAGGTCTTGCCGATCCCCGTTCCGGCGTCACACAGGGCGATACCGCCCTCCAGCATGGCGTCCAGCATCCGGTGGCAGAGCGCCACCTGTTCGGGGCGCTCCGCCATGTTCCGGGCGGGGAGAAGGTCCTGGAATATGTGATCGATCTCGTTATGGGCTTTATGCCTGTTATTATCGTAATTCATCCGTGAAATTCCCCTTAAATGGTTCATTTTCTCATAAGCACCCATCGTATTCTCAGCTCGACCCCCGATGGGATATAGGGAACAGTAACGGACAAGGCTTGGCGGACCTTCACGGACACATTCCAAGGGTCTCTACTGCTTTCAACCCAAGGGATGACAGGCTGCTTTGCCAAAGCTGCCCCGCCCAGGCTTTATCGCGGCTCGAAGGCAGCTTTCGCTTCCTCCGAGTCATGGCGCGCACTGTGCGTCTGTCCATGTGATGATCCGTACTGCTGGTGTTCGATTGTCAAGGTTCAGGGCTTTCGCCTTGGCTTTATTGTAGGGGACTCACGCCAGCATTTTTAGAGACCAATGGGCATATTTATGCCCT
>CANOBV010000268.1 GCA_947564255.1 uncultured bacterium | reverse complement strand
GCCACGCCTTCTCCACCGGCTATATCCCCAACGGGCTGGACGCCACCATCTACTATCCCAGCCTGGACTTCAAGTTCCGCAACAACACCGGGTTTCCCATCAAGATTGTAGCTTACACCGAGGGCGGCGCCTGGGGCAAGCTCACCGTCCAATTCTATGGCAGCAACCCCGACAATATCTCGGTCAAAACGGAGCGCTACACCCTTTCCAGCACCCCTTGGACCACCGTGTACCAGCCCGACGAGACCATTCCTCAGGGTACCACAAAGGTGGATGTCACCCCGTACACCGGCTATGTGGTGGATGTGTACCGCTGTGTGTACGACGGCAGCGGAAAGCTGATCTCCCGCACCTATGAAAACCACAGCACCTATGCCAAGCGGGACAAAAAGATTCTTTACAATCCTCTGGATTCCGGCCCCTGGGGTGAGGGAACCGGGGTTCCGGCAGTTACCGATCCCCCGGTGCAGCCGACCGACCCCTGGGCGGAGCCCAGCCAAGACCCCTGGATTCCGCCCACGCAGGAGCCTACCCCCGAACCCTGGCCTGTGGACCCCACTCCCGAGCCCACCCCCACCCAGTATATTGATCCGCCTCCGCTGGAGACCATGCCGGACTGGCTCCGTCCCTCGGGCAGCGGCACGGAGGAGTGAGGATATGTTCCAAGGTTTTTCTCAGGAGACAGTGGATTTTATGTGGGGCATCCGGTTCAACAATGAAAAAAGCTGGTTTGAAGCCCACAAATCTGACTATCAGACTTATTTTCTCACTCCGATGAAGGAACTGGGCGGGCAGGTGCAGAACGCCCTGCTGGACCGTTTTCCCAAGAGCGGACTGAATCTGAAGGTCTCCCGCATTTACCGGGACGCCCGGCGGCTGTTCGGACGGGGGCCTTATAAGGACCACCTGTGGCTGTCCCTGTTTCGCTTCGGCAGTGAATCCGGCGGCGATAACCCGGTTTTCTGGTTCGAGCTGGCCCCGGACAACTGGAGCTATGGCATGGGGTTCTGGTGCGCCCAGGCGGCGGTGATGGAAAAGCACCGGGTTCGCATCGACCGAGACCCCCAGCCCCTGCTAAGGCTCCACAACAAGCTTGTGAAGCAGGAGGAATTTACCTTGGACGGCCCGGAATACAGCCGGAAAAAGCTCTGTGCCGAGGACAGGCTGTCGTCGTGGTATAATAAAAAATCCCTGTCTGTGGGCCATGAGGAAGAGCTGAGCGAGGTCATATACGGTCCGGGCTTGACGGACCGGCTGGTGGAGGGGTTCAGTTTCCTCATGCCCTATTACGATTATTTTTCCACTCTCTGGGCGGACCCAGACCCCAGGCAAAGCACTTGAAGCGGGGATTGCTGCGCGGTATGGCGAGGATGCTGTTTAAACATCCGTTTTCAGCCATCAATACAGGTTCTGACAATTAAGGGGAGCGAACCTATGGAACACAGTGGATGGGACCGGTACTATCCCCGCCCTCAGCTGCGGCGGGACAGCTTTTTTCCCTTGAATCAGGGATGGACCTTGAACGGGCGGCCTATCCGGGCGCCCTGGCCGCCCCAGGCCCCGCTGTCCGGCTATGGCGGCGCGGTGGAGGACGTGATGTGGTATAAGACGGCATTTACCCTCCCGGAGGGCTTTGCCCCTGAGGGCCACCGGGTCCTGCTCCATTTTGGTGCGGTAGACCAGGTGGCGGAGGTTTTTGCCAACGGGGAAAGCGTGGTGCGCCACGAAGGGGGGTATCTGCCCTTCTCCGCCGATGTCACGGATGTCCTGTGCGTGGGGGAAAACCGCCTGGAAGTGAAGGCGGTGGACACCTTGTCCCATGCATACCCCTATGGCAAGCAGCATAAGCGGCCCCATGGGATGTGGTACACCCCGGTGTCCGGCATCTGGCAGCCGGTATGGCTGGAGGCCGTCCCGGCCAAAGGTGCGGTGCGGTCGGTTCGGCTCGCCCCGGACCTGACCGGTGTGACGGTGGAGGTGGACGCCGGAGGCGCGGACTATAACCTGGCCGTGCCGCTGGGGGACGGGAAGATTCTCACCGCCGCCGGCAAGAGCGGAAGGCCCCTCCGGCTGGAGGTGCCCGACCCTTGGCTGTGGACACCGGAGGACCCCTACTTATATACTGTGACCATTGCCACCGCCACCGATCAGGTGGAGAGTTATTTCGCTTTGCGCACTGTGACGGTGAAAGAAATCAACGGTCATACCCGCCTGTGCCTCAACGGAAAGCCGGTCTTTCTCCACGGCGTGCTGGACCAGGGCTACTTTACGGACGGCCTGTTCCTGCCTCAGAGTCCGGAGGAGTATGACGCGGATGTGATGCGGATGAAGGAGCTGGGCTTCAACACTCTGCGCAAGCATGTAAAGGTGGAGCCTGAGGCTTTTTATTACGCCTGCGACCGGCTGGGAATGCTGGTCATTCAGGATATGGTGAACTCCGGGGAGTACCGTTATCTTCGGGACACGGTAATTCCAACTTTTCTGAGCAAGAGACGAAACGACCTGGGGGCGGGCGGTGGCGAACAGCGCAAGATGTTCTTTGAGCGCCATTGCCTGGATACCATCGCTCACCTGCGAAACCATCCCTGTGTCGTGGGCTGGACGATTTTTAACGAGGGGTGGGGGCAGTACGACTCCGACCGCATCTACCGTATGCTGAAAGCGGCCGACCCCACCCGGTTCTTCATGAGCACCTCCGGCTGGTTTGCCCAGAGAGAGAGTGACGTTCAGAGCGAACACGTCTATTTTAACAGCCGGATTTTGGAAGGGAATCAGCCGGGAAAGTTTCTTCTGCTCAGCGAGTGCGGCGGTTTCTCCCGGCGGGTTGAGGGCCATGTGTCCCGAGAACGGAAAAACTACGGTTATGGGGAGCAGTGCCGGACAGAGCTGGACCTGGAGCTCCGCATCTCAAGCCTATACTGGGAAATGGTAATGCCCTCTATCCCCAAGGGCTTGTGTGGATGTATCTATACTCAACTCAGCGATGTAGAGGGGGAGACCAATGGCTTGTACACCTACGACCGTCAGGTGCGCAAGGTCAAGGCAGAGGTCATGCGGGACATAGTCTCCGAGCTCAAACAGGCGCTGGGAAAAGCGGTAGGAAATGGTTGACAGCGGAAAAAAACGTGATATACTCTCTTTTGAAAGCGCCGCACGACGCAAATCGACAAAAGGAGTGTTTTTGTTATGGACAAAAAAGTTGCCGAACTGCTGAACGACCAGATCAACAAGGAGGAGAATACGATCTTGCTCATATTCTCCTCCTTTTTCCTTTTACTT
>CANOBV010000267.1 GCA_947564255.1 uncultured bacterium | reverse complement strand
GCCGGCGCAGGCAAAACCACCATCGGCGGCCTGTTCTACCGGCACCGGAAAGCCCAAAAGCCCAACGTGTTCTGCATCGACGGCGACGCCATGGACGGCGTATTTGAGCGCACAGGCTACTCCACCGCCGCCCGGCTGAAAGACGCCAAGGCCCAATTCCGCCTCTGCCGCGCCCTGTCCGAACAGGGTATCGACGTGGTGATGTGCAGCATTTCCATGTATGACGAGATCCGCGACTGGAACCGGGCCAATATCGAGAACTACAAAGAAATCTACATCAAGGTCACACGGGATACCCTCTACCGCCGGGACCAGAAAAAGCTCTACTCCTCCGGTGCCAAGGAGGTGGTAGGGGTTGACCTGCCCTACGACGAGCCCAAAACCCCAGACGCCATTGTGGAAAACGACGGGCAGGAGACCCCTGAAACCATTGTGGCCCGGCTGGAAGCACAGTTCGGCCTGATTTAGGAGGGAACCCACCATGCCCCACACACTCACCAAGCCCCAATTTACCCACCTGTCCCAGCTCCTGGCCCCCACCGGGGTACAGACACCCCCGCCAGACCCCGCCGTGCTCCAAGCGCTGGAACAGTTGGGCTATCTCTCCCAGGGACAACCCACCCCCGCAGGCCGCGCCGCCATGGAGCCCTACCGGGTGAAGCGGGCGGTGTTCCTGGCGGCAGGGTTCGGTAGCCGTCTGGCCCCCATCACCTTCAACACCCCAAAGCCCCTGGTGCGGGTCCATGGCCGGCGCATCATCGACAGCCTCCTGGATGCCTGCCTGGCCGCGGGGATTTCAGAACTTTACATCGTCCGGGGCTACCTGGCCGAACAGTTCGACCAACTGCTCTACCACTACCCTACCCTGCGCTTTTTGGAAAACCCCGTCTACAACGAGACCAACAACATCTCCTCCGCTATGTGCGCCCGGCACCTGCTCTCCAACGCCTATGTGCTGGAGGCGGATCTGGTCCTCTCCAACCCCCAGCTCATACGCCCCTATCAGTACCACTCCAACTTTCTGGCCATCCCCAAGGAACGCACCGACGACTGGTGCTTTGAGGTGGAAGACGGTGTAATCACCCAGGAGAAGATAGGTGGTGAGCACTGCTGGCAAATGGTGGGCATCTCCTACTGGGATGGGACGGACGGGGAAAAGCTGACCCGGGACCTGAAGGAGGTCTATGAACAGCCCGGCGGGCGGGAGCGGTACTGGGAGCAGGTACCGCTGGTATTTTGCCGGGAGAACTACCGGGTGGCTGTGCGTCCCTGCGAGGACGGGGATGTCACCGAAATCGACACCTTCCGCGAGCTGAAGGCGTTTGACAGAAGCTACGACATCGGCTGAACCGAGGAGGAATCGCTATGGATATCAAACGGAACATCTTGCTCAATCCGGGACCGGCCACCACCACGGACACTGTGAAGCTGGCCCAGGTGGTGCCCGACATCTGTCCGCGGGAGCGGGAATTCGCCGGGCGCATGGCGCAGCTGAGGGGCGACCTGGTGCGAGTGGTGCACGGGGATCCGGAGCAGTATACGGCGGTGCTGTTCTGCGGCTCCGGCACGCTGTGCATGGACGTGTGCCTCAACTCCCTGCTGCCGGAGGGCAAGAAGGCGCTTATCGTCCACAACGGAGCCTACAGCGCCCGAGCGGCGGACATCTGCCAGGCCTACCACCTGCCACACATAGACCTGGAACTGCCCTATGACCGGCCCGCAGATCTGACTATAGTGGAGACAACTCTTCGGGAAAACCCGAATATCGCCCTGGTGTACGCCACACACAACGAGACGGGCACAGGCCTGCTCAACCCCATCCGGGAGATGGGTGCGCTGACCCATCAATACGGGGCTATTTTTGTCACAGACACCACCAGCACCTATGCCATGCGGCCCATCGACATTGAGGCGGAAAACATCGACTTCTGCATGGCCTCCGCTCAAAAGGGACTGATGGCCGTGACGGGCCTGTCCTTTATCATCGGGCGGCGGGATGTCATTGAGGCATCCAGGGACTATCCCCGCCGGTCCTATTACGCCAACCTGTACCGGCAATACGATTACTTTGAGCGCACCGGCGAAATGGAGTTCACCCCGCCGGTGCAGACGGTGTACGCCGCCATCCAGGCCATGAAGGAATATTGGAACGAGGGGGAAACCGCCAAGTGGGCCCGACATTCCCGGGCGTTTGCGGCCATTCACACGGGACTAGAGTCCCTGGGCTTCCAGGAGCTCATCTCCCGGGAGTGGCAGGCGGGTCTTGTGGCGGCTGTGCGCTGTCCTGACGATCCCCGCTGGGATTTTGACCGGATCCATGACCTCTGCTATGCGCAAGGCTTCACCATTTACCCTGGTAAGGTAGGTACAGCAGACACCTTCCGCCTGTGCGCCCTAGGTGCCATCGACGTACCAGATATTCAAGACTTTTTCCAAGTGTTCCGAGATGCCTTGGAAACCTGCGGCGTGGCTATCCCTGTGCAGTACCGCTAGGAGAGGAGGATCGCATGAAAACTATATACACTTGTTTTTGTACCGAAGTGATTCACGAGGGTCACTTGAACATCCTTCGTCAAGCTCGCAGCTACGGGCGGGTGATTGTGGGGGCCCTCTCGGACCGGGCACTGATTCGCTACAACCGCTTCCCTACCATCTCCCAGGAGGAGCGTGTCCGGCTCTACCGTGCCTTGGAGGGCGTGGATACCGTGGTGATCCAAGACGATATGCTCTATGAGGATGTGCTCTCCCTCATCCGCCCAGACTACGTCATCCACGGGGATAACTGGCAGACAGGGCCAGAGGCCGCCATCCGCGCCCAGGTCGTCCAAAAGCTAGAGGAAATCGGCGGGACCCTCATCGAAGTGCCCTACACCAGCAACGAGGGGGTCAAAAAAATCGACTCCCAGCTCCGGGAAAAGCTGGCTATGCCGGAATACCGCCGCAAAAGGCTCCGCCAGCTCATCGAAATGTGCCCGGTGGTTAAGGTGCTGGAAGCCCACAGTGGTCTGACTGGTTTGATTGCGGAGAAAACCGTGGTGGAACAAAACGGCCGCCTGGATCAATTCGATGCCATGTGGGTCAGCAGCCTATGCGACAGCACCGCCAAGGGCAAACCGGACATCGAACTAGTGGATATGTCCTCCCGCCTGCGCACTATCGACGACATCATGGAGGTCACCACAAAGCCCATCATCTTGGACGGAGACACCGGTGGTCTGGCGGAACACTTTATGTATAATGTACGTACTTTGGAGCGCATGGGCGTCTCCGCTGTGATTATTGAGGACAAAACCGGCCTCAA
>CANOBV010000266.1 GCA_947564255.1 uncultured bacterium | reverse complement strand
CGCGGCCCTCGCTCTGTTAGTCAGTTTTTTTAAAAATGACAAATTTGCTCAACACGTAATTGACGATGACAACCATAACGTTGGCGCACAGCTTGATTATAGCGTCATTACAATGGAGTTTGTCCACGAACAGCCACAGGATGGCCATCTCCAATCCCAGGGAGAAGATTCTGGAGGCGACCATCTGCCACAGTTCCCGCAGGGCCACCCGCCAGGCCCAGTCCTTGGACTCAAACACAAAGAGCTTGTTGACAAAGTAGGCGAATAGGACGCTCAGCGCCCAGGCGATCACGTTGCCGGCCAGGTAATAAACGTGGAGGCCTTTGGTGAGCAGGAGGTAGGACAGATAGTTGACGGCGGTGGTCATAACGCCCCAGAACACGTAGCTGACAATCTCCCGGTGCTTTTTCAGCAGGGTGCGGATGGTGTCCATCATCGGGCTAAACGGTAGATTTCCGCCATATCTGCCTCATACAGCAGCTTGGCGGTGCCTTTTTTGCCTCCGGCCCCCCTGGCGCAGGAGGCGGCCATGGCCAGAATTTGCTCCTCGGTGGGCTCCACCCCCAACTCCTTCAGGGTGACGGGCATGTGGATGGAGTGGAAGAAGTCCTCCAGGGCAGCAATGCCTTTGAGGGCGGTGTCTTCGTCGGACGCACCCTCCACCTGCATCACATTGCGGGCAAACTTGACAAACCGGGGCAGGCAGTTTTGGTACACGTACCGGGCCCAAGCTGGCCACACGGCGGACAGCCCCGCGCCGTGGGTTACATCGAACATGCCGCCAAGCTCGTGTTCCATGCCGTGGGAAACAAAATCCATGCCGTCCGCGCCCAAGCCGGTGAGGTCGTTGTGGGACAGAGAACTGGCCCACATCACCTCCGCCCGGGCATCGTAGTTAGCCGGGTCATCCCGGAGGATGAGAGCGTTTTTTATCACCGTGCGCATAAGCCCCTCAGCGATCTGGTCGGTGAGTTCCATATTCCCACCCTGGGTGAAATACCGTTCCAAAGTGTGCATGAGGATGTCGGTGCAGCCTGCTGCCGTCTGGTAGGAGGGCAGGGAGGTGGTGAGTTCCGGATTCATGATAGCCAGTTTGAGGCGGCACAGGTTGTTGCGGTAGCCCCGTTTTTCCCCGGTGTTCTCATTGGTGATGACGCTGCTGTTGCTCATTTCACTGCCTGCGGCGGCGATGGTAAGCACACAGGCTACCGGCAGGCAGGCTTTGGGGGTACGCTTGCGGTCATAGATCTCCCACACGTCATGGTCTGGTTCCGCCACAGCGTAGCCAATAGCTTTGGCGGAGTCGATCACCGAACCGCCGCCCACAGCCAGAATCAGCTCCGCGCCAAACTCTCGGGCCAGCTTTGCGCCCTCTCGAACCTTGGAGAGCCGGGGATTGGGCACTACGCCGCCCAGGGCGGTGTGAACGAGGCCCGCTTCGTCCAGAGAGGCGGCAACTCGGTCCAGCAAACCAGATCTTACAGCGCTGCCGCCACCGTAATGAATGAGGACGCGGCTGACACCGAGCTCTTTGAGAAGCTGGCCGGTGCGGGCTTCCGCCTTCCGGCCAAAGACGATTCGGGTAGGAGCATAATATTCAAAATTGAACATGGAAACGCCTCCTATGGGGCATTGGCCCCTGATTTGGTACAAATATCATTATAAACCATTTCCCGCTGTTGGCAAGTCTTTTTTCTCACGGCTGAGGGAGTGCGTAATTTTGAGCCGACAGTATTTTTGACGTGACTTTTTTATCTAGCTGTGTTATATTTGGAAAAGAGAAGAGAGGAGGCATAGGCCATGAATATCCTGGTCATTGACGCCCAGGGAGGCGGCGTGGGGCGGCAGCTTGTGGCCGCCATCAAAAGAACCTTTCCCGGCGATGTGGTAACGGCGGTGGGCACCAATAGCTTAGCGGCTTCTGCTATGCTGAAAGCTGGGGCGGACCGGGTGGCCACTGGGGAGAACGCAGTGGTGGTGAACTGCCGGAGGGCGGATGTGATCATGGCCCCTATCGGTGCAGTGATTGCTGACGCCATGCTGGGGGAGATTACCCCGGTTATGGCCTTGGCTGCGGGACAAAGTCCGGCCAAACGCATCTTGCTTCCCATCGCGCACTGTGACAATATGGTGGTGGGTGTGAAAGAGCTGGGCATGGGCCAGCTTGTGCAAGAGGCGGTGGAACGGCTTCGCGTGGTCAGGGAAAACTTATGTGGTAAATGAAAAATACTTTACAGATAAAAATAAAAGGAGAGATGGATGATGAGCAAGCCTGTTCTGGTCATTATGGCGGCGGGCATGGGCAGTCGGTACGGCGGTCTGAAACAGCTGGACCCGGTGGGGAACCACAACCAGGTGATTCTGGACTACTCCATGTTCGACGCCCGGCGGGCAGGGTTCGAGACAGTGGTGTTTGTCATCAAAAAGGAGATTGAGGAGGAGTTCAAGGCCAGGGTGGGCCGCCGAGTAGAACGGCACATGGATGTGAAATATGTATTCCAGGCCATGGATGACCTGCCGGAGGGCTATGCTGTTCCCGAGGGACGTGCCAAGCCATGGGGCACAGCCCAGGCCGCGCTTGCCGTCCGGCATGTGGTGGACGGCCCTTTCGCTATCATCAATGCTGATGACTACTACGGTCCGGCAGCTTACCGCGAGATTTACGATTACCTTTGTACCCATCAGGACGGCAAATGTTATTCTTATGCAATGGTAGGGTATCGGGTAAAGAACACAGTGACGGAACACGGTTCGGTGGCCCGAGGTGTGTGCGGTGTAGACCGAAACGGTATGCTTGTGAACATACATGAGCGCACCGCCATTGAAAAGGACGGAGACAACGCCCGTTATACGGAGGACAGCGGACGCAGCTGGACGGCTCTGCCTGGGGAGACGTTGGTATCCATGAATATGTGGGGGTTTACCCGCAGCTTTTTGGACGAAGCAGAGGACAGATTCCCGGCTTTTCTGGATAGAGTTCTGGCGGAAAACCCTTTGAAGGGAGAGTATTTCCTGCCCAGTGTGGTGGATCAGCTCATCCGGGAAGGCAGAGCGGAGGTCCGGGTGCTGCCTAGTGAGGACAAATGGTATGGTGTCACCTATCGGGAAGATAAGCCTACCGTTACTGCAGCCATCGCGGCGATGACTGAGGCGGGGCTGTATCCCGACAAATTGTGGCCGGAAGGCTGAGAGGAGCAGACTATGAAAATTGGGTTAAAACGAGGAGAATACACCGGCGCTGTGGAAACGGTGGGAGGCGAATTAGTGTCCTTCCGGGACGGACAGGGGCTGGAATACAGATCG
>CANOBV010000265.1 GCA_947564255.1 uncultured bacterium | reverse complement strand
GTTGAGCAGGAGCTCCAGCTCTTTGGCATCTTCCTGACCCATGTCGTACAGCTGATCGTTCAGCATACCCTTGATGCCGTGGGCCATACCGTAGACGGCGGTAATGTCGGGGCAGTCCAGCGCGGTGCGGATGACGCCGTATGCGCTGGCGTTGATGACAGAGGTGGGACCACCGGACTGGCCGATGACGCAAGCGCCCTTTAACTGTGCCATGTCAAATTTCTCCTTTGTTTGTGTTTCTTAAGCCTTGCCGTTGCAGCCCAGCACGTCCACCAGCTTGTGGCGCACCAGCTCCTTGATGTTGGCGCGGGCGGGCTTCAGGTACTCCCGGGGGTCAAACTTGTCGGGGTGCTCGGCGTAGAACTTGCGAATAGTACCAGTCATGGCCAGACGCAGGTCGGAGTCGATGTTGATCTTACACACGGCGCTCTCGGCGGCCTTGCGCAGCTGCTCCTCGGGGATACCCACGGCGTCGGGCATTTTGCCGCCGTTGGCGTTGACCATCTTCACATACTCCTGGGGCACGCTGGAGGAACCGTGGAGCACGATGGGGAAGCCGGGCAGGCGCTTGACCACCTCATCCAGGATATCAAAGCGCAGGGGAGGGGGGACCAGCTCGCCCTTCTCGTTGCGGGTGCACTGGGCGGCGGTGAACTTGTAAGCACCATGGCTGGTGCCGATGGCGATGGCCAGAGAATCGCAGCCGGTTTTGGACACAAACTCCTCCACCTCTTCGGGGCGGGTGTAATGGGATTCTTCAGCGGAGACATTGACCTCGTCCTCCACGCCCGCCAGGGCACCCAGCTCGGCCTCCACCACAACGCCGTGGTCATGGGCATACTGAACTACTTTCTTCGTAATCTCAATGTTTTCCTCAAAGGGCTTGGAAGAAGCATCAATCATCACAGAAGTAAAACCGCCATCGATGCAGCTCTTGCAGGTCTCGAAGCTGTCGCCATGGTCCAGGTGGAGCACGATGGGGATCTCGGGGCACTCGATGACGGCGGCCTCCACCAGCTTCACCAGGTAGGTGTGGTTGGCATAGGCTCGGGCGCCTTTGGACACCTGGAGGATGACAGGGGCCTTTTCCTCGCGGCAGGCCTCGGTGATACCCTGGACGATCTCCATGTTGTTGACGTTGAACGCGCCCACAGCGTAGCCGCCATTGTAAGCCTTCTTGAACATTTCGGTCGAGGTAACCAGTGGCATAATTGTCCAACTCCTTATCAAAATAAAATTTTGGTGGTTTCCGTTATGATTTTAACATTAAGACAGGGAAAATGCAAGTAAAAGTACCAGCTTTTGTAAGTCAAAACCCACAAAACCAGGTAAAAATTCCCCGGTCTGTGTCAACAAAATGACGGGCACACATATGATAGCAGGAAAGGGGGAGAGGCTGTGTGATCCAGCTACTTCCATATAATCGCCGGGCGGCAGTGGCCTACGCCCATAAATGGGCGTATACCCGCAACCCGGCCTTCTACGATTTTAGCGAAATTGGCGGTGACTGCACCAATTTTGCTTCCCAATGCTTGTATGCCGGCACGGGCATCATGAATTTCGCCCCGGAATTCGGATGGTATTACATCGACGCCACCGACCGGGCGCCCTCCTGGACCGGAGTGGAATTTTTCTGGGACTTCATGACCCGCCCCCAGCCTACCGATGGCCCGGTGGGCATCCAGGTACACATGAACTTCCTGCGGCCTGGGGACTTTGTCCAGCTTCGATTTGAATCCAGCGGGGAAGTGTTCGCCCACACTCCGGTGATCGTATCGGTGGGAACCGTCCCCAGGCCGGACAATATTTTGATCGCAGCCCATTCCAACGACGCCGACTATCGGCCGCTGGACAGTTATCAGAATGTGGTGGAATGGCGGTTCCTCCACATCGTGGGGGCGCTCAAAGTGACCGGCGAGCCCGCGTCCGGCGCGAGGCAAACAGATAGCGCGGAGGACTGAGTTCCTCCGCGCTCTTTTTTATCGCTTTATCGATTCTTTTTAATTATATAGGATTGCAAACCCTTCCGGCACCCGTTCTTTTCATAAAACGCCTCAACTCCCGGCTGTGCACCGAAATACAGGGTAGTCGGCGTGTTTTCCATGGCTAGCTGGAGCAGCTTGCTGCCGATTCCCCGCTTTTGATATTCCGACAAGACCAGCAGTTCCGTAATCGTACCAAAATAGCAGCCATCCGAAAGAATTCGCAGGCAGCCCACAAGCAGTTCACCGTTATAAGCGGTTATATTCAATGTCTTTGACAGCGCGGCCTGTGTTTTATCAACATCGTAATTTCCAGGCCAAACTTTTGCGGCAAACGCAGTAAACGCAACGGCACTCAACTCCAGGTCATTTACTTGATATGAAATCACGCTCATTCCTCCGGTGTCTGTTTTTTGGGACGTCCCCGGCGGGGCTTGGCCTTGATCTGCCCCAGCGGGTTGGACTGGGCGGCGTTTTGCAGGGCCTCGCTGTCCACGTGTGTGTAAATCTGCGTGGTGTTCAAGTGCTCGTGTCCCAGCACCTCCTGGAGGGTGCGCACATCCACGCCGTTTTGCAGCATCAGGGTGGCGGCGGTGTGGCGGAGCTTGTGGGCAGAGTATTTGCTGCTGTCCAGCCCGGCGGCGGTGAACCGCTGCTTGAGCATATAGTGGACTCCGGCTTTGGTGATCCGTGTGTGTTTGCGGGTGATGAACAGGGCATAGGGGTCCGCCGCGCCGGAGTTTGAACGCACCTCCAGCCAATCGTCGATGGCGTTCTGACAGGCCGTATTCAGGTAGACGATCCGCTCTTTATTTCCCTTACCCAGCACTCTCATACGATCCCCTTGGATGTCGGAGAGATTCAGACCGACCAATTCAGAGATACGCACACCGCAGTTCAAAAATAAGGTAATGATACAGAAATCTCGTTCCGCATTGTCGCCATCAATAGACTCCAGAAGTTGAATACTTTCATTCAGTGTCAAATAGCGCGGCAAACTTTGGCGAATTTTAGGAGAGTCCAGTTCCTGAATTGGGCTTTCCTCTAACAGCTTCGCTTTTAATACCAGATATTTATAGAATGAACGAATTGTGGCCACTTTTCTGGCTCTAGAAGACACTTCTAATCCATATTTGGCGTTAGAGCCATTAGCATGTTTCATCCGGTCGCGACTTAGAAAACTGAGAAAGGCGTAAATGTCTGTCAATGACACCGATTTAATCAACGCTAAATCCACATCATCAATGGAAATCTCTTCTAATGGCGTGGAACGTGGAACGTAGCCTTTTTCAATTTTGATATAGCGGAAGAATGTACGCAAGTCAAGAAAATATTCATCTACAGTTTTT
>CANOBV010000264.1 GCA_947564255.1 uncultured bacterium | reverse complement strand
GGCGATGCGGTTGGCCCCGTGCTTGGTGCGGGAGAACACCAGGGCGGAGGTGATGCGCCGCTCCTCCATGAGATGGGCCAGCAGCTTGGTTTTGTTGGACTTGTCCACGTAGTACAGCGACTGCTTGACGGCCTCCACCGGGGAGGACACAGGATCGACGGCCACCCTGGCGTAGTCGTGGAGCAGGCCGTTCACCAGCCCCATCACCTCCGGGGGCATGGTGGCGGAGAAGAACAGGGTCTGCTTTTTCTCCGGCAGCAACTTCAAAATCCGCTTCACGTCGTGGATGAACCCCATGTCCAGCATCCGGTCCGCCTCGTCCAGCACGAAAATCTCAATGCGGGACAGGTCGATGAGCCCCTGGCCGTGGAGATCCAGCAGGCGGCCGGGGGTGGCCACCAGGATATCCAGCCCCCGCCGGATGGCGTCCACCTGGGGCTGCTGGCCCACCCCGCCGAAGATGACGGCGGAGCGCAGGGGCAGGTTCCGGCCGTAGGCCGCGAAGGAGTCCTGAATCTGAATGGCCAGCTCCCTGGTGGGGGTGAGCACCAGCGCCCGGATGACCCTGGGCTTGGGCGCGCGCCCGCTGAGGCGCTGGAGGATGGGGGCGGCGAAGGCGCAGGTTTTGCCGGTGCCGGTCTGGGCGCAGCCCAGCACGTCCCGCCCCGCCAGGGCGGGAGGGATGGCCTTGCGCTGGATGGGGGTGGGGTCGGTGTAGCCCGCCTGGGTGAGGGCCTTGAGTATGGGGGCGGTGAGCCCCAAGTCGCGAAAATTCATAAACCTTTCTACGTCCTATTCTATTCTGGATTTGCCTGTTCAAAGGCGGCCAGAGCACATTTCACAGCTTCCACCGTCTCCGCCAGGCTCTGGCCCCTGATGGGAACGGTGATATGGGCGCACTTCTCGTACAGCGGGGCCCGGTACCGGTACGCGTCGGCCAGGGTCTGGCCGGGGGAGAGGGCGATGCCCCGGGACGCCTGATTGTGGATGCGCCCCTCCACTTCCTCCAAGGACAGCTTCAGGTAGACCACCCTGCCCAGCGCCCGCATATAGGCGATGGACTCCTCCCGGCACACGCAGCTGCCGCCGGGGGCCACCACCGTCCCCCGGCAGTTCAGGGAGCAGACGGCGTCCCGCTCCAAATCCAGGAACCGCTCCACGCCCTGGCTGTCAATCAGCTCCTGGAGCAGGGCCCCCTCCCGCTCCTGGATGAGCAGGTCCACATCCAGGAAGCGCAGGCCCAGGGCCTTGGCCAGCACCACGCCCACGGTGCTCTTGCCCGACCCAGGCATCCCGATCAGGATTATATTGTCCATTCCCGCGCCCCCTCAACCGTTCTCCGCCGCCAGTTTCCAAAATCAGGAAACTGGCGTAATCATAGTATTATACCAGAAATAGCCGCGGGCCGCAAGGGTGATATTGTGCAGTCTCTGTCCAATGAACAATTTTAGAGCATTTCTCAAAATTGTTGATAAGGTATCCACCCCCGGAGGGGGTGGATGCTCAAATAAGCTCTATTGTTGTTTTCGAGCGTTGCTATAAGGATTTATTATATAGTCAGCGCAGTTGTCCGGCCGCGCAAAAAGGCGTCCGTCCCACAGGACAGGCGCCTTTTTCATGTCGTCTTACCAATGTCCGCTCTCGGTGCGCATCCAGGTAGCCCGGTTGCCCACCTGGATGTTATAAAGCGTCCTGGTGAGCTCCGTCAGCTCACTCTCCTTCAGCTGGGCAAACAGGAAGCCGTAACGGAATTTTCCCGGCTGGTACTCCGTCACCCGGATAACCTCCCCCAGGAAATCCATGGGGGCGTAATCCATCAGCTTCACCTTCAGCCGCAGCACCTCATCCACCGCGTGGAGGTACTCCGACTCAATGCAGGCGCCGCCGGAGCTGATGTCCACCAGGACACAGTTCTCCGGATTCTCCATCTGCACATCCGAACGGTAATACATCGTCACAGGTATACCCACCTGGAGCCGGAAATTGTGCCGCTGTTCCGTGATGGCCTTCACCTTCACGTCCTTCAGTTTGCAGGACACGCGGGTGGACTCCTGAACCACGCCCCGGAGGAAAAACTGGGTCATGGCCTCGTTCACCCCCCGGACCACCACGGAGGTACCCATCTTCAGAATCTCCAAAGACAGCGCCCCGGGCAGCCGCTCCAGCGTCAGCGCAGCCTCGCCGGGAACATAATCCGTCAGCCGCCCGGAGAGAATATGCTCCCCTTCGGCCGACTCCATATCCAAGGTCATGCCGTTATACAGCTCCGGGAACGCGCCGTGCGCCTCAAATTCCTCTTCCTCCTGGCCGTAGTCCGCCGTACGCCCGAACAGAGATGCAAAAAAGCCCATGGTATCCCACCCTTTCGTCACACGCCCGCAAGGAAGTTTTTTCCTTCGGCGCGGGGCAAATTTCCAGATCTTATTTTAAATTATATACGCTAAAGGCTCCAAATGTCAATACCTCACCGGACTCTCCCAAGAGGTTGTAATTCCTGAAACAATCCGCTATAATAGAGTGAACCTTTCCAGCAGGGGGCGGGCGGCGTGAAGCCCGACATCATATGCGGGTCCGGCCCGCCTGGAGGCGCTATGAAACCTGATATTTTAGTCATTTGCGGCCCCACGGCCTCAGGCAAAACCGCCCTGGCGGCGGAGCTGGCGCGGCGCTTGAATGGGGAGGTGGTGTCCGCCGACTCCATGCAGGTCTACCGCCGCATGGATATCGGCACCGCCAAGCCCACACGGGAGGAGATGGGTGGAATCCCCCACCACATGCTGGACATCGCGGACCCGGACGAGAACTACTCCGTGGCCCGGTATGTTCAGGACGCAGTCCCCATCGTGGACGGCATCCTGCGGCGCGGCAGGCTACCCATTGTGGCGGGAGGGACGGGGCTCTACATTGACAATCTCGTCGCCGGGCGGCAATTTGCCCCTTTCGCGCCGGACAGCGGCCTGCGGGAAGCGCTCCAGCGCCGGGTGAAAGCGGAGGGTCTGCCCGCCCTGCGCGCTGAGCTGGAACGGGCCGACCCAGACGCGGCGCAACGCATCCATCCCAATGACGAGAAGCGCACCGTCCGGGCCCTGGAGGTCTGGCTGTCCACCGGAAAGACCATCACCCAGCACGACCGGGAGAGCCGGGCGCTGCCCAACCGCTACACGCCCCTGACCATCGCCTTGAATTTCAAGGAACGCCCCTGGCTGTGGGAGCGTATTGACCGCCGTGTGGACGACATGATGGCGCGGGGGCTGGAGGGGGAGGTTCGGCAGCTGCTTTCAGACGGCGTGCCCCGGGACTGCACCGCCATGCAGGCCATCGGCTATAAGGAAATCG
>CANOBV010000263.1 GCA_947564255.1 uncultured bacterium | reverse complement strand
TTGAGCAGCTCCGGGTTGGAGCCGGTGAAGGACAGCCGGGGGCTTTTCTGCTCCAGGAACCAGTCCACCCGGGCCTTCATATAGCTGGGGTACTCGTCAAACACGGCCGCGTCCGCCCGTAAAAACCCTTCCCGAGTGATGAAGTCGTCTCCGTAATAGGCTACTACGTTCCGGGCCCCCCGGTCATAGCAGGCGGACACGCACAGGCGGGTGAGGGCGGCGTACTCCACGTTGGTCTCGATGCTGGGGGTCTGCCCCGGCTGGACGTTCAGCCCCACCTCCACCAGCAGATGGGCGTACTCGTTGAGCTTGGCTTCAAAATCTGGGACCATTGGTATCGTCTCCTTTGGAGGTAAGATGTCATGTTTCGTCTGCTCACGGCGGCGCAAACGCTTCTCTAAGTGGGCACTTTGCTGGAAAATACCGGTTCCGTCCACGCATATATAGAAATTATACCATATTGGATTCCAAAACACAATTCAATTTGCATTTTTTTCTGAGGTGCTGTATAATGTATTTTAATTTAACAGAGCAAAGGAGCAAAGCCTATGCTGACCACTGTAATCCCCCAGGGGTACGCCCCCCTGCTGAACCTGTACGACACACAAAAGGCCATCGGCCTTTTGAAGCGCCTCTTTGAGGATGACCTGGGCGGGGCGCTGAACCTGCGCCGGGTGTCCGCACCGCTGTTTGTGGAGGCCTCCACCGGCCTGAACGACGATCTGAACGGCGTGGAGCGGGCGGTGTCTTTCGACGTGCCCGACGCGGGCCGGGAGGCCCAGGTGGTCCATTCTCTGGCAAAATGGAAGCGCATGGCCCTCCACCGCTATCAGTTCTCCGTGGGGGAGGGGCTGTATACCGACATGAACGCCATCCGCCGGGACGAGGAGCTGGATAATCTCCACTCGGTGTACGTGGACCAGTGGGACTGGGAGAAGGTCATCGCCCCCCGGGACCGCAACGTGGACTACTTAAAGAGCGTGGTGACCACCATTGTGGGCGCCCTGGCCAACACCCAGCAAACCCTGCGCTCGGTGTATCCCCAGCTCACCACGCTGCCCCTTATTGACCGGGCGGTGTCCTTTGTCACTGCCCAGGAGCTGGAGGACTTGTGGCCCGAGCTGTCCCCCAAGGAGCGGGAGGACCAGTGGGTGAAGGACCACCCGACCACTTTCCTTATGGGTATCGGCGGGGCGCTGAAGTCGGGCGAGCCCCACGACGGCCGGGCCCCGGACTATGACGACTGGTCGCTGAACGGGGACATCCTGCTTTGGAACTCCCTGCTGGGTCATGCTTTTGAGATCTCCTCCATGGGCGTCCGGGTGTCGCCGGAGGTGCTGGACGAACAGCTCACCGCCGCAAAATGCGGCCACCGGCGGGAGCTGCCCTTCCACAAGGCCCTGCTGGCCGGGGAGCTGCCCCTCACCATCGGCGGCGGCATCGGCCAGAGCCGGGTGTCCATGTACCTGCTGGGCAAGGCCCACATCGGAGAGGTTCAGGCCAGCATATGGGACCCCCGGACGATTGAGGCGTGCCGGGAGGCGGGGGTGATTCTGCTGTGAGAGACGACGGTCATAGGGACGAGCGCAGGGGTAGTTTCAACGCCGGGAGCGCGGCCAAGGCGGGGATTTCCTTTGGCAGCGCCTTGGCCATGGTTATCAGCTACACCACCTGGGGCTCCGTGTTTTGGGCCATCGTCCACGGCCTGATGAGCTGGGTTTATGTGATTTATTTCATCCTGAGGTATTGACAGGAGCCGCCGCAGACCAGGGCTGGGGTACCGGACGCCCCCTGCGCAGGCATGTTTTTTAGGTTTTCAACGGGGGCCGGCCAATTGTGAAAAACGTCCGCATGATGCCATGGCATCACACGGACGTTTTTTCTGAAAGAATTCGTTAGCAGATATTGAAGTGCGCTTCTCTTACTTTGTACCGAAAATGCGGTCTCCGGCGTCCCCCAGACCGGGGACGATGTAGCTGTTTTCGTTGAGTCCCTGGTCCACGGCGCCGCAGTAGATGTCCACATCCGGGTGCCGTTCCTGCACCACCTGGATACCTTTGGGAGCGGCAACCAACACCATCAGCTTGATGTTGGCGCAACCATAGCCCTTCATGATTTGGATGGCGGCATCGGCACTGCCGCCGGTGGCCAACATGGGGTCCACAATGAGCACGTCCCGTTCAGCGATATCCCGGGGCATTTTGCAGAAATATTGTACCGGCACCATGGTTTCCTCATCCCGGTACATGCCCAAATGGCCTACCCGTGCAGAAGGTACCATGCGCAGCACGCCGTCCACCAGGCCAAGGCCGGCCCGAAGTATGGGCACAACGGCAAATTTTTTTCCCCGGAGAATAGGAGCTTCCATTTTGCAGATAGGGGTTTCAATTTCCCGTGTGGTGAGGGGAAGGTCCCGGGTTGCTTCGTAGGTGAGCAGCATCCCGATTTCAGACACAATTTCCCGGAAATCTTTGGTGGAGGTGTTTTTATCCCGCAGGATCGTCAGCTTGTGGGCGACAAGGGGGTGGTTGACCACGTGCACTTTTTCGTTCATGGGAAACAGCTCCTTTGTGTATGGATTGAAGAATGAAGTGAAACATATTATAGCATTATAGCACATCCCGTTTGCCTTGCCAATGGGAGACAAAAATTTTTTGATAACTGTAGGCGATGTATAAAAGCGAAGCCAAGTTATCGTGGCGAGCAAGATATTAATCGCTCCATAATCCACACAGGAGCAGGAGCAGAAGCTTCCCCCATCAATCGGTCTTCTCTCAGGTCGCCAAAACCCATTGCGCGCCAGAAAGCGTGACCCGCGGGATTGTTTTGCAGACAAGCCAGCCGAACGCGGTCCATTCCGGCATCGCCTGCAGCCTGAAGCGCTTCTTCCATAATTTCTATGCCAATCCCTTGCCGCCGCAGGCTGGGCGTCAGGAAAAAAAGCCCTACAAATAGGGTGCGTTCACGAGGATAGTTTTCTACCAAGTCTAAAACAGCTTGCGGAGAGCCGTTTCGCCATAGGGCCACGTAGTGTTTCTGCCCTGGGTTACAATGCGGTGGAAGTTTTTTGGTATTGTGCCGGATGTAATCTGCATCAAGGCGAAGGTGTTCCAAAGAAAAATAGCTTAGGTCGCCCTGAAACAGAGACAAGATGGGAACGATATCCTGTTCTGTCACGGGACGGATTTCCCAATGAGGTAAACGGCGGCACAGCCCATCTATAATTGGTATGTCGGGCAGTGTATCCATGGTAGCTACACATCGGTTGATTGGGGTGCCTAATGCATGGAATTTTTCTTCATAGTCGGTCATAACCCCTTGAACACCGTATTCATGGAGATTTCTG
>CANOBV010000262.1 GCA_947564255.1 uncultured bacterium | reverse complement strand
TGCCGGCGGCGCTCTGGGCGCTGCCCTGGTAAATCTGGGCCCAGGTGGTGCCGCCATCCAGGCTGCGCTCCGCCTTGTAGCCCTCCAGGTTGTCCTCCGCGTCGGTGCTGGTTCCCCAGGAGATGGTGACTGTGCTGCCGCCGTTGACCTGCGCCGGGACGGTGATGGTGGGGGGCATGGTGGGGGCGGTGTTGGTGGTCACGGTGCCGTCATCGGTGACCCACAGGTCGACGGGAAGGATCATCGCGGGGCGGAGGCCATCGAAGGTAGCAGGACCGTCGCTACCACTAACATAGCCCCTGTCCCCACTTGCATTAACCGTATGTGTGCGGCTTCCAATAGTTGATGAAGGCGGATAAAAAGTTCGAAGGCCCCATGTCGTAGCCGAGCCGTTAAAATATGCAATGCGTTTAGCGCAAGCTGCGCTCGATCTGCCAGAAATGAAATAGTCCAGCTTGGAACCGTCCTCCAAAGCATTGTACGTATCTTGCTGGCCGGTTTCAAAGTAGCTCAGAGGAAAAACTCTTGTGCTCATTCCGTTTGACCCACTGTTTACGGAGCCAACTTTACTGCCCCCAGGACAATAAGGCAGTTTCACCTGTTTAATTTTAGCCCGGATGCTTGATTCAAAGCGGTCAAGCCAATCTCCATTCAAATAAGCATTAATCCCTGTGTTATCGTAGCCGTTGGTGTTGCTCACGTGCCACTGTCGTTTTTCCGCGATTTCTTTCCGGAGAAGCCAGGAGCCGTTACAGGAAGCGTCATACATACTCCCCGGCAGTCCCTGGTGTACCACGATGTAGTCAACGGGCGTGCCGTTCTCCTTCAGCTTGACAACGGAGCCCGCCGCCTTATTTCCCAATTTCACCAAAGCCACATCCCTCCCCTCAGAATTCCAGCCGCCCCAGGGCGGCATTCCACACCCCGGCGCACACCAGCCCCGTCAGGCTCTCGAAGGTGGCCGTGAACGGGTTGCCGCTGACATCCGTGGCATACATCAGCTCCAGCAGGGCGGCGCGGGCGTCCAGCCCCGCGCACAGCCCCAGCAGGTGGGGGTGTGCCTCCCGGTCGCCGTCGTGGGCGGCGATGGCCCCGGCCAGCTCCTCGTGGGTACACCACGCCCCCGCCGGGTAGTCCAGTCTGGCCCCGGCGTCCGGCCCGACTTCCATCAGCACCGGGTAGCGCCGCACGCACCCGCCGTATTTCAGCGGCACGGCGGTGTCCGGGCAGTCGCTGAGGTCGCCGTAGAGGATGAGCGCCTCCTCACCGTCCGCGCCAATGGCGAACACCCCGAACTCGTTGATCTGAAAGGGCTCCTCCGCCCCGCCCAGGTCGGAGCGGTACTCGATCTCCAGGCTCACGGTGCAGTCCCGGCGGACAGGCGCGGTGGACGTGGCCCGGGCCCGGGGCTCCACCAGCCCGGTGAGCGTCCGCCAGTCGACCCCCTCCGGCAGCACGCCGGAGCCCACCTCCACCCGGGTGACCTCCAGCTGCCCGCCCTGGGCGAACAGCTTGGCCTGGAGGGCGAAGCCCGCTTTTGTCATGTATACGCAATAGCCCAAATTTTTTGCCTCCCTTCAAAATTCACCCCAGGGGGGTGTACGCCGCCATGGGCGGCGCGGCCCTGCTGTACCGCGTCCCCAGGGCGTATGCGGCGGGAATCCTCCCCGGCCCCAGCCGCGCCCGGTACTGCGGCGGCGCGGAGCACGACACCCGCGGGCCCGGGGCGGTGAGGATGGGGATGGGCAGCGCCGCCTCTGGGAAAAGGTAATCCAGTGACAACAGGATATTTTCCGGTATTACGTTCAAAAGTGTTTTAAAGAACTCCTCCGTCTTCCGGCGCGTATCCGCCGACAGGTCTTGCAGGAGCCGGATGGTGAGCGTGTAATCCTCCAGCGTTTCCGAGTGCCGGCCCTCCCCAAACACACCTGTCATCCACTGCCTGAGCCACGGAATTGTGTACGGCGTCTTCAGATTCCACAGGGCTTTGACACGGGCCTTTCGGATTGCCAGGGTGTCCGTGTCCTTGGGGCGGATTTTCAGCTCCCGCTCCCACACGGACACCCCCTGTTCATCGGCGTCATCCAGGAATTGATTGGCCATCACCCGGTCAAGGCCGTCCCACGCAAGGGAGATTTCCGGCTCATTGGCGTTGTTGATGGCCTTAAACTCCGCGACCTCCCGGAGCACCGGGGGCAGGTAGTTGATGAGCTTTCTATCCACTCACAGCCCCCCTTACCGGGATGCTGTCCGGGCCCAGCACCAGGTTTTCCTCTTTCCCGTTGATTTTCGTGCCGCCAATGTCCGTGACCATCGTGGGGCAGGCGGACAAAATACGGCTCTCAATCTGGGAAATGCGCACGGTCAAAAAATCGGAGCTGGACCATTGCCCGGTCAGCTCCGAAAAATAGGCGTCCAGAGCGCCCGTCACATAGCTCTGCACCGCCTCCCAGCTCCAGCCGGGGGCAAAGGTCAGGTTGAGGGTGACGTTGACGGGCTCCGGGGTCACGCCGGTCACATGGACCACATGGCCGATGGGGGCAAGCCCCAGGCCCTCCCCGGCGTTTTCCGTGGGGTCCACCGCCGTCTGCACCTCATCAATGAGGGTGTCGGTGGGGACGGTGTTGTTGGCGGCCAGCAGGACCAGCTTGACGGTGCCTCCAACGGTCAGCAGCTTGTCCTTGGCCGCTGTATATACGGCGGTCAGCCAGGCCGCCACAGCGGGCTCCAGGGCCCCCACAGAGGCCTCCAGCCAGGCTGTGACCTCATCGCCGGGGATGAGGGTGCTGGGCCTCAGCCCCTCATTCCAGACGGGGTGGACCTTGAGGGCGGCCACGCCGGGCATGGCAAGCACCTTTTCCTTGTAGTCCGCCTGGTTGCCGCCAAAGGCCTGGGATTGAAAGCTGTCCAGCACCCTTTGGCGGAAAGCCTCTGTTTCCTCATCGTCCTCACCGGGCACCAGCAGCTCCACCAGCTCCGCACGGGTCAGCCCGTTCACATACTCCACGGGGATGAGATGCCCGGTGTAGCCGTTGCCCAGGGCTCCGGCCTTTTCGCAGGTCACCTCATGGCTCACGGCGTCCTCTGTGTCAGCCTCCTCCATGCGGGCGGTCACCACAAAGTTGATGTCCTCGCAGGAGAAACGGGTGCCCAGCGGCACCTCAATGTTACACTCCGCCCGGAACACGGCGGGGCTGGCGGGCTTGGGGGCCATGTTGCGGTCAGAGGCCCGCTTGATGAGGTATTCCCTGGGGGCGGTCAGCAGATAGGTGGCCTTGAAAACAAAATCCAGCCCTATAAAGAGCTGGGCCAGCTCCGCCATGGAGGGGGCCACGCCATTGAACACCATGG
>CANOBV010000261.1 GCA_947564255.1 uncultured bacterium | reverse complement strand
TTTTTCTGCTTGGCGGCCTGGATCATGCGGCTGAAGTCCGGGCGGTCGCTGTCAATGCCGGAAAAATCCTCATCGCAGTAAATCGCGTAGATGTCCCAGCCGTGGTCGATGGCGTAGTGGGTCAGCAGAGATTTTTGGTTCTGGATGCTCTCGGATTCGGGCTGGTGTTTGTCCTCATCCTCCTTACTCAGCCGTGTATAGATCGCGCAAAGGATTTGTTACACCTCCTCAAAGGCGCAACTGCTCGGTATTATGATACCGCAGGAGCAGTCGGGCCGCAAGGATTTATTTGAAGTGCCTGCGCCGTTATTTTAAAAAGCGTGCCAGAACGGCAAGCGTTCTAACGTGTTGGGAGCAGGCATCATTGGTGGAGAGCTTTGGTGAGCCAGGTGGTGATGGTCTGGCGGATGACCTGATCAGCTGGAATGGCGTGGGGTGGATGATATTCGGTGATGCTCAGGGGTTGGACCTTCATGCTATCACCTCCGAGGAAACTGTATGTGGGCACATCGCGGAACATGAGGACATAGGCGCTAAAACGTCCGAAACTTTGTGGTATGCCCGTTCGGAGCTTTACAATCCACGTCTTTTGTCACATGGAGAGATATGGTACTTGCGTCAAATGGAAAAATATACTATACTTCTTTTATTAAAATAGGGAGGAAAAAGCTGTGTACAAAAAAATTGTTGTGGCAGGCGGCGGAGTCCTGGGAAGTCAAATCGCCTTTCAGGCAGCCTACTGCGGGTTCGACGTGACCATCTGGCTGCGCAGCCAGGGAAGCATCGGCCGGACCCAGCCCAAGCTGGACCATTTAAAAGAGGTCTATCTGGACACCATTGAGAAGATGTCCGGCCCCGACGGGCAGACACCCGGAGTGTGGGCCAGAGGCATCGCGGAGTATGACTCCTTTGACAAGGATGCCTGTATCGCCCAGGCCAACCGGGCCTATGAGAGCCTCAAGCTGGAGCTGGACATGGCAAAAGCTGTGGAGGACGCGGATCTGGTCATCGAATCCATGGCGGAAAACGTGGAGGAAAAAACGGCCTTCTACAAAAAGCTGGCTGGGGTTTTGCCCTCAAAAACGGTGCTGGTCACCAACTCCTCCACCCTGCTGCCCTCGAAATTCGCCAAGGCCACGGGCAGGCCGGACAAATTTCTCTCCCTCCACTTCGCCAACTCCATCTGGAAAAACAACATGACGGAGGTCATGGCCCAGGCCCAGACGGAGCAGAGGTATTTTGATGAGGTGATGGAGTTCGCTCAGGCCATCCGCATGATCCCCCTGCCGGTCCGCAAGGAGAAGTCGGGGTACCTGCTCAACTCCATGCTGGTGCCGTTGCTGTTCTCCGGTATGGACCTGTATGTCAACGGCGTGTCCGACCCGGAGAGTATCGACAAGGCCTGGGTGCTGGGCACCGGCGCGCCCAAAGGACCGTTCCAGATTTTGGACACGGTGGGGCTGACCACCGCCCACAATATCGTGAAAATGTACCTGAAGGTGCCCTCCTTCCTAGCCCCTTACAATTTTAAGGGTATGGATAAAATGCTCCGGGAATACATTGACGCGGGCAAGCTGGGCATGGCCTCCGGCGAGGGGTTTTACAAATATAAGTGAAAAAACAAGCGGGACAGCGCAGCGGCGCTGTCCCGTCTATGTTTTGTGGATCGCTGCCAGCAGCGTCTTTCGCTCGTTGGGTATCTCCCCGTTCAGCACCCGTTCCAGTAACCCGTTCAGTACCCGTCCCACCTCCGGGCCCGGTTCGATCCCCGCGGCAATCACATCTCGTCCGTCCACTGCCAAATCTTTCAGCGTGAGGCACTGTTTTTCCGCCAGGATCTGTTCCGCCTTGGCCCTGATTTCATCCAGTTCCGCCAGACGATCTCGCACCTTTTCTGGGTCCTGCCCCATGCTGTCCGCCCGCTTGATTTCAAGGAGCTGGAAAAACGCCTCCGGCCCCAGCCGATTGAGCCAGCGCCGGATGACCTGGCTCCTGGGCGGCGGCTGCGCGTCGTGGCGTTCCACCAGCAGCGCCACCCGCTCCCGGGTCTTGTTGTCGAATTTCAACGCCCGGAGCATCTCGTTCGCCATCTGGGCGCTGACGGCTGGGTGGCCGTAGAAGTGGTCGATGCCCTGCTCGTCGGTGGACTTGCAGGCGGGCTTGCCGACGTCGTGGAGCAGCATGGCCAGCCGCAGGGTCACATCGGCGGGCGCCGCCTCCACGGCGCGGATGGTGTGCTCCCAGCAGCCCCAGCAGTGCCAGGGGTTGTGCTGCTCCAACGTGACCAGCGGCCCCAACTGGGGCCAGAACTGGCAGAATACGTCCGGGTACTGCCGCAGAATATCTCCAATGCTTTGCCCAACCAGCAGCTTGCGCAGTTCCGCGTTGATCCGCTCCGCCGCCACTCGGTCCAGCATGGCCCGGTTTTCGTGTACAGCCCGGGCGGTGCATTTCTCGATCTCATAGCCGAATACGGCGGCAAACCGCAGGGCCCGCATCACCCGCAGGCCGTCCTCCTGGAACCGCTGGTCCGGCTTCCCCACACAGCGGATCAGACCCGCCTTGATATCATCCGCACCGCCAAAGGGATCGCGCAGGTTCCCGTCCAAGTCCATGGCGATGGCGTTCATGGTAAAGTCCCGGCGGGCCAGATCCTCCGTCAGTTCGGGGACAAAACGCACATAGTCCGGCCTCCGGCTGTCGGAGTAGGGCCCCTCTGTGCGGTAGGTGGTGATCTCGTAGGGCTCGCCCTCCACCAGCACGGTGACAGTGCCGTGCTTTAACCCGGTCTCGATGATCCGCTGCCCGGCAAAACAGCCCTCCGTCTCCTCCGGGAGAGCGGAGGTGCAGATATCCCAGTCGTGGGGCTCCACACCCCGCAGCAGGTCCCGTACGCAACCGCCCACCAGATAGGCTTCAAAGCCCGCGCCATTCAGCGTTTGGAGGATATGCCGCGCCCCGGCGGGAATGTCAAATTTCACCGTGCACCACCCTTTCGTTGACCTCTATCTGGAACGCCTCGATCGCGGCCAGGTCGGGCGCTTCCGGGAGGGAGGTATGCTTCGCGGCGTAATCCAGCCGCCGCTCCAGCTCGTTGAGCAGATCATAAAAATCGGCGCAGAAGGTGTGATCCGCCTTCTGATAGCGCCCGTTTCGGATGTCCATAAGCAGGTCGTGGTCCTTCTCCCGGAAGGCGATGATCTCCTCCCGTTCCAAAATGTCCAGACACATAGGCATAGCTGCCGCCGTAGGTGAGGAAAACGATATTCTTCCCCAGGTGCGGGCCGCTTTTTAAAAAGCTATATTTCGGCCTGTCAAGAAGTTTCATTATGTGCTCCAATGGATATCGTTGAATGATAATTTTTCTTTTTTCTTCGACTCAATGG
>CANOBV010000260.1 GCA_947564255.1 uncultured bacterium | reverse complement strand
AATACATCCAGCTCCGGCTGGTGAACGTCGGCCACGAAGAGGGGCAGTGTCAGGTCGACAAAACAGATGGATTCGTAATTGATGCTGAGTCCTTCAATGACCTCCAGCTGCCGGAGGTACTCCTGATTGATGAGAGCGCGTTCCTTGTCGTATTCTTGGATAAGGGATTGGATTTTCTGTTCTTTCTCCAGCTGCTTGTTGAGCAGCTGGGTCCGTTCCGTCAGTATTCGGTTGTGCTTTTCCGTGGCATCAAGCAAAAACACATAGAAAATGTCGCCGACGGCATCACTGTGAGCAAAATGGCCGTAGTCCTCAATCCAACGGACGGAACCGTCACGCCGGAGGACACGGTATTCCACATAGTCCAGGTCGTGCTGGCTGGAGGATATTTGGGCGTGGATGCTTTCCTCCACCACATCCAGGTCGTCCGGGTGTACCATGCCGCGGAAGGAACCGTCGGTGAGGTCGCGAAACTCCTCTATGCTGTCACACTGGAAAATGCGCAGTACACTCCGGTTGGCGTAAATGATCTTCTCCCCTCGGTCGGCGCAATAGATCAAAAACCCGCCGGGCATCTCATCCATGAATTGATAAACCGCATCAGCCATCACCCGGCGCCGGTCCTCCTGGCGGGCAGCCGCCGGGCCGCTTTGCTGCTGCGGGAACAGCGTCCACAGGAGCTGTTCGATCATGCAGTGCTCGTTTTCCTGTCCGCTCATGCTGGCATCTCCCCTCTAAGTATAGAATTTTACCATAAAAAGATCGGCTTGTCATTATTTTGCCTCAAAAAATTTGTGCTTTTTATTTTTCCTCTAAATCGGGCAAAAAAATATCCGACACATCTGCTTTTGCAGCAAATGTGCCGGAATTCGTTACATTCTGTTCCGCCGGGCTTCTCTCTCCCGGTCTTTGCATACCTGGGCCCAGTCGGGAATTTTTTCTATAGCCTGGACCAGTTCTTTCAGTACGGATGGAACGTCAATACCTTGAGGGCAGGTTCGGGCGCATTTACCACAATCAATGCAAGCCGCGGGTCGCTTGTCCTCGGGAAGCGCGTCGAAGCGCATTCGGATATTGGAACTGAGAGCAAACCGGGCCTCATTACAGGCGGAGATCATAGTGGGAATATCCAAACCCATGGGACAGCCGTCACAGCAGTAACGGCAGGCGGTGCAAGGGATGGAGTCCTTCATTGACTCCGCCAGAGACAGCAGGGCATCCCGCTCCTCTGGGGTCAAAGGGCTGTCTGTCGAGAAGGTTTTCACGTTCTGCTCCATTTGTTCCAGACTGGACATGCCGCTGAGAATCATTTTCACATTGGGCAGGCCCTGGAGGAACCGCAGAGCCCAAGCCGCCGCGCTGTCCTCCGGCCGGAACCGCCGCAGAACTTTCATCTGTTCCTCCGACAGGGCGGCCAACCGTCCGCCGCGAATGGGTTCCATCACCCAAACAGGGACGCCGCGTCCGGTGAGCAGGTCATACTTTTCTTTGCCCTGCTGAAGCGTCCAGTCCAAATAGTTGAGCTGGAGCTGGCAGAATTCCATTTTATTTCCGCAATAGTCCAGAAAGGTACTCAGTGTGTTTAGGCCGCCGTGGCAGGAGAAGCCCAAGTGTTTGATGCGGCCCAGCCGCTTTTGCTCCACAAAGTAGTCCACAATGCCCCATTGAGGGTCCATATACACCTGGATGGAGTTTTCATACACGTTATGGAGAAGGTAAAAGTCAAAGTACTCCACGCCGCATTTTGTGAGCTGTTCCTCGAAGATAGCGGCGGGGTCATAGGTGCTGGCGATTTGATGGCCCGGATATTTATCGGCCAAATACCAACTCTCCCGGGGATAGCGGGCCAGAGAGCGACCCACGACCCGTTCGGACAGCCCGGCGTGGTAGGGATGGGCCGTGTCAAAAAAATTGACGCCATGGGCCAGTGCGTAATCGACCATCTTATCCACCTGCTGTTCATCAATGGCGGCAGGGTCCGTTTGTCCGGGGAGCAGGGGCAGGCGCATGGTGCCGAACCCCAGCCGGGACAGCTCCAATTCCTGAAAATCGTTGGTGAGCATGGCGGTATCCTCCTAATGTAGTCGTAATGATGCAGTCAAACAACTGAAAAGAATTAAAAACTCTCTTCAAGCGCCCTGGCTCAGACCCTGGGGTGACTGCTGAAACGGCCTTGGCTTAACTATATTATATTGAAAAAGCAGAGCGCTTGCAAGACCTTTTGAAATGACATTGCGTCTTTCAATTCTGCGCGACGGGAAACGGGGACGCAGCACCGTTGGCCGCGTCCCCGCATTTCAAATCTCAAACCATCTGATCTCGTTGGCCTCCAGGTCCAGGGGAAAGCCTTCCTCTCCATCCTTCCAGACGGTGGTGGATTGGGGCTGGTAGGTATTGTTGACCACGCAGAACCTGCCGTTTTCCACGAAAGCGTGGACCTCCACATTGACGTTGGAGGAAAACCAGCGGTGCAGTTCGTTTTCACCGTGGGCGGCCCATAGAATGGCCCGGTACAGCAGGCGGCTGTTTTCAAAGCTGTAGGGCAGGCCGGACAGGTACACACCCCGGCCCTTGCCGTACTCGTTCACCGCCAGATGAACTTCCCGGTCCCTCTGGACCAGCACCTGGGCCCCCTCCAAGGCATACACATCCCGGCCCCCGTGGCCGAAGTCGATCTCGCCTGGGCAGTCGGCCAGGATAAAGTGACCGGGGTGCTCTTCCCAGTTGTATTTGTCGTACCCCAGGGTGAAGCCGGTCTCCTTCTCCACCCCCAGGATGGAGGCCAGCTGGAAATACCTTCCCTGATACTGGTGGCCGGCGGGCTCACCCACGCCGATAAGGCCGCCGCCCCTGTAGATAAACCGCTTGATGGCGGTGGATACCGCCGGGTCCTCCCAGACTGCGCCGCCGGTGTGGGCGGTGTCTCCGCCGCCCACGTTGATGAGCACATCCACCCCGTCCAGCACATGGGGGTCCGCCCTCACCTCGTCAAAGCTGAGGAAGCGCACGTCGTAAGGCGCACCGGACAGGGCCTCGATCACCCCGGCGTAAGCGTAATTCTGCTTCTGGTACAGGGCGTGGTGCACCATATGGCATCCCCAGGACCGGGCCCGACCCCAAGCATTGAGCACACCTACCGTTTTGACGCAATAAGGGGTGGTCCCCTTGATATTGCTGTAGAGCTCCCGGAACTCGTTACAGACGGATTCCACATAAGCCAGAAATTCCGGGAATTGACAGGCCAGCTTGAGGTAGCCGCCGTAACCGATGCGGTCGATGGGCTTGCGCAGGATGGCCCGGCGGGCGGTGACCCAGTTCTCCTTGGCCTCCCGGACAGGGTCGCCCCCCTCATGGAAGGTGTCCGGGAAGAAGTAGGGCAGGAACCGGCCCT
>CANOBV010000259.1 GCA_947564255.1 uncultured bacterium | reverse complement strand
CAGCAAATGTGCTGATTGCCTGGAATGTAACCCCGGATGGGACTGTTCACATGACGACCGCTTATATGGAGGAGGTTAAATAGCAATGTACGAAGAATTTGACGCGGTTTTGCTGAAAGATGGCCGCTACGCATCCCTGGATAATGTAGATGGGCCTGGTGTGTATACAGGAACTGTTGGGGACGGTCCGAGGGATTGGAAAATCGTCTATCTCACTGACGCAGACATTGAGCGCAAACTGACCGACGAAGAGCAGAATGAGTGGGCCAGACGGTCTGATCAGCAGCTGAAAGGGCTGGGATATCTATGACGGAGCAGCTCATCCGCGCCATTGAGACGGCGCTGGACAAAGGATACCGGGTCCAGCTCAAAAAGCTGAAGGACGGCACCATCAAGACCCAGGTCGTGATACAAAAGGAACTGAAAACTTAACAGCGCGCCCACGCCCGAATTGACGGGCGGGAAGGACCAATCGGGGTCAACCTCTAAGAGGCTTCTTAGGGGTTGGCCCCCTTTTTGTTTGGAGGCTGAGCGCCATGCTGGCATATTACGGAACCGCGATTTCGGACCACATCAGCTGTACCAGACGGTGGACGAGGCCATGAACAACGCCCAGGCCGCCGCCAAGGCCCAGTCCATGCTGTCCTACTACAACCGCCGCTGGCAGACACTGAAGGTGTCGGCCCTGGGATTGGTGGGGGTGAAGGCGGGGCAGATGCTCATGATGGATATACCGGACCTGGACGGAAACAGCCTGTACGCCCTGGTGCTGCTGGAGAAGGTCACCCATACGTTTGAGCACGACGTGCACACCATGGACTTTGAGGTACAGAAATTGGAGGTGCAGTCTTGGACCTGATTGACGCGCTGCATGGCATTGTGGAGGGTTCCATGTCGGCCTACGGGCTGTCCGACATGACGGTGGGCACTGTAACCGGCGTCAATCCGCTGTCGGTCGCCACCAGGGAGGCCATGGCCCCCCTGCCCCAGGAGGTGCTCTGGCTGACCGCCGCCGTGGTGGAAAAGAAAATCCCCGTTCTGGAGCACGAGCACATTACGAAGGGCTTCCGGCACGGCCACACGGTGGACGGCCTGGAACACGCCCACAGCGCCCAGGAGGGGCCCACGGGGAGCGCCCTGGGCGGAGTATACCCCGCCGGGGAAGCGCTGCTCCAGGACGCCTATACGTCCGACAAAAGGCTTTCGGACGTGGCCTGTGTTGAGGACGGCAAGCCCCTCCCCGTAAAGGATGGGTACATCATCCTCAACCGGGGGCTGGAGCCGGGGGACAAGGTGCTGCTGCTCCGGGTCCTGCGGGGCCAGCAGTTCATCATCCTGTCCCGCATTTTTGAGAGGGGGGAGCGCAATGGCGGTGCTGCCGCAGTCTGACATCGATCTTTCCAACCGGCAGTGGTTGGCCCAGGCCAACGCCATCAAGGACGAGGGCTTCATTTTCGACTGCGTGGGCCTCGTCAAGGGCATCCTGTGGGGCTGGAACGGCGATATAAGCCGGACCTACGGCGGCGCGGGGTACGCCTGCAATAGCGTACCCGACTATGACGCCAAAAAGATGATCGACGTCTGCCGGGAGGTATCCACCGACTTCTCCGGCATCGTCCCCGCCGAGGCGGTGTGGATGGACGGCCACATCGGGGTCTACGTGGGCGGCGGCGTGGTGGTGGAGGCCACGCCCAAGTGGATGGGCGGGGTGCAGCGGTCCACCTGCGCCAACGTTTCCCCGAAGCAGCTCCCCGGCACCGCCGGGAACCGGAGGTGGACCAAGCACGGTAAGCTGCCCTGGGTGGACTACAGCGCCCAGGAGAATAAAAAGGAGGACGAGATGAATTATTATAAGACCATCAACGACGTGCCCAGCTACTATAAGGCGGCAGTGCAGAAAGCCGTGGACAAAGGAGCGCTGGCGGGCGGCAGCGACGGGGCGCTGAATGTGTCCGAGGATTTGTGCAGGACCCTCACTGTGCTGGACCGGCTGGGGGTGCTGGATTAGCCAAATTCCCAGGCGCGTGGGAGTATGAGCGATAAGGCTGGAGGACGCCTAAGTCAGGCGTCCTCCAGTTCAATTTTGTCCACAGTTTGCTCGAATTGCTTGACATACTCTTTGCACGCGTTTTCGATCTCCTTGATTCGGGAACGGCCGTTGTATTTCCCGATATAGCTCATTTTGCGGGCCAGCTTTTCGTCCATGACCATTGTAAATTTCAGGTCCACACCTATCACCTCACGGAAATTGTATCAGGGCAAATCTGCTGTGGGACCCATTCGGTACTGACATAGTATTGACATGGATTAAAAAAAGTGGTACAGTAAAAAATACCTGGCGGGAGTTGCAGCTCCCGCCAGGTGGAATGCGCCAAATGGCCTTGCCTCACACAATGATTTGGGTGCAGAATCCGGTCAGGATGGCCAGAAACTGAGCGTTGGTGGGTTTTCGCCTTAGCGGGAATCCCGCCAGCTCAGATAATCCCATGGGGGCGTTTTCCCAGGCCGCTGACACCAGGGTGCGCATATTGCGCTCCACCGCTCTCCAATTGGTGTTGTAGCGCCTGGCCACATCTGGATAAATCCGCTTGGTTACAAGGCGCAGACGGTCAGGACAGTCAATGGAGAGCTGGACGGCGTATACGGTGGGAAAGAAGGCCGTGTAATTCTCAGTGGCGCCCAGGTCACGCAGCAGCCGCTGAATCAGCTTGGAGCAATCAGAGGAAGTCATTTGCCCAGCACCTCCAAGATCCCTCGGAAGTGAGCGGCCACCTTCTCCTGGTCATCGGAGGAAAGGGTCCGAAACCACTCCACGGCCCGGAGAAGCTGCTGGACGATGTCGATTTTCTCCGCCAGACCGCTGTCGCCGATCAAGCTGTCCAAAGGAATGCCCAGCCCGTCGGAAATGCGGATGGCTGTGTCCAGCGTAGTATTGCCGTTGGTGCGGACCGATTGAAACGTAGATTTGGGAAGGCCCGCCGCCTGGGCGAACTCTGAGACGGACTGGCCCTTGTAAATCCGAATTGCCTCCAGGTTCTTTGCAAACGTATTATGGTTTTCCAATAGAATCCCTCCATTCTCTTTCATAAGAATAGCGGAATTCTGTCGAATTGTGGCAGATGGGTTTTCGGATTCCTGTTCGGCTTTTCGCACGGCTCCGTCCCGCAAAATAATATCATTGGCATAACGCTTTTCCTTTCAATATTTATACAGGTCTGCGTTATGCGTTTGGGAGGCCCCCGGCACGCCGGAGGGCCTCTCAGGCTGTCGAAAAAGTCTGCCGAGGTGCAGACTTTTTCGCATAAAAATGATAAGATAGGACGCAAGGGGTGAGGCGAAATGTTGGAGCGAGGAAAAAATGAGCGCGGCGTGATAGAAATGGTGGATACGGAAA
>CANOBV010000258.1 GCA_947564255.1 uncultured bacterium | reverse complement strand
ATCATCATCATGTCCGACGCCGACGTGGACGGCGCCCACATCCGCACCCTGCTGCTCACTTTCTTTTTCCGCTATATGCGGCCCCTCATTGAGCGGGGGTACGTCTATTCCGCCGTGCCGCCGCTGTATAAACTTACCCGGGGCAAGACCACCCGGGTGGCCTATTCCGACCCGGAGCGGGATAAGATCTCCGCTGAGCTGCGGGGAGACAATCCCAACGCCAAGGTGGACATCAGCCGGTTCAAGGGACTGGGCGAGATGGACGCCAATGAGCTGTGGGACACCACCATGAACCCGGAAACCCGCACCCTGCGCCGCATTACCCTGGAGGACGCGGTGGCGGCGGACCACATCTTCACCATCCTCATGGGCGAGAAGGTGGAACCCCGGAAGGAATGGATTGAAGAGAACGCGAAGTATGCGTTAAACGTGGACTATTGAGGAGGTGACGCACCATGGGACACAATCGAAGCTATAAGCCGGAGGACATCGCCTTTCCAAACCAGATGATCACCCAGTCCGAGCTGGTCAAGGAGATGACCGAGAGCTATAAGGACTACGCCATGAGCGTCATCGTGGGCCGGGCCCTCCCCGACGTGCGGGACGGCCTGAAACCCGTTCACCGCCGGATTTTATACTCCATGCACGAGAGCGGCCTGACGTCGGACAAGCCCTTCAAAAAATCCGCCTCCTGCGTGGGCGACGTGATGGGCCACTACCATCCCCACGGGGACGCGTCCATCTATGACGCGGTGGTCCGTCTGGCTCAAAAGTTTTCCATGCGCTATCCCCTGGTGGAGGGCCACGGAAACTTCGGCAATGTGGACGGGGACCCCCCCGCCGCCCCCCGCTACACCGAGGCCCGTATGGCGAAAATCGCCGGGGAAATGCTCCGGGACATCGATAAGGACACGGTGGACTGGGACCCCAACTACGACGAGAGTTTGCAGGAGCCCCGCGTCCTGCCCAGCCGGTTCCCCAACCTGCTGGTCAACGGCTCCTCTGGTATTGCCGTGGGTATGGCCACCAATATTCCCCCCCACAACCTGAGAGAGGTGGTTAACGCCACCATTTGCGTGCTGGACAATGAGCACGCCACTTTGGCCGACCTGATGGAGCACATCAAAGGCCCGGATTTTCCGACAAAGGGCATTATTATGGGCCGGGCGGGCATCCGGGCGGCCTACGCCACCGGCCGGGGCAAGGTGGTGCTCCGGGCTCGGGCCGAATTCGAGGAATATGGCCAGAACCGCACCCGTATCATCGTGTCCGAGCTGCCCTACCAGGTGAACAAGCGCCAGTTGATTCGGGCCATCGCCGACCAGGTGAAGGACAAACGGCTGGAGGGCATCTCCGACCTGCGGGACGAGACCGACCGCAACGGTATGCGTATTGTCATTGAGCTCAAGCAGACCGCCAATCCCCAGGTGGTGCTGAATAAGCTGTTCAAGCAGACCGCCATGCAGTCCAATTTCTCCATCATCATGCTGGCCCTGGTGGACAACCAGAAGCAGCCCCGGATTCTGTCCCTGCGGAACATCCTGGACGAGTACATCGCTTTCCAGGAGCAGGTGATCCGCCGCCGGACGGAATACGACCTGAAAAAGGCCCAGGAGAGGGCCCACCTGCTGGAGGGTCTGCTCATCGCCCAGGACCATATCGACGAGGTTATCCACATCATCCGCACCAGCTATGACAACGCCAAGGAGAATCTGATGAAGCGCTTTGGGCTGGACGACGTCCAGGCCCAGGCCATCTGCGACATGCGGCTCATCTCCCTCCAGGGGCTGAACCGGGAGAAGCTGGAGGCGGAGTACAAGGAGCTGGAGGAGCGCATCGCCTATTTCAACTCCCTGCTGGCCGACGAGGGCAAGCTGCGGGGCGTGCTCAAGGACGAGCTGACGGAAATTCGGGACAAGTACGGCGACGAGCGCAAAACCGAGATCGGCTTCGCGGAAAACGACATCGACATTGAGGATCTGATCGAGGAGGAGCAGTCCGTCTTTACCATGACGGCCAACGGCTATATCAAGCGCACCTCCGCCAGCGAGTACGCCGCCCAAAGCAAGGGCGGCATGGGCAAGAAGGGGATGGCCACCCGGGAGGAGGATTACGTGAACACAGTGTTCACCGCCTCCACCCACGATTATATTTTACTCTTCACCGACAAGGGCCGGGTGTTCCGCAAGAAGGGGTACGAGATACCGGTGGCAGGCCGAACCGCCCGCGGCACCAACATCGTCAACGTGCTCCAGGTGGAGCAGGGTGAAAAGGTGGCTGTGATGATTCACACCCGGGACATCAGCGAGGGGGACAGCCCCCGCTACCTCACCATGTTTACCCGAAACGGCACCGTGAAGCGGCTGGACGCCTCCGCGCTGAAAAACCTGCGCAGCAACGGCCTGCGGGTGATTCTGCTGGACGAGGGCGACGAGCTCATCGAGGTGCGGGAGACCGACGGAAAGCAGAACCTGCTCATTGCCACCCACGACGGAATGGCCGCATGTTTTCCGGAGGAAGAGGTGCGCGTCACCGGGCGAAACTCCATGGGCGTCATTGGTATCCGGCTGCGGGAGGGCGACTATGTGGTGGCCGCGGCCCGGGCCAAGGCGGGTAAGGCGGTGCTCAGCATCACGGAAAACGGCTATGGCAAGCGCTCCCCGGTGGAGGATTACCGGGTTACCAGGCGGGGGGCTTACGGCATCAAAAACTACGGCCTCACCGACAAGACAGGGGCGGTTGTGGGGGTTAAGGTGGTGGACGGCAGCGAGGACCTTCTGCTGGTCACCCAGTCCGGGACCCTTATTCGGATGGATGTGGACGAGATACGCACCTGCGGCCGGGCCAGCCAGGGCGTTATCGTCATGCGGTTCAAGGACGAAGGCGACCGGGTGATCGCCCTGTCTCTGGCGGAAAAGGAGCCGGAGGAGGGTATGGAAGTTCCTGATGGGGAAAACGAGGCCCCTGTGGAAAATTCCAAAACAGAAGAATAAGCAAAAGCGGACAGGCCGCCGGCCTGTCCGCTTTCAATCCTTGAATTCAAATAGCTTATATAATGGAATGTTCAGAAACTTTGAAATGTCAATAAGCGTATCAATACTACAGCCTGCGGCGGCAGTTTCTATTCTTTGAATATGGTGTTGGCTCGTGTTGCACCCTTCGGCTAATTGAGCCTGTGTCAGACGCTGTTCTTTCCGATAGTGCAGGATGTTTAGACCTATCTTTACCCATACGTTATAGTTCTTAATTTTCATACCATCACCTGAAGTATATTCTACTTAGATGACGCTAAAATGATACAACTGGAAAAATAATAAAAACAACTTAAAAAGTTTCATATGGAATTTTATTATGTTATAATACTGCTTATGAGGTGGTATTATGATTTTAAAAGAATTTGTGTATTAT
>CANOBV010000257.1 GCA_947564255.1 uncultured bacterium | reverse complement strand
TGAAGCAGGCGGCGGGCCACGACGTGTGCGCCGTGCTGGTGGAGCTGGTCCAGGGGGAGGGGGGCGTGTTGCCCCTGGAGCAGGAATTTGTCCAAAAGCTGGTTCAGCTGTGCCAGGACCGGGACTGGCTGTTCCTGGTGGACGAGGTGCAAACCGGTATCGGCCGCACCGGCTCCCTGTTCTGCTTCCAGCAGTACGGCGTCCAGCCCGACGCGGTCTCCTTCGCCAAGGGTGTGGCCGGGGGCCTGCCCATGGGCGGCCTCCTGGTGAACGAGCGGTGCCGAAAGGTATTCGGCCCCGGTGACCACGCCTCCACTTTCGGCGGCAACCCGGTGTCCGCCGCCGCGGCCTGCGCGGTGCTGGACATCCTGGACGATGAGGCCATTGCCCAGGTAAAGGAGAAGGGCGCGTACCTGCGGGACTCCATCGAGGCCATGGACCTGCCCTGCCTGGGCAAAACCCGGGGCATGGGCCTGATGATCGGCGTGGAGGTCAAGGAGGGCTTCTCCAACAAAGAGCTGTGCGCCAAGCTGAACCAGGCGGGGCTGCTGTCCCTCACCGCCGGGCCGGGGCTCCGGTTCCTGCCGCCGCTGACCATCACCAAAGAGGAGATGGACAAGGGGCTGGCGATTTTGAAAGCGGCATTGTCCTGAAACGGAGGAGCGGCTGTGGGAAAGCTGTATGACAGGGCGGATATCTACGACCTGCTGGAAAATGAACAGCGGTATCAAATTGTCAAGCGGCACTGGGAACGGGTGCTGCGAGGCAGACAGGTTCAGACTTTGCTGGACGTGAGCATCGGTTCCGGCAATCAGACCCTGCCCCTGGCAGAGCTGGGGGTTCGGCTGTACGGGTCCGATTTGAGCGGGCCGATGCTGGAGCGATGTAAGGAAAAGGCTGAAAGGCGCGGGTTGTCCGTTGACCTGCGGCGCAGTGATTTTCGGCGGCTGGACGGGGCCTTTGAAGCGGACAAGGCTTTCGACTGCGTCGCCAGCACGGGAAACTCCCTGCCCTATGTGACAAACGGGGAGATACCGGCCGTGCTGGCCCAGATGGACCGGCTGGTGAGGCCGGGCGGGTATCTGTATATTGATCTCCGAAACTGGGACCGGATATTGGAGACAAAACAGCGTTTTTACCTGTATAATCCCACCCTTCTGAACAACGGCGTGCGGATGAATCTGGTACAGGTTTGGGACCACCATGCGGACGGCTCCGTGACCTTCAACCTGCTCTACACCTTTGAGCGGGAGAACCGGATCATGCAAAAAGAGATCTTTGAGGAACACTATCATCCCTTGAAGCGGGAGCTGCTGCTGGGGGCGCTGGAGCGGCTGGGCTATAGAGAAATAGAGCTGATGTGCTTTCCGGCTTTTCTGGACAGCGTAAAGCCGGAGAGCGCGGAATGGTACTGCGTGCTCGCGCGAAAACAGGAGGCGTCAATATGAAGAAGGACTTACTTAAGCTGCTGGACCTGACCCGGGAGGACATCCACGAGATTCTGGACACGGCGGACCAGATGAAGTTCAGCCAGAAGCATCATATTGCCCACGATCACCTGAAGGGCAAGACCCTGGCCATGATCTTCGAGAAAAACTCTACGAGAACCCGGGTATCCTTCGAGGTGGGCATGTACCAGCTGGGGGGCCACGCCCTGTTCCTGTCCGGCAAGGAGAGCCAGATCGGCCGCGGGGAGCCGGTGGAGGACACCGCCCGGGTGCTGGCCCGGTACTGCGACGGCATCATGATCCGCACCTTTGCCCAGGCGGAGGTGGAGGAGCTGGCAAAAAAAGCGTCCATCCCCGTTATCAACGGCCTCACCGACTTTGCCCATCCCTGTCAGGTGCTGGCCGACCTGATGACCGTCCGGGAGAAGATGACCCGGCTGGAGGGGTTGAAGCTGGCCTTTATTGGGGACGGAAACAACATGGCCAACTCCCTCATCGTGGGCGGGCTGAAGTGCGGCATGGATGTGTCCGTAGCCTGCCCGGAGGGGTACGACCCCGACCCGGTGGTGCTGGACTTCGCCAAAACCGTGGCGGACAACAAATTTGAGCTGGTCCGGGCCCCTGCGGACGCGGTAAAGGATGCCGACGTGGTGGTCACAGACGTGTGGGCATCCATGGGGCAGGAGGAGGAGCGGGCCGTCCGGGCCAAGGCTTTCGCGGGCTACTGTGTAAATGATGAGCTGATGAAGCTGACCCACCCCGGCTGCATGGTCCAGCACTGCCTCCCCGCCCACAAGGGGGAGGAGATCAGCGCCGAAGTTTTCGAGGCCCATGCCGATGAGATCTTTGAGGAGGCGGAGAACCGCCTCCACGCCCAAAAGGCGGTCTTATACCTGTTGATGAAGGATTGAACAAGGTGAGCCCGGACAGGCCGGCTTGAGGCTGTGAGTGCGGAGCCAAGGAAGAAGGCTGACCCTGCCGGAGGAGAAATTTCACGGCGGGCAGTGTTCCAGGTTGTTTTGGCACTTGAAAAAAGCCCTTTTTTCTCTTATAATGGTGCCACACAATTTGATTGGGAGGTTATCGCCATGTCCATAGATGACAGTTGGTTCGACGAGATGGAAGCCCGCATCCCCCGGGGAGAGGTCCGCACCCGGTTCGCCCCCTCCCCCACGGGGTACATGCACGTGGGCAATCTGCGCACCGCCCTGTACACCTGGCTCATCGCCCGCCACGCAGGCGGGAAGTTCATCCTGCGCATCGAGGACACTGACCAAGGCCGTCTGGTGGCGGACGCGGTGGACGTGGTATACGCCACCATGCGCCGCTGCGGGCTGACCTGGGACGAGGGGCCCGACGTGGGCGGCCCTGTGGGGCCCTATATCCAGACCCAGCGCCGGGACTTTTACGGCAAATACGCCCAGCTTTTGATTGAGAAGGGCTGCGCCTACCGCTGCTTCTGCACCGAGGAGCGGCTGGCGGAGCTCCACAGGGACGACCCCAACGCCAAGTACGACCGGCGCTGCCTGTCCCTCACCCCCGAGGAAATCCAGGCCAAGCTGGACGCCGGGGAGCCTTACGTCGTCCGCCAGCGCATCCCGGAGGGGTCCACTACCTTCCGCGACGCGGTGTACGGCGACATCACCGTGGACAACGCCGAGCTGGACGATCAGATCCTCATCAAGTCCGACGGCCTGCCCACCTACAACTTCGCAAACGTGGTGGACGACCATCTCATGGGCATCACCCATGTGGTCCGGGGGGCGGAGTACCTGTCCTCGGCCCCCAAGTACAACCTGCTGTACCAGGCCTTTGGCTGGGAGATTCCCACCTATGTCCACTGCGCCTCCGTCATGTTCAACGACCCCGCCACCGGCGCCGTGCGCAAGATGTCTAAGCGCCTCGGCGACCCCTCCTATCAGGACCTGGTGGCCCAGGGCTACCTGTCCCAGGCGGTGGTGAACTACGTGGCTCTGCTGGGCTGGGCCCCCCACGGGGATATCGCCGAGCAGGAGTTCTTCACCATGGA
>CANOBV010000256.1 GCA_947564255.1 uncultured bacterium | reverse complement strand
GTGTCTTATTTGACAGAATATTTGATTCCAGCCCGAGCCGCTGAAACGGAATTCACCGAAAAACGCTCCACTTTTATTGGACATATCTGGCCGGTGGAATTGGAGGAAGAGGCCCGTGAATATATCGGCGAAATGAGAAAAAGATACCACGACGCCCGGCACAACTGCTGGTGCTACCTCATCAAGGACGGCCCGGTGCGTTATTCCGATGATGGAGAACCCCAGGGAACAGCGGGACAGCCTATGCTGGGAGTGTTCCAGAAGGAGGGCGTCACCAATGTGTGCTGTGTGGTGACCAGGTATTTTGGAGGGGTGCTTCTGGGAGCGGGAGGATTGGTCCGGGCTTACACCCAAAGCGCCAAGGACGCCTTGGATGCTGCGGGCATTTCCATTGTGCGCCGCTGGGTGGTCATGGAAGTGCCCTGTGCTTACAGCCAGTTTGAAGAGGTGCGTCGGGAGGTGCTCCAACACGGCGGCGTGGTGGAGCATGTGGATTACGGTGTGGACGTAGTGTTGTCAGTGCTCGTTCCGGAGGAGCGGGCTGAGGCGTTTGCCGCCTGTTTGCGGGATGCCTCTGCCGGAACTGTGGAGGCGCTGGAGGCGGGGGAGGTTTTCCGTGCAGTCCCATTGACGGAATAGGTTTCCACGTTGCGGAGTTTATGAAACGTTAAATTCCCAAAACAGTGATAAAACAGGGCAAAAATGGCTATTATCAGGAGGTGGAACCGTGGCCATATCCGATTCTTTTTTGGATGAGCTGAATGAACGGCTGAATATTGTGGATGTGGTCTCCTCTTATGTGCCGTTGACGAAAAAAGGGACCAATCATTGGGGCCTGTGTCCTTTTCACCATGAGAAAACGCCGTCTTTTTCGGTCAACGAATCTAAGCAGATTTTTCACTGCTTTGGCTGTGGCAAAGGTGGTGGTGCGGTCCGTTTCATCATGGAAATAGAGAGCCTGTCTTTTCCCGAAGCGGTACGCAAGCTGGCGGACCAAGCGGGGCTCCGAATGCCCGAAGACAGCCCGGGTGACGGCAGATGGCGGGAGAAACGCAAACGGGTGCTGGAATTGAATAAGGAGGCGGCCCGGTTTTACCGCTCCATGCTGTCTGACCCGCGGGGAGAAGCGGTGGCGGCGTATATCAGGGACAAGCGGCGCATCAGCCCTAAATTTTCCGCCCGGTTTGGTTTGGGGGCTGCGCCTGATGCTTGGGACAGCCTTATCCTGGCCATGCGGGATAAGGGGTATGATAAAACAGACCTGATCGACGCAGGATTGGCCGTGGCGGGTAAGGGTGGCGGCGTGTACGACAAGTACCGCAACCGCCTGATGCTCCCGGTCATTGACGCGCGGGGAGATGTGATTGGGTTTACCAGCCGGGTGATGGACGACTCCACCCCAAAATACCTCAACACCCCTGAGACCGCCATATTCAAAAAACGGTCTATCCTTTATGGGCTTAACTACGCGAAAAACACCAGACGGCCCAATTTTATTTTGGTGGAGGGAAATATCGATGTGATCACCCTTCACCAAGCGGGATTTGACAATACGGTGGCTACCATGGGGACTGCCCTCACGGAAGAGCACATCCGGTTATTAGAACGATACACCAAGGAATTGGTGTTGTGTTATGACAACGATGCCGCCGGAGAGGACGCAACCCAGCGGGCCATCGCTCTGCTTAGAAATTCAGGGGTCGGTGTGCGGGTGCTCAGGCTGCCGAAAAAACGATTACCTGATGGAACATTAGGCAAGCAGGACGCGGACGACTACATCAAAAACTTTGGGCCCGAGGCTTTTGAGGGTTTGATGGATCAGAGCGCAAACTCTGCGGAATATCGCTTGAACGTGGTGCAGGCTCAGTTTGACCTGAGCCGGGACGACCAGCGAGCCGCCTATCTCCAAGCGGCGGCGGAGGTTATTGCGGGCTTTCCAAGTCCGGTGGAGCGGGATATTTATGCCGGTCGATGCGCTGAAATGGCAAGGGCGTCCAAGGACGCCGTAGTTCAGGAGGTAGACCGCTTCCGAAAAAAGCGTTTTCGGGAGGCCAAAAAGCAGGAAGAACGCCAAAATCTGGCTGTTACCCGTCAACGCCAGCCACAGGATAGGGGTCTGCGGTATACCCATGTACATTCCGCCGAAGCAGAGAAAGGTGTGCTGCGGGTGGTATTATTAGATGGGGGATTCTTTCGTGAACTGGATGGTTTAGAGCCGGAGAATTTTTCTTCGCCTTTGCTGGGGAAGATTTACGCGCTGCTGCGGACTCAGTGGAAGGCGGGCCGGAGTGTGAGTTTAGCGGCACTGGAAGGGCAGCTGAGCCCAGAGGAACTGGATGAGCTGACCGCCATTATGCAGGAGCCTCAGGCTCGGAACACGGCCCAGAAAGCGTTGAAGGACTGTAAGCAGACCATTCTTTTGGATTATCAGCGTCGCGAGGATGATATACACAGCGTAAATGACCTGCTCAAGCTGCGACAGGCGCAAATACAGAAAAAAGCCTATGGAGGATGAAAGACCAATGAGTGAGAAGAAAAAAAATGTGAAAAAAGCAGACGCTGCGCCCCACACCCAGGCCAGTCCGGAGAAATTGGAAGCGGCTAAGGCGGAGCTTGCCAAGATGATTGAAGGTGTCCAAAACGGTGAAAAGCTGCTGGAACTCATTGACACCGGTTATAAAAAGGGCAAGCTGTCCTCTAGTGAGATGATGGAGACACTGGATTCCATCAGCCTGGAAAGCGACCAGATGGATAAGGTGTATGACGTGCTGGAGAATCTGGGTATTGACACTGCTGGAGAGGACTTTCCCCTGGAATTGGACGACGATGTGCTTCCCCCTGTGGCCGAGCTGGAGGAGATCCCGGAGGAGGAAATTGTAGACCCCAATACTCTGGTGGATTCCTTCGCAATTGATGACCCGGTTCGAATGTATCTCAAAGAGATCGGCAAGGTGGACCTGCTTACCCCTGAGAGAGAGGTGGAGCTGGCTCAGGCTATGGGGGCTGGGGCAGCGGCTAAAGAGCAGTTGGCGGAGTTGGAAAAGTCTGGGGAAGAGCTGCCTGATGAGGTGCGTCTGGAGCTGAAAAAGACCATCAAACAGGGCGAGCGGGCCAAGCAGCAGCTGGCAGAGGCCAATCTTAGGCTGGTCGTATCCATCGCCAAGCGGTATGTGGGCCGGGGAATGTTGTTTTTAGACTTGATTCAGGAGGGGAACTTGGGCCTCATCAAGGCAGTGGAGAAATTCGATTTCACCAAAGGATTCAAATTTTCCACTTATGCCACATGGTGGATTCGTCAGGCCATCACCAGGGCCATTGCGGACCAGGCCCGAACCATCCGCATCCCGGTGCATATGGTGGAGACCATCAATAAGGTCATTCGGGTAAACCGACAGCTGCTTCAAGAGTTGGGCCACGACCCCAGCCCGGAGGAGACTGCGGAAGAGATGGGAATGCCGGTGGAGAAGGTGAGGGAGATTCTCAAAATTGCCCAGGAACCGGTCTCTTTGGAGACTCCGATCGGCGAGGAGGAGGACAG
>CANOBV010000255.1 GCA_947564255.1 uncultured bacterium | reverse complement strand
ATGGCGGCAACGGCAAGACCACCTTGGTGGAAAGCTTCCTGCGCATGACCGGTGTTATCGACCGTCTGGGCAAGACCACCGACGGCAACACCGTTTGTGATTACGACCCTGAGGAGATCAAGCGCCAAATCTCCATCTCCGCCGCTGTGGCTCCCGTGGAGTACAATGGCTGCAAAATCAACGTGCTGGACGCACCGGGTAACTTCGACTTTGTGGGAGAGGTTGCCGAATGCCTGTCCGTAGCCGACGCGGGCGTGTTGGTGTGCGCCGCCAAGGGCGGGCTGTCCGTGGGCACCGAGCGGGCTTGGCGGCTGCTGGACGAGCGCAAGCTGCCCCGCATCGTCTACATCTCCAAGATGGATGAAGACAACATCGATTTCAACTCCGCTTTCGATACCCTGCGGGAGACTTTCGGCAAGAGCGTGGCCCCCCTGGTGGTCCCCATCTGGGACGACAGCAAGAAGGTCACCGGCGTGGTGGACGTGATCCACAAGCGCGCCTTTGAACCCGCCGGCAACAAGCGCAAGGAAATCCCCATCCCCGAGGACAAGGTGGCCGTCATCGACGAGATCTACGGCCAGCTGATGGAGTCCGTGGCCGAGACCAGCGAGGAATTCATGGAGAAGTTCTTCGGCGGCGAGGAGTTCACCTACGCCGAGATCATGCAGGGCCTGCGGGCCGGCGTGCGGGACTGCTCCCTGGTGCCGGTGGTATGCGGCTCCTCCTTCACCGGCTTGGGCACCCTGATGCTGCTGGATATGATCGTGGACCTGATGCCCAACCCCCTGGAGGGCGTCCCCGCCTCCGCCTCCAACAAGGACGGCGAACACGAGGACTTTATCGTGTCCCAGGGCGCGGTTCCCGCCGCTTTCGTGTTCAAGACCGTGGCCGACCAGTACGGCAAGTTCTCCTTCGTCAAGGTCATCTCCGGCGACATCACCTCCGACATGACCTTGGTGAACGCCACCACCGGCCAGAATGAAAAGCTGGGCCGTCTGTACACCATGCGGGGTAAAAAGAGCGAAGAGGTCAAGGAACTGGCCTGCGGCGACATCGGCGCCATCGGCAAAATGGACCGTCTCAAGACCGGCGACACTCTGTGCGACGCCCGGAAATTCATCAAACTGGACCCCATTCCCTTTGCCGAACCCAACTTCTCCAAGGCCATTGCCCCCAAAACCCGGGGTCAGGAGGACAAGATTGCCTCCGGTCTGGGCCGTTTGAACGAAGAAGACCCCACCTTCACTGTGGTAAATAACGCCGAGACCCACCAGATGGTGGTCACCGCCGCCGGCGATATCCAGATGGACGTGCTGGTGAACAAGCTCAAGAGCCGCTTCAACGTGGACGTGGAGCTGTCCGAGCCCCGGGTGGCCTACCGCGAGAAGATCCGCAAACCGGTGTCCAAGCAGGGCCGCCACAAGAAGCAGACCGGCGGTTCCGGACAGTTTGGCGATGTATGGATTCGCTTCGAGCCCTGCGACAGCGAGTCTCTGGAGTTCTGCGAGGAGGTCGTGGGCGGCGCGGTGCCCAAGAACTTCTTCCCCGCGGTGGAAAAGGGCCTGCGGGAAGCCTGCGTCCACGGTGTGCTGGCGGGCTACCCCATGGTCAACCTGAAGGCCACTTTGTACGACGGGTCCTACCACCCCGTGGACTCCTCTGAAATCGCCTTCAAGACCGCTGCTCAGCTGGCCTACAAGGCCGCTCTGCCCGAGGCCTCCCCCGTGCTGCTGGAGCCGGTGGTGGAGCTGAAGGTCACCGTGCCCGATAACTACATGGGCGACGTGCTGGGCGACCTGAACAAGCGCCGGGGCCGCGTTATGGATATGCAGCCCATCGGCGGCGGCCAGCAGACTATCACCGCCGAAGCCCCCATGGCTGAGATGATGACCTACGCCATCGACCTGCGGGCCATGACCCAGTCCAGGGGTTCTTACGTACAGCACTTTGTGCGGTATGAGGAGTGCCCCGCTCCCGCCCAGGAGAAAGCCATCGCCGCAGCCAAGGCCATGGCGGAGGAATAAGCCAATCGCTGAAAAGAAAGAGGGTGCTCCCTGCGGAGCGCCCTCTTTTTACGTAAGGCCTGCTAACAAATGTCAAGAACTAGGGCTTGTTCAAAAATTGTCAACACACCCAAACAGCGCCTAGAGCATTTTTCAAAATTGCTAATAAGGAGTCCACCCCCCTCCGGGGGCGGACTCCTTATTAGCTCCATTGTTATTTTAGAGAGCTGCTATAAATCGAGAAAAGCGTTACTTTTTTAGGATTTGTAAAAAGGAACGGCCCGGGATTGCGCTTCCTCGCCGTCTCCAACATTTTTTGGAGATCTCCGTTCCCAGCGCATAGGCCGCGCCATGTTCGGCGGCATAGGCGCAGTGCCGGCCCATAGCCGCGGCCCAAATCCAGCACCCGCTTGCCGCGGAAGCCGGGCAGCAGCTTTTCCGGCTCTTACCGCTCCCCGGCTCCGGCAAGTTCCTTTTTGGAAGCGGTCCATCTGACTGTACTTCTCAAAAAACCGGGGATCATCGTATCGGCTCTCCCTCATCGTCTCACACCTCCCCCACGGTGGAATGGCTCATGATATAAAACTCCTCCTGACTGGGGCGGAATTCCTTTGCCATGGGCTCCAGGGTATCGTCGTAGCGCCGGGCCTCCCCCTCGTCGACGCCCCTCACGGGGCTGTCCCGGTACACCCACCTGCGCCCGCCCAGCGCGCCCTCCTTCAGTTCCTTCCCCAGCATGGCGGACGGGAATTTGCCGTTCTCCAGAGAGATGTTGAACTTTTTGCAGCTCTTAAACCCCAGCCCCACATAGTTGGCAGGACTGCCGAAGATGACGACCGCATCCCAGCCCAGCTCCGCCGCCCGGCGAAAGGAATGCTCCAGAAGCCGCCGGCCGAACCCTTTGCGCTGGTGCTCCGGTGCGATGGACACCGGGCCGAAGGTGAGGATATCCTTTACTGCCCCAGCCTCATCGGTGAGGGTGGATCTGGTATACATCACATTCCCGATCACCTCCCCGTCCAGCTCGGCCACAAAGTCCAGCTCCGGGATGAAGTCCGGGTGGTCCCGCATGGTGCGGACCAAGTAGTGCTCCACACAGCCGGGGGCGTAGATGTTGTAAAATGCCCGGCGGGTGATGTCCTCCACGGTCCGGCGGTCCGCCTGGGTCTCGTTCCTGATGGTCAGCATGGAAATGCCCTCCGTTTCGTTTGTTCCCACGATTTTACCATAAAGTATCGCCAAAGTCGAGGTGTTCAATCTGAGCGATAATGAAAAAAGCGGCCTGAAGCAGGCCGCAGGCACAGACAAAGCATTCATAATGACTTGGGGCCGGCAAGACTTTCTGGGTCATCGTCAAGGGGAAGCGTAACCCTTTCTTTATGAGGACAAAAGCCCCGTCTGGCCCGAACGTATGCGGAAACCGTTCAGGCCGGACGGGGGGTTCGGATTACATCTCAAACCCAGGCTTCAAAGTGGAGGATACTGCGGTATTCCTCCGATCGCTCCGGCAAGGCGAACGCGTTGTTGGATGAATACATA
>CANOBV010000254.1 GCA_947564255.1 uncultured bacterium | reverse complement strand
TCCCGGAGGTACTGGCTGGATTTTTCGTAGAGTTCTGATTTTGGGTCACAGATAACGAGCGAGTGCCGCCGGGCGACAGTCTGGAGAATCATGTTCATACAAAACGCTCTGGTCTTTTTGGAGCCGCTGGCCCCATACACGGCCAGGTTCCCATTGAACCGGGTCTTCTCCGGGACGCACACCACCTGTCCGTCCAGTTCGCCCAAGATGATGCCGGGGTGCTTGCGGATATTAGGGACCAGATCCAGCACGCCCTTCAGCTCCTTTTTTGTCATAAAACCCGCCGTGCCATAGGTGCCTTTGTTGGAGTAGATGAGATTGCGGTCCCGGTCATATTCGCCGGTCTCGCTGTACCCCATCCGCATAACCATTACAATCAGAACTGCCAACGCTCCCACGCAGATGCCAAGGCCGTACAGACCGTATGGGAAGTGGAAGGCGGCGGCGATACAGGTGAAGAAGTTGCCGCTTGGGAACTGGGGCGAGGTGCCGAACACGCCGCCCGCCGCTTCCCAGACCTGATAGTTGTAGATGAACTGTCCGATGTAGCCGCCGCCGTAGAGCAGGGCAATCAGGGCGATGGGCAGGATGACGGCGAGCTTGATGATCTCTTTTCGGGAGATGGAAACACACTCCTTTCTACCGCCTCAAGGTCAAGGCATTGAAGTTGGATATGGGGACCGAGGCAGCGGCGGTATGCCTCTTCCTGGAAGTCAAAACAAATAACGATGCCATCTCTCCCATGGATGGTCAGCGCATTGTCAAAGCGCCGGAGTCGGGGCATATCGCAGAGATAGCTGAAGAGGACGGGGGTATCACCCTCCAGTCCGTCATTCTCTATCGGCAGTCCGGGGTTTGGTGGACGAAGACCGCTCAAAAGCAGCGCGTCCAGAGAGGCCCGTAGTTCGCCGTCACTGAGCAGACGCACCAGCGTCTCCCCCTTGCGGTTGCTGGGGAAGAAGTAAAAATGCTCAAAGCCGCCGTCCAGTACGAAGTTATTGTGGGACAGGCCATCGCCTATGCCCATCAGAGTATCCAGCCGCCCCATGTCCGCGCCAAATACAACCGCGTCCACGCCCGCATCCATGTATTGCGCTGGGAGTCTTTGCTGGCAGAGTTCTGTTTGCAGAAGAAACTTGAACCGCATCTCGGCCTTGAACTCCCACTTTATTTGACTAGGACCAGTGTTGTAGACAACAAAACTACCGCCGTCCGTCAACAGGGTGCCGGTTGACCGGGAGCCGCGTATCATAGACGATTGCGGTCCAATTTCTTTGACCTCACGGGAACTGTAATAGGCCGGCTGAGTGACGTGAGTATGGGCCGGGGGCGGCGAGGACTGGAACACAGCGGGCTTTTCCCAAGGAAACATCAGGACTCCCGCATGGTACATCGTGACCAGCACCTCGGCCATTCGGTGAAGGCGGAGGCGGTGGGGGACGGAGTATTTCGGTGCGTTGGTCATCGTATCGCCGGTAAAGAGGGGGGCAAACCGCTCTGGTCTGTCAGCGGAGAGAAGGCTTTTGGCATCGGCAGTCAGGCGCAGGCCGCGAAGGCTATTTTGCGAATAGGTATAGACCAGTAGCTCCTTCTTTAGCCGTTTGACCACTTTCTGCTGATATGCTTTTGTGCTGGGGAGACGGTTCACTTGACTTGTGGGAAACTCGCCGGAGAGGGCAATTAGGGTCAGTAGAAGGTCAGGCAGTGTGTCCGGGGCCGGCAGCTTTTTCAGTTGGTCTGACAAGCCGCAGCACCTCCTGTTTCAGTGATTATAACGCCCAGGGTCCGTATAACCTGGGCGTTTCCGCACCCGGCACAAGCGGTCAAAACCTCTTGTGCCGCAGGCGTTTCAGGTAGCAGGGCAGAGGTCCCAAAGTTGTATATCCAAAAACAACCCAAATGGGACCCCTGTTTTGCTGCCTTTCAACCGCTTTCAGAGCGTCTCTTTTTCAGCCAGCCACATCGGAAAACGGGATGGCTCCATGATGGAGATCCGGGTGCAGTCAACCGCATCCAGCTCCGTTGTGTGGTAGATATCGCACAGAGCACCGGTGTCATCGGTCAGAACAAAAGAGGCAATCACATCCTGGATCTGCTTCAGTTCCAGATTATCGTAGTCCCTGATCCGGCGTTCCGGCAGTTCTTGGTCGTAAATGTGGGAGAAAGCGATCAGGCAGTGCTGGAACCGGGGCAAAGGATGGCCCCTTGCGTATTGGGTCAGAGCCGCCCCCAGGGGTTCCAGCAGGTACTCCCCGCTCTGCCACATCTTGCGTTTCGGGAGCAGTCCAGGTAACGTGACCTCAAAGATGCCATCCTTGCAGCGCACCTGAATCCCCAGCGTATTGGCGGCAGAGGTCAGATACTCCGCCTTTGGGGTGGTCGTGCTGGCGTAGATCAGGTGCCGCAGTCGGCAGGCGATACCCTCTGCTCGGAGGGCGGCATCAATGGACAGCACCTCGTAATTGTCCGGGTATCGCTGGAGATCCGTGGTGTTCATGGCGTACAGTGCGTTGGTCAGGCGCTGGATATCGTCCAGGATAGACGATATCCGCCGGGAAACAGTGCTTCGGTTCAATGATTCACCTCATTCTTTTTGATAATATTGCACCTGCCCCTCCGGGGACACAGTGCAGTAGCCGCTGGCATGGGGGATCAGCAGCTCCTCGATCTGGGAGGCGTCATCCACCAGCACAAGGTAACGGGAGGGCTGTTCGCCGGGGTCGGAGAGCACATGGGACATCAGAACTTCCTTGCCTTGGGCGGCGTGGATAATCTCATAAATTTCGCCGCCGGCGAAAAAGATGATTTTGGCCGGGAAGTCGCCGACGGAGTGATACTCGACCTCATCTATGAAGTCCGCCAGTACCCACACTGCGGCGAAAAGGCCCCGATCCATGTCCTCCAAAGCGTCTGGGGCTGCAAGATAGAACTGTTCGTCCTCGGAGAGCCAGACCCGCTGCTGCTTCACCAAGTAGGTCAGCAGGTTCCGGATCTTATTCCGCTCCTTGGCATCTTTGCCCGGGTGGAGCCGCATAATCTGTTCCGCAGTCAACACCCGGTACATGGAGATGTCTCGCAGGATGGCGGCTGCCTCACGTCCATAGACCTGCTCACGGGTTTTCATCATATTCGTTCACCTCTAAAATCGTATTAACGCCGTATAGAAAGCGCACAGCGGAGCCGCCGCAGGTGTCGCCGGGGCAGTTTTCCGCATACAGATCGTATAAAAAGCGCATTAAAAAATGGTTCTCGTATTAACGCCGTATACGCTCCGCTTTTATGCCACAGGCGGCGCGGCTTGGGTCTTGTCCAACAGTTCCTGTAGCTCCCGGCGGTCGGTGGTGATCAGCTCCTTTTCCATCTGGCTGCACTTGATTTCCACTGTCACATTGTTATTGTTGGTGCTGATGAGGCCGCTGCCACGCTCAAAGTGGGTAATTTCCATGACCTCCGCCTCAGAAAGGTGGAGTAGCGATTGAACACGCCGGGCCTCCTCGTCCTCCAGGTTCAGCAGGATCTTGGTTTTGGCGTTGTTGATGATGCCCTT
>CANOBV010000253.1 GCA_947564255.1 uncultured bacterium | reverse complement strand
GAGGAAGTCGCCACTTCCTTTAGAGCAAGTATCGACCCGTGGCCCAAATTTCGCTTTCGCTCATTTGTCCCCCTGGTCTGCTACTTGTTGGGGTTGCCACCCCAAACCCGCCTTGGGCCGGTGCATCCGCACCGGCCCTTGTGCCTATTCGACAAAAGTAGACGTTGGAATTGTTTGACAACACTGTGATTTTGCTCTATAATAGCCTTGACGATGAGTGAGATATAAGAAGTGAATATGAAAATCACTTGAACCCAGATGGTCTTGACCACCTGGGTTCAATGTATTTCCGAAGGCCAACGCCCACTTCTTCATCACGGATTAGAAAGAGGAACCTCCCCCAGACAACTGAATATGGAAAAGAGTACAATGGGGGAACTATGCCCGGACGCAAATTTGAAAAACAGGAGGTAAAAATTATTGTCCAAACGCTACAACACGCCCCACCGCACCCACATCATCAAGACCCGTGTGACCGAGGAAGAACACGCCGACTTCATGGAGCGCCTGACCGCCTACGGCATGAGCCAGTCCGAATTTATCCGGCAGGCCATTACCGGCGCGACCGTCAAGCCCATTATCACCGTATCCCCCGTCAATGACGAAGTGCTTGCCGCCATTGGCAGGCTGACCGGGGAGTACGGGAGGATTGGCGGCAACCTCAACCAGATTGCCCGTTATCTGAACGAGTACGGAACGCCGTACAACACCCTCGCCGCCGATGTTCGGGCGGAGCTGTCCGACCTCGCCGCCCTCAAGTTCCGGGTGCTTCGGGAGGTAGGTGAAGCCATTGGCAACACTGAAACATTTAAGCTCTAAAAATGCCGACTACGGCGCGGCGGAGCAGTACCTCACCTTTGAGCATGACGAGTTCACCGGCAGGCCCATCCTGGACGAGAACGGGCGGCTTGTCCCCCGCCAGGACTACCGCATTTCTTCTTTGAATTGCGGCGGGGAGGACTTCGCCGTGGCCTGTATGCGGGCCAATCTCCGCTACGGGAAGAACCAGCGGCGGGAGGACGTGAAAAGCCATCACTACATCCTTTCCTTTGACCCCAGGGACGGTCCCGACCACGGGCTGACGATGGACAAGGCCCAGGAGCTGGGGGAGCGGTTCTGTGCCGAACAGTTTCCCGGACACCAGGCCCTGGTCTGCACCCACCCGGACGGCCACAACCACAGCGGCAACATCCATGTCCACATCGTCATCAACTCCCTGCGGGTGGCCGAGGTGGAGCGCAAGCCGTACATGGACAGGGCCAGCGACACCCAGGCCGGAGCCAAGCACCGCTGCACCGCCGCAGCCATGCGCCACTTCCGGGCCGAGGTCATGGAGCTGTGCCAGGAGGCGGGGCTGTACCAAATCGACTTGCTGGGCGGGAGCAAAAACCGTGTCACCGAACGGGAGTATTGGGCGCAGAAGAAAGGGCAGCTTGCTCTGGACACCGAGAATGCCGCCCAGGGTAAGCCGCCCACCAAGTTTGAAACGGACAAGGAGAAGCTGCGCCGGGAGATCCGGGCCGTTCTCGCCGTGGCCGTCAGCTTCGAGGATTTTGCCCAGCGGCTGTTGCAGCGGGGCATCACCGTCAAGGAGAGCCGGGGCCGGTTGTCCTACCTCACCCCCGACCGGGCCAAGCCCATCACCGCCCGTAAGCTGGGGGATGACTTTGACCGCGCCGCCGTGGGTGCCGCGCTGGAGCGCAACGCCGCCCGTCCCAGCCGGGGAACCAAGCCCAGCATCCGGGAGCAGCTTCGCCAGCCCCAGGGTGTTCAGAGAATGGTGGACATCGAGGCCAAAAAAGCCCAGGGCAAGGGCATTGGCTACGAACGTTGGGCATCTGTGTTCAATTTGAAACAGATGGCAAACTCGTTTAACATCTACACCGAGTATGGCTTTTCCTCGCCGGAGGAATTGGATGCCGCCGCGTCCGCCGCCTACGCCGCTATGCTTGAAAGCTCCACCAAGCTGAAACCCATTGAAGCGGCCTTGAAAGAAAAAAAGGAGCTGCGGCGGCAGGTTACCATCTACCGGAACACCAAAGCAGTCCGGGAGGGCCTCACCGCGCAGAAAACGCCCAAGGCCCGCGCCGCCTACCGGCAGGAGCATGAGGCCGACCTGCTCCGCTCCGAGGCCGCTGTTCGTTTCTTCAAGGCCAACGGCATCACCAAGCTGCCCTCCACCAAGGAGCTGACGGCGGAGATCGAGGCCCTGATGTCCGAGAAGAACGCCGGGTACACCGAGTACCAGGAGCGCAAGCGGAAGGCGGACGAGCTGATGACCGTCAAGCGGAACATCGACCAGGTGCTTCACGGCGCGCCCAGCCAGCGGAGGGACGAGCATGACCGATAACGCCGTCCGGCTGACCTATCCGCAGTACCGGGCCGTCCGGCGTTTGGTGCATGACTGCTGCAACTATGACGGCGGCAACTGCCTCCTGCTGGACGATGGGGAGGAATGTGTCTGCCCGCAGAGTATTTCCTACTCGCTGATCTGCCGCTGGTTTCGGGCGGCGGTGCTGCCCCTGGACGAAAGCCTGTGCGCCGCCCTGCTCCACCGCCGGGAAAGAAAAAAGTGTGTCCTGTGCGGTGGCTGGTACATCCCAAAATCCAACCGGGCCAAATACTGCCCGGAGTGCGCCAAGGAGGAAGAACGCCGCAAGACCCGTGAGCGGGTGCGCCGCCACCGGGCCGCTATGTAACGGTTTAGGCCCTTGAAAAGCCCGGTATCACGGGACTTTTGGGCCGTCCTCAACAGGGGGCTGTATGTTACCATTCCAAGCCTCAAAACAGCCGAATATCCACAACAAAAATTTGAAAGGAGCCGCCTATGACCGACACCCCCAGCAAGACCAAGACCACCCGCCGCCCGGACTGCGTGACTGAAATCCGCATGGGCAACACCGTCCTCACCGTTTCCGGCTACTTCAAGCAGGACACCACCGACACCGCCGCCGACAAAATGGCGAAAGTCCTGGAGGCCGAGAGCCGCTGCCAGACCAGCCCCGGCCTGTGACCTCCTGCCGGTAGTTCCGCGATAAGCCCCAGCTTAAAACTTTTTCTTGTAAGGAAGTAAAAAGCACTATACAACCGCCCCGGCCTGTGCTATACTGTTGCCATCGGAATAGCGGGGCCGGGGCTGTCGGATTGGAGGAAACGATGTTAAGACAGCAACCCATGCAAGCCCCCATCACCGCCTTGTACTGCCGCCTCAGCCGCGACGATGAATTGCAGGGCGAGAGCAACTCGATTTCCAATCAAAAGCGCATCCTCGAAAGCTACGCCCGTGAGCATAGCCTGATGCCCTATCAGTTTTTCGTGGATGACGGATGGAGCGGAGCCAACTTCCAGCGGCCCGGCTTCACCGAGATGATGGACGCTGTGGAGAGCGGCGCGGTCAAGACGGTCGTGACGAAAGACCTCTCACGCCTGGGACGGAATTATCTGCAAGTGGGCCTATTTACAGAAATTACCTTCCCAAAGAAAGGCGTCCGCTTTATCGCCATCAATGACGGCGTGGACAGCGCCCAGGGCGACAACGACATGAGCGCCT
>CANOBV010000252.1 GCA_947564255.1 uncultured bacterium | reverse complement strand
GAAAAATCCTGGCAAAATAAAAATGGTTTTTGCGCCAGAATATAGAATTATTTGGCTGACACCTTCTTGGATGTACCCCAGTTCCAATTCCTCATGCCAGTGCCAGGGGATCACAAAATCCGTCAAATCCCGTTGATGAAGACAGTATGGATACGCCGCTGTCATTCCCTCAATGATCTCCACCTGATTTTCGTCTGTCTCAAACAACCGCATTGTTTTGCCTCCCGTCTCGATAGTTAGTAGGATTATACCTGAGTTGTCTAAATAATTCTATATTCTGGCGCAAAAACCATTTTTATTTTGCCAGGATTTTTCTATACTATGGACATCAACTGAAGTGGAGGGAATCACAATGGCTTACAATTTTGAGTTTTACGCCCCGACAAAGGTGCTGTTCGGAAAAAATGCCGAGAATGAAGTGGGCAAACAGGCGCGTGCTTTTGGAGCCGCCAGCGTCTTGATCGTGTACGGCGGCGGCAGCGTGAAACGGTCCGGGCTGTTGGGGAAGGTCGAAGCCGCCCTCGGGGCGGAGGGAATCGCGTTCCAAAAGCTGGGCGGCGTCGTTCCCAACCCTCGCCTGGATAAGGTCTATGAGGGTATCCGTATGGGAAAGGAACATAACGTAGACTTCCTGCTGGCAGCCGGCGGCGGCAGCGCAATCGACACGGCGAAAGCAATCGCCTATGGCCTTGCGGAGCCGGATCAGGATGTGTGGGAGCTGTTCGAACATACCCGGATGGCACAGAAGTGCCTCCCTGTGGCCGCTGTGCTGACCATTGCCGCCGCGGGGAGCGAAACGTCGAAGGGCTGCGTGATTACCAACCAGCGGACCGGAGAAAAGCGCGCTTATGACGATAATCTTGCCCGGCCCAAATTCGCCGTCATGAACCCGGAGTACACAAAAACCCTGCCGGACTACCAGACGGAATCCGGCTGCGTGGACATCATGATGCACACGATGGAGCGGTATTTTACAAACGGCGGCAACATGGAGATCACGGACGCCCTTGCGGAAGGGCTGCTCCGCACCGTTATGAAAAATGCCGTAAAGCTGCACCATGAGCCGGGGGATTATGACGCTCGGGCGGAAATCATGTGGGCCGGAAGTTTGGCCCATAACGACCTGACCGGCTGCGGGAACGATGGCGGCGACTTTATGTCCCACAAGCTGGAGCATGAGCTGGGCGGTATGTTTGACGTGACCCACGGCGCGGGGCTTGCGGCGGTTTGGCCCAGCTGGGCGAGATATGTCTATAAGGAGTGCCTGCCCCGCTTTGTTCGCTACGCCAGAAACGTGATGGGAATCTCCATCAAGGGTACGGACGAAGAGATTGCCGAGGCCGGTATCCGGGCGATGGAAGATTTTTATCACAGCATTGGAATGCCCGCAAACCTGGATGAGTTGGGTATTCACCCTACAGACGAACAAATCAGGGAAATGGCGGAGCGGTGTACTGTGGCCAGTGGGAACCATACCGGGTCTGCGAAGAAGCTGAGCTGGGAAGATATGGTTCGCATTTATACAAGCGCCCGCAAAGCCAGATAAGCCGCCAAGGGTGCATGAGCGCAGCCGCATTCTGTCCGGAGAAGCTGTGCTCCTCTGTGGTACTCTATGGCTTTCGCCCAGTTTTCAGCGCCGCGGTCACGAAAAGGCACGATCCAGAACGGTCCGCCCGCCCCGGCCCGCGTTCCGTCCTTGTTGGAGGATGATGGAGAGATCCCATTCCTTTTGCCCAGAGAGGTGCTGGCCGGGTCTGCCACCAGGATCTTCCCGTCCTGCACAGCCCGGAGGACAATGAAATGGGCCCTGCCCATGATGGCCGCCACCAATTTGACCTGGCTGAGCACGTCCAAAATGCTCTGGGGCTCGCTGGCTTTGCAGGCATCCACATTCAGCCACAGGCATTGCCGGTTTTGACGGCGCTGTGTACGGTTGGCGGCCTGTTCAGGCCGCTTTTTCATCATCGCTCAAGTTGGATACCTCGACATAAAAATTCTGCGCGTTATTCCAAGCTTGCTCTGCGCTCAAGCTGCCTGTATCGGATACGCAGATCAGCTGAAAAATTGCATGGTTCAAGAATTCTCGACAAAATTCTACAAAATTCATCCTTTTATTCCATTATAATGGGTATATGCTTGACTTCTAAGCAAGTACAAAAGGAAAGAAGGATGTAATGGTTATGTTAGAGCAAAATTTGGAATCCAGAACCGCCCTTCAGTTTGTGCAGTCTCTGACGCTTCCCGTCCACAAGCCTGTGCTCACCGCTCAGGAGCCGCTGAAGCTGCTGGGCGCCGCTCAAGCCGGCGCGGCGGTGGACGACCAGTCTGTAGTTTGTTTTGTAGAGGGACTGGATGCGCAGCTGAAGTCAGACGTACTCAATTCCACGCTCCTCGCCCAGCTGGCTGCCTCGGCTAAGTTCCCCAGGGATCCTAATACCTTCCAATATAACGTGGTGGGCTGGTATAACTGCTACACAGATACGCTGCAGAAGGTGGGCTGGAACATCCAGGGCCTGTCTTTCGCACAGCACCAGGTATCCGGCAGCACTTTCCAGGTTAACCAAGTGGTGATGGAGCTTCTGGCCGGCATGGTGACCCACAGCGCCGGCCTGATTGTCCAAAGCGCTTTGGAGGCGTTGAACGCGGCTAAGGCAAAGCAGTCCCCGGCCCTCACACTGTGGAAATCCCACACGGACACCGACGCCAACGGCTCCTTCCAGGTCGCCTGCTGTTCCGAAAGCGAAGGCTGCGCCGCGATGGCCCTGGGGGCGTTTTACATGACCAGCCAAAATAAGATCCGGCAGGTGCTGTGGTCCGACTACTCCTCCTCCGATACCAATGTGCAGTGCGCCAGCACGCAGGTGGTGCTGAACAACAACGTTTACAGCTCAGTACGCGACGCAGTCAGCCAAAAGCTGGGTACGGCCGCCGCCACCTTTGTCGCCGACCTGGATATCGGCCTATGATTGAACTCAGTCAAACTCTGTCTCCCCCGGTTCCGCCGGAGGTTTTGACTCCGCCACCCGGAATTCTAACCGCGAAAGAGTATTTAACCGTAGCCGGAGGCGCGCTGGCGGCGGGTGATGACCGCCCGGATTTTCTCCAGGAAGTGATAGACGCCATCGAAATCGACCAAGGGGAAGCCAGATGCCACTACATAAGCTACAAGGTGATCTGTTTGAGCGTTGTTGGCGCCATCAACCAGGGGCTTTCAAACCCGCAGGCCTTTCAGCTTCTCTCCGATTTGTACAACAGCGTGTACGCGTTCATGTACACCCCTCAGCCGGCGGCATTTTCAGCACACCAGAGTATCAGCAATATCATTTCGCAGGCGGCCCAGGGTACCGGCGTCAATGGTCTCCTGTCGGAAGCCATCAGTCTGCTGGTCAATCTCAACTCCTCAATCTCCAATCTTCGGGCCGGCGATCAGAACTGGAACGCCTCCATTCAATACCAGTATGACCCTTCGCACTGGTGGTACGCGGAATCCTCCCGGGTGTATTGGGACGAAACCGGAGAGAAGAAACAACTTCCACCGTACACTCCCAACCTGACCCCCGGGGACTTTTA
>CANOBV010000251.1 GCA_947564255.1 uncultured bacterium | reverse complement strand
CCGCCGAGGGTAATTGGAGCCGGTATGGTGCGGTGGAGGGCTTGAGCGCCACCACTCAGGAAATGATCCTCAAGAAAGACCGCTCCTTCACCTTCGCTATTGATGCCCTGGATGAGGACGAAACTGCCAAGCAGCTGGCGGCGGCGTCCGCCCTGGCCCGACAGAACCGGGAAGTAGTGATCCCCGAGGTGGACACCTACGTCTACGGCGTCATGTGCGCCAACGCTGGGCACACGCCTGCCGCCAAAGCCCTGACCGCCTCCAACATCTACACCGAGATTTTGGCGGCGTCCGAGGCTCTGGACAATGCCGAGGCCCCCGAAAGTGGCCGGGTGCTGGTGGTGACGCCCGCCACCTACGCCTTGATGAAAAAGTGCAAGGACATCATTCTTGAAACCGACATCACCGCCGAAATGCGGCTGAAAGGCGTGATCGCCATGCTGGACGGCATGACCGTGCAGAAGATCCCCGCCAATCGCCTCCCTGCTGACTTTGGCTTCATGGTGGCCCATCCCTGCGCGACCGTGGCCCCGGTGAAACTGGAAACCTTCAACATTCACCAGAACCCGCCCGGTATCAGCGGCGCGTTGGTGGAGGGCCGGGTGGTCTATGACAGCTTCGTTTTGACCAACAAGGCCAAAGCCATTTATTATCAGGCCCAGCCCACCCCCACGCCTCCCAGCGGCGGCGAGGACGGCTGACACAATGGGGCGCGTGGGCAATAGCCTGTGCGCCCCCGCTTTTATAGGTGACGCCTATGGAAAGAAAACGATTGAAAATGTCCAGCTCCAGGGAAGTCCGGCGCACAATCAACCGCATCAACAATATGCTGCTGAATGGTGACATTGACGCCAAGACCGCCAATGCGCTGATCTATGGCTGTAATGCGGCCCTGGGCGCTATTCGTGTGGATGAGCAACAGGCCAAAATTGACGAGCTGGAACGGCTGGTGAAGGAGATGGAAGCGAATGACCACAGATAGACTGCTGGAAAAAATGCGGGAACGGCTGGAACGGTCTAAGCCCGCCCGAATGGTGGTGACCTATGAGGACGGGCACCAGGTAGCCACTGATCCCGTGGCAGCTATCACGCTACTCCAAGAGTGCAGGGCCAACGGGATCACCGGCGTCACCACCGACAGGGCCGATTATGCGGGGCTGGCCGGATGCCTGGACGCCATGTGCCGTCCTGTGCCGAATCGGAGGATTGAGGACTATGAATAAAACCGACAGCCTTATGGAGCGCCTGGAGGCGGTAAGGCTGACCCGTGAGATGGAGCAGGAGGACCCCGTGGACGCTTTATCCCAAAGCCTGTATGAGCTGGGGGGTGAGCTTGCCGCATTGGATGATAACGGTGTGGTTGCCCTGGCGGATGAGCTTGGCATTGCGCCGGGTGATGTACGGGAGATGGCCCGCTCTTATGCGAGGTAGCGCCATGACTGTAAAAGAACTGGAGCGCCGTGTCAACCGGCTACAGCCTGCCCGTCTGGTAGTGCTGGCCCGTATGCCGGACGGTACAGAGCGGGAAATGATCGCCCCTGAGTATGTCGAGGCCGTAAAAGATGGGGCTGATTTTATCCGGGTTGTGCGAGGGAACAATTTAGGTGACGCTCATATGATTTTAGACACGTATCCGTCTGTGATCGACTGAGAGCAGGAGGGGGAAGTATGACCCAAGCGAAAAAAGTGGCGCAATATGCCCGATCCCATCTCCAGGCCGTCCGCATCGTGTGGGTGGACCGTGCGCCGCAAGTGGTGGGCGCTGTAGAGGCCGTGGAGCTGTGTTCCGACTACAGCGTTTCCGGGCGCATCGTTGCCGCTGTGGCGCAAGAAAAGCGGTTTGAAGATATGCTGAACGGCCTCATTGATGCTGATTGACCTGTACCAGATAGCGGAACAGGATTTCAGGTAAAATACCATGCGCACCCCCGCAACCACAACTCCCTCGATTTCCTTGGAAATCGAGGGAGTTTCTTTTGTTTTCTGTACTTTTTGCGGCGGTTCATTTTTTGCCTTTCCGCAAGACCCAGGTTCCGACCCATACGGGGAAATGTCCGCTTAGTCCTCAACAGCACCGGAGAGGATATTCGCCATGGTATTTGCCGCCTGCCGCTGTGCCTGGGTGGTGACGTGGGCGTAGGTGTCCAGCGTGAACCCGGCGCTGTAGTGGCCAAGCATGCCGGAAACGGTTTTGATGTCCACACCATTTTGCAACGCAACTGTAGCGAACGTATGTCTCATATCGTGAAATCTGATTCGAGGTAGACCTGCCCGCTTCAGCACCCGGTGGAGCATATTCAGGACGCTGTCCGGTGAGATGGGGCCGCCTGTGGGTGATGGGAATACGTACTGGCTGCTGGTTTTCCCCTGTTGTTCTTTGAGGATCTGCACCGCATCCTGTGCGATGGATACGCTCCGATAGGAGTTCTTCGTCTTGAGCGGAGCCTCCACCACCTCGCCGTTGATCCGGGCAATCTGGCGGCGCACCTGAATCGTGCCGCCCTCCAAGTCGATATCCTCCCATTTCAGCCCCAGCAGCTCACCCCGGCGCAGGCCAGTGGCCAGCTCGATATAGTACATCTCGTATACGCCGCTCTCTTTGGCTTCGCGGAGGAAGGACGCCAACTGCTCGGGGGGAAGGGTCTTCATCTCCCGGTGCTCCAGCTTGGGCAGGGCGCAGCCGTCCGTCGGGTTGGCGGAAATCAGCTTTTGGTCGATGGCAAAATCCATGGCGGAGGAAATAACCTGATTGATGTTCCGCACCGTTTTGGCGCTGAGACCTTTGGGTTGGCTTTTGGACTCAATTCGCTCCACCCTGCCACAGCTCAGCAGCTTTTTGTAGAGCTTCTGTAAATCCAGAGAGGACAATTTGCTCAGCGGAATTTTGCCAATGCTGGGTTTGATGTGGTTGTCGATGTAGCCCCGGTAGGTCTTATGGGACGAAGGCCGCACTTTGATTTTCGCACAGTTTTCGAACCACACATCCATCCACTGGCCCACAGTGTACTGCTCGGCCCGGATGGTGTCCACCTTGGCGTTTTCCTCAATGGCCTGCTTCAGCTTTTCCTTGCAGTCCTTCTGAGTTTTGGCAAGAACATTTTTGTAAATCACCTTTCCGGTGTCTGGGTCACGGCCTGCCGTGTACCTGCCTTCCCAGCGGCCATCACTGCGTTTGCGGATGTTTCCCTCTCCGTTGGCTCGGCGCTTAGCCATGGGCTTCACCTCCCCCGCAATTTTTCAGACGGTTGATTTCCTCTTGCTCCCGTTCATAGGAATAGCTGCCGTCAGCACCCAGCTCTATGGCGAGTCCACAAGCCAGACGGAAGCCAGCGATGAAACCATTGAGCGCCGCTTCCTCCTGTGCCATGGTGTGGGCATCCACCAATCGGAGCAGCTTTTTTCGTCCCTGCTTGTCCAGTAAGGCGGCGACCTCCTGGCGCTTGGACTCAAGCTCCTGTCGCTGTTTCTGATTTGGCTTGGGAGCGAATCTGTCCTCCAACGCCCTCATGTAGTCATACATGGTGTATCCCTCCTTCGCAGCGACACACCATACCACACCCTGGTGAGGAAAGCTACTGAAATCGGAGAGAATTATCAATCCAGACACATATTTTTTCTTCTGTGCTGGTGGGTTTTCTCTTTGTATACGCTGGTGCAATTCGCATCCTTCGAAGACAGTGGT
>CANOBV010000250.1 GCA_947564255.1 uncultured bacterium | reverse complement strand
CGGGTATCAGCTCCCGCCTTGCCTCCTGCTGGCCCACACGAGGCGTTACAGCGGCGGTGGCAGGGTCAACAGGGTCGGCCACGCTGGTCCCGGCGTTGTCGGCACTATCGGCACGACGCAGATCGATCAGCCGCTTTCCGTTACTCCTGCGTATGACCGCTGTGATACCCGCATTGCTTAGAGCCTCAACGCTTTGTAGGATTTTCTTGGAGACGTTCTTAGGCGTGATTCCTTCTGTGCCGACAGGGTCGATGCGCTGTGCCAGCTCCGTGGGAGTGCCGATAAACTGAGAACGGTTTTGGAGTAAGGCAGAGAGGAGAACGACCACTTTGCTGCCCAGCAGTTCCGGCTGCTGATAGCTGTCCGCTGTCACTTCCCACACGTTGTCGGCATTGCGGCGTAGCTCCAGTTCCCGGTACTCGATGTCCCGACCGATACAACTGAGCTTCGCTCTGCCGCTGCCCCGCTGCTCCTCCACCAGCGTGAAGCTGGCGTCCACCGCGCCGCTGATGGCGGTAGTGCCAGAGATGCGATTGAACACATCGTCCGCCTTTTCTTTCCGCAGATGGTGGATCAGCAGGATGGCGATACCATGGGCATCAGCCAGACGCTTCAGGGCGGACAGGTCGCGGTAGTCGTTGGCGTAGGTGTTGTCATAGACAGCGCCCCGAATCATTTGCAGGGTGTCGATGATGACGAGGGAAGTGTCCGGGCGCTCACTGAGGAACTGCTCCAGCTGCTCGGTCAATCCATCACCCAGGATGCGGCTCTCAGTGCAGAAGTGGACATTAGCTGGTGCGTCCTCCGTCACGTCGAACAGTCGGTTTTGGATGCGGAGCTGGGAGTCCTCCAAGCAGAGGTACAGAGTCGTTCCCTGCTTTACCTGCATTCCCCAGACGGGTTCGCCCTTGGCAACGGCCACCGCCAGCCACAGGGCCAGCCAGGACTTCCCGACCTTGGGAGAGCCTGCGAGGATGTGCAGACCCTGGGAGATCAATGTGTCCACCACGAAGTTCAGCGGCTGGAGCGGACGGCTCATCAGGGTCTCACCGTCGATGGTGTTGAGCTTGTTCATTTCAATTCTCCTTTTCTGTGTTGTTAGGCCACACACCATACCCGTTCCTGCGCCAGGCTTCTCTGCCGCGTAGTGTTCTCCTCTGGTACGCTTACCCACATCTGCGGGGTCATGGCGGTACTGGAACCGAAGACATATCCTCTCTGGTGGTGGGTATTCAGTTGTCGAGGTTCGTCCAGACTTTCTTTTTCCTCGCTGTCATGCTACAATAAATTCAGCCGTCTTTACATCATGAAGTGATCTTGAGGAGGGAGTGTCATGGCAGACAAAAAATTCCCCAGTCTCTGGATTGAGACTGGGGACGACGGGAAAATTTGTGTTGTGATGTCTGGGGCATATGGGCCGGAGACACATCTTCCTTTTGTTACGCCTGCGGAGGACTTGGTGGCCGCGGCGGAGATGGATTATACAGCTTACCGCCGGGAAATCCAGCGGCTCTATGAAGAGCATCCTCTGTTTGAACCCAAACTGGATATTTCAGTCTCCGAGCTGGAGGACTTGACTGCTGAGGCACTGCTACTCCCCTCTATGCTCCAAGAGATTGACCCACTCGGTTTCTTTGAGCTGGGAAACCTGCTGGACAAAGCTCTTCGGATGCGAGATGACGGCTCTGCTTCATTCCTTCTCCACGCCGGGCAGCGCTTACTGCAAACTCTGGAGGTTCCCATCTACACACAGATCCGGCTTCGCAACGTCATGGAGATGACCTTCGACGGGATGGAGCGGGCTACCCAGCAGGAGCGGTTTGCGAAGCTGCGCGGTGTTTATCCCGACATTGCGGGATTCTGTAACCCCGCCCGGCTGGATAGCTATGAAAATGTAATCCTGCTGCTCCCGGTGGACAATGTTTATCAGCTAAGGCTGGTGGAGTTGATGATGTATTTCCGCCAAGAGAAACAGCGCATTGCCCGATGCGACTACTGTTGGAATTACTTCATACCAAAAACCAAAGCCAGAGCACTCTACTGCGACCGGATTTTTGACGGGCAGTCCTGCAAGAAACGGGGTGCCAACCTCAAACGCAGAAAGGGACCAGAGCAGGATGACGCTTTGAAGCTGTTCAAGCAGCTGCGGGACCGGATGTACGCTCGAATGCTCCGCTATCAGGACGCGCCGGAGAATCAGCGGGATCGCCTCATTCCCATGACGCCAGCACAGTACGACGAATGGGAAGCAAACGCCCGCCAGGCACGCCGGGATTATATAGCAGGAAAAATCAAGGCGGAGGAATTTTTGCGGCGCATCGACACCACCCATGAGTTGGCTAGTTACGATGCCGTCAAACAGGAACTGCCACCGGAGGAGAGTTTTTGGCAGAAACGGGTGGCCGCCGACTTGGATTTCGACCCCGAGCAGAAATATCCAGCTTCTTTTATGGTGCTTGATCTCAGGAAACCTATGGACAGTCCTCAGTGGCAGGTTCTTACAAGGGAAGAGTTGATTCAGAAAGACCAGAAAGGGCATCAAAACCTGCTGGATCAGTACAAGAAGAACCAGGAACCGGTTTTAGATTAACTGGTTCCTGGGCTGTATTGGATTATGCTGCCGCGTTGGCGTTGATCTTGTCAATCACAGCCTTGATGCCCATCCAGAGGGAGATGTCGGTGAACACCTCCACCACACTGCCCTGGTCGGTGAAAGGCGGCTCCTGGAGGACAGACAGGTCCTTCATCATGCCGTTGCGGACAATATACTCCACGATCTGATTCACGAAATAAATCTGACGGCTATCCAAGCTGGTATCGGTGAGGTATTGGGAAAAGGCCTCCTTTGCCGCGTGCATATCCAGTCCCACGATCTCCCGGACGAACTCCCCCAGGGGCTTGGCCCCCAGCTCCGCTTCATAGTCCTGCCGGCTGCCCACCTCGCTCCAGAGGATACACTCCAGGGCGGTCACATCCTCTGTTGTCAGCGGGATGTTGCCCTTCAGTTTGGCAATGGCTGCCTCGTCCTGGTGCTGCCGGACGTAGTACTCCGCCTTGGCCCGATAGTTTATCAGGTCGTCGTTCTCCAGTTGGGACTCCTTCCACTCTATGGACAAGACCTCATCGTCAAAGTTGGTGGTGTAGCTGGCAAGCTCAACCGGGATGTACTTGATCAGGTCCCGCAGACTCTCCCGGATGTGCTCAAATTCGTTGATTCCCGCGTCATCCAGATAGTTGGTGTGGAGAATCTTATCAACCAGCTCAGACTGTGCCTGAATGGCCGGGATGTTGGTAACGTTGGCAATTCCCTGCACTTTTTTCAGCAGATCATTCCGGGCACGGGTATACTTCTCCCCGGCGAGGCAGGCCAGCTCAATGCCGTACATCAGCGCATCAAAGCGGACCGCCTTGGGGTCGTCCCCATCTGGCTCAATCAGCGGGGCCAATTCCTCCCCGATGTTCAGCGTGTCCTCGTAGCTGAGGGCGGCGTAGCTCTTGAGTTTTCCAAACTTCTCCACATACCGCAGATGCTGGCGGATGGCGAAGTTCTCCCGGTTCAGCGCCTGGACTTTAGCCGTCATGTCCTCCACCAGCTCCTGGCGGAAGGCGGTCAGTTCCTCTGTCTGATAGGCCAAATCCTGGAGCTTATACGCAATTTGGGCCTTGAGCTGGAAAACCGCACCCTG
>CANOBV010000249.1 GCA_947564255.1 uncultured bacterium | reverse complement strand
GGTTGCGAAACGTATCGGGGTTTCTAAAGCGATGGTTAGCGCCTATGAAACCGCCAGCAAGGCACCTTCTGTGGAGATGTTTGTTCGGCTGGCCCAGTTATTCGGCGTAAGTGTAGATTATTTGGTTCGCGTAGATGAACCCAAGCTTTTGGAAGTATCAGGACTGGATGATGAATCAATGGTATTGATTTCGGCCTTGATTCAAAAATTGAGACGTTTAGAAGAATGACCCTACAAGAAAGAGCAGAGGGTCTCGATGTGTCAAAAGAGTAGGGGCCGCCGCCCTCGGCGGCCCACAAGGGCTTCACCCACGGTTTTGACACGCCAAAGGGCCAGGGAATTTCCCTGGCCCTTGTTGACAAACGGCGCTTTTTGTCGGTATAATAAAACTGCCCCTCATTGGAGGGGCAGAAGGTGCGCTGTTACATACGGCGGTTGGCCCACCGATAGAACCCCTTAGCAAATACAAAATAGGGGGGAGGTGGTAGCTGATGTGGAAGGACCGAGTGCTCTTTGCGCTTCGTGTTCTGGCATGTCTGGCGGTTTCGCTGGTCGTGCTGTCCATAAAAGCGTGTTAGCCGCCCGGCCGGAATCCGAGCGGCTAACGGATTAAATCCCTAGTTGCTTTGGGCTGACCGTCAGTAGCAGCGGCCTTCTTTTTTATTATATAACTGTTTTTAGAATTTGTCAACCAGCAATGCTCGTCCTAAGGTGCCCCCAGGGGGAGGCTAAGGGGTTGTAGTACTTTGTCAAATTTCTATTGTTGACAGCGTTTTTTTTATCGCGTATACTAGAGTATGAATAATGTATGAATTTTTTGCCAGGAGGTGTGCTGTCCCTTGCTCAACCAACGTATTGTGGTAAAGATTGGCACCTCCACCCTGGCCCATCCCACGGGCCTGTTGAACCTGCGGCGGGTGGAGGGGTTGTGCCGGGTCCTCAGTGATTTGAAAAACGCCGGACATGAGCTGATCTTGGTCTCCTCTGGGGCCATCGGCATGGGGATGGGCAAACTCTCCCTCCACCAGCGGCCGGAGGACACCCCCGGCAAGCAGGCCGCCGCTGCCGTAGGTCAGTGCGAATTGATGTACACCTATGACAAGGCCTTTTCCGAATACAACCACACCGTGGCCCAAATTTTGCTCACCGCCGCAGACGTGAACCATCCAGACCGCTTTGCCAACTTCCGCAACACCATGGGCCGTCTGCTGGAGTTGAAAGCCCTGCCCATCATCAACGAGAACGACACCGTGGCCACGGAAGAGCTGGGCATTGGGGACAACGACACCCTGGCCGCCATCGTGGCCGTGAGCCTGGAAGCGGACCTGCTGGTCCTCCTCTCGGACATCGACGGGCTCTACACCGCTGACCCCCACACCCACCCCGACGCCGCCCTCATCCGGGAAATCCCCGTCCTCACCCAGGAGATTTTGGCCCTGGCGGGAGGGGCCGGTTCCCACCTGGGCACCGGAGGGATGGCCACCAAGCTCCACGCCGCCCAGATTTGTATGGATGCCGGCTGCGACATGGTCATCGCCAACGGCGCCGACCCTACATTGCTCTATGAAGCCGCCGCCGGACGCAGTGCCGGCAGCCGTTTTTGCGGAAAGCGAGGCTAATTATGTCTGACCTGACCTTAACGCGGTCCCTGTTGGAGGCCGCCAACGCGGCCAAAGCCGCCATTGCCTTTCTCCCCTCGGAGAAGAAGAAAACCCTGCTGCTGACCATGGCGGACTGCCTGGAAGCGGACACCCAGGCCATCCTAGAGGCCAACGCGGCGGATGTCGCCGCCGTCCAGGGGAGCATATCCCCGGTGATGGTGGACCGCCTGCGCCTCACCGCCCCCCGCATTGCCGGTATGGCCGCGGGGATGCGGGCAGTGGCGGCGCTGCCGGACCCCATCAACCAAGTGCGCTCCTTCCAGTGCCTGCCCAACGGGTTGGAGGTGCAAAAGCTCTCGGTGCCCCTGGGGGTCATTGCCATCATCTACGAATCCCGCCCCAACGTCACCTCCGACGCCGCCAGCCTGGCCTTACAGGCCGGGAGCGTGTGTGTCCTGCGGGGGGGCAAGGAGTCCATCCGCTCCAACCGCGCCATTGTGGCGGCCCTCCACCGGGGGCTAGAGCGCTGCCAGCTCCCCACCGCCCTGGTGAGCCTGGTGACGGACACCAGCCGGGACAGCGCCACCGAGCTTATGGAGGCAGTGGGCTATATTGACCTGCTCATCCCCCGGGGCGGGGCCTCCCTCATTGAGACCTGCGTGCAGCGCTCCAAGGTCCCCTGTATCCAGACGGGCACGGGGATCTGCCACATCTTTGTGGACGAGAGCGCCGATTTGGACAAAGCCCTGGATATTGTGGACAACGCCAAAACCAGCCGCCCCTCGGTGTGCAACGCCGCGGAGGTCTGCCTGGTGCATGCCGCCATCGCCCCGGACTTCCTCCCCCGGCTCCGGGACCGCCTGGTGGACCAGCGCACCGCCCAGGGCCTGCCCCCGGTGGAGCTGCGCCTAGACGCCGCCGCCCAGGCCATCATCCCCGGCACCCCCGCCAGTGAGGCGGACTTCCACCGGGAGTTTTTGGACTATATCCTGGCGGTGAAAGTGGTGCCCGATGTGGAGGCGGCGGTGGAGCACATCAACGGCCATTCCACCGGCCACAGCGAGGCCATCCTCACGGAGGATTTGAGCCGGGCCTATTACTTCTCCCACGCCGTGGACAGCGCGGCGGTGTACATCAACGCCTCCACCCGCTTCACCGACGGGGGCGAGTTCGGCCTGGGCTGCGAGATGGGCATCTCCACCCAAAAGCTCCACGCCCGGGGCCCCATGGGCTTGGAGGAGCTCACCAGCTATAAGTACGTCATCTTAGGGGACGGACAGACGCGATAGTCAAATTGATGAGAAAGGGAGGGGCCTTTTGATGAAGGACTTTTTCTTGCGGCATCTGCATCAACACACCATCGACGATGCCATGCAGCTTTGGGGTATCCTACAGGAGCGGGACTTCCGCACCCTCTTCCTCCGGCCGACAGAGAATACCATCATCCAGCTCATCCGCTACGGCATCACCGGGGGGACTTCCTTCCTGGTGGACTATCTCCTGCTGTACTCCCTGGAACGCGCTGGGGCCCACTATCTGATTGCCGCTGCCCTGGCGTTCCTCATGGGCATCAGCTGCAACTTCCTCCTCACCAAGCACTTTGCCTTCCGGGCGGTGGACGCGGCGGTGCGGCCTGGGGCAGAGGTGGTGGTCTTTGGGGCCATCTCCGCCGGGGGCCTGGGCTTGACCCTGTTGCTGCTCTACCTCTTCACCACCCGGCTGCGCATGCAGCTCATGCTGGCCAAATTCGTCAGCAGTTTGCTGGTGTTTGCGTGGAACTTCTCTGCCCGGAAGCTGTTCCTCTACCCAGGGCAGCCCCATGAGGAGACAGGGAAGGTGTGAAAACTTGTGGGAAACGGAAACAAAAGGACGGCTGCAGATGCAGCCGTCCTTTTGTTGTTGATTAAATGTTGGGGCTGACTGTCAGTAACAGCGCCCTTCTGTTTTTATTATACGAGTATTTTGAAGATTTATCAACCCACGGCCTGCCCCCTCACACCATCTTTTCCTGCTTCACCTTCTTGTCGATTACATGCCGCTTGGCCAGCTCTCCCTCCACGTCCTCTAGGGAGATGCCAAGCTGTAGCATCAGGACCATCACG
>CANOBV010000248.1 GCA_947564255.1 uncultured bacterium | reverse complement strand
ACTGCCAGCGGGAGGTGGACAGCCTGTGGGACGAGGTGAAGCGGTTCGAGTACCCCCACAACTACTATGTGGACCTGTCCCAGAAGCTGTGGGACGTGCGGGCGGCGCTGCTGGCGGCGAAGCATTGAGACGGTACGCAGTATGAACGCGCTGGTTATGAATTGCAGCCCTGTGAGGAACGGGGCCACCGCCGAAATTGCGGGTATCGTTTCGGAGTGCCTGAAGGACAGATATGAAGTTACAAGTGTCTGTATAGATGACTTCAAAATAAACTACTGCAAAGGATGCAGAAGCTGTCATAGTACGGCGAAATGCGTTCAGCATGATGATGTTGACTCAATTTTGAAACTGTATGAGCGGGCGGACGTGATTGTGAGCGTCGCGCCGTCATACTGGGCGGATATTCCAGGCCAGTTCAAGGCTTTTATCGACAGATGCACCCCATGGTGCAATACCCATGAGCCCCACGCGGCTATTCCCAAAGGGAAAAGGGGTTATTCTATTGCGTTAAGAACCGGGCCAAGCATGAGGGAGTGTAACCGCGTCATTGAAAGCATCGAGCATTTTTACGGACATTTGGAAATTGACCGTTGCGGCAGCTTGGGGTTGTGCTCCATAGAGTATAGAGAAGCGGTCGCGGAACGAAAAAACGAGATTGTGGAATTTTGTGGCAGGATATAGACAGCTTGCAAAGGGTTCGGTGCTGTGCTATACTGGGCCTACCAAAATTTACGTCCGAAAGGAAGTATACATTATGAGCATCATCCGCGACCCCGCCCTGGCCCCCTCCGGCCACCGGAAAATCGACTGGGTGCGCAATTTCATGCCCGCCCTGTCCCAGATCGAGGCCCGATTTGTGAAAGAGCAGCCCTTCAAGGGCCTGCGCGCCGCCGTCTCTGTCCACCTGGAGGCAAAGACCGCCAACCTGGCCTTGGTGATGAAGGCGGGCGGGGCGGACGTGTACCTCACCGGCTCCAATCCCCTGTCCACCCAGGACGACGTGGCCGCGGGCGTGGCGGACCGAGGTGTCCACGTGTTCGCCTGGCACGGCTCCACCGCTGAAGAGTACGAGGCCCACTTGATTGAAACGCTGAAGTGCCGTCCCCACATCGTCATCGACGACGGCGGCGACCTCGTCAACCTGCTGGCGGGCAAGTGCAAGGAATACGCCGACTGCCTCATCGGCGGCTGTGAGGAGACCACCACCGGCATCCTGCGTCTGCGGGCCCGTGAGCGGGAGGGCACTCTGCCCTGCCCCATGATGGCGGTGAACGACGCCAAGGCCAAGCACTACTACGACAACAAGTACGGCACCGGCCAGTCCGTCTGGGACGCCATCATGCACATGACCAACCTGGTGGTGGCGGGCAAAACCGTGGTGGTGGCCGGATACGGCTGGTGCGGCTCCGGCGTGGCCCTGCGGGCCGCGGGGATGGGGGCCGACGTCATCGTCACCGAGGTCGACCCCTTCAAAGCCCTGGACGCCACCATGAACGGCTTCCGAGTCATGACCATGGCGGACGCCGCCCCGCTGGGTGACGTGTTCGTCAGCGTCACCGGCTGTAAGGATGTGGTCACCCCCGCCCACTTCGCCGTGATGAAGCCCAACGCCCTGCTCTCCAACGCGGGCCACTTCGACTGCGAGGTGGACGTGAAGTGGCTCAACGAAAACGCCGTGGAGAAATGGGAGCAGCGGGAGGGCATCACCGGCTACAGGCTGGCCGACGGCAAGGTGCTCAACGTGCTGGCTGAGGGCCGTCTGGTGAATCTGGCCGGAGGAAACGGCCACCCGGCGGAGATCATGGACATGTCCTTCTCCGTCCAGGCCCTGGCTGCGGAGTGGGTGGCCAAGCATAAGGACGAGCTGGAGCGCAGGCTCTACGACATCCCCGCCGAGATCGACGACCAGATCGGCTGGGCCAAGCTGGCCGCCCTGGGTCTGACCATCGACAAGCTCACCCCCGAGCAGGAGGCGTATATCAACAGCTCCAACGCGTAAAAATTTGTCACTCCCCCGGCTTTGCCGGGGGAGTGACTTTTCATTACGCCGGAGAACCGTTCAGCGAGATGCGGTCGGCGATCATGGCGATAAATTCGCTGTTGGTGGGCTTGCCCTTGGCGTTGGAGACGGTGTAGCCGAAGTATTTCTGAAGGGTCTCCAGGTCGCCCCGGTCCCAGGCCACCTCAATGGCGTGGCGGATGGCCCGCTCCACACGGCTGGAGGTGGTGTTGAATTTCTTTGCCACCGCCGGATACAATACCTTGGTCACCGCGTTGATGATCTCCATATCGTCCACCGCCAGCCCGATGGCCTCCCGCAGGTACTGGTAGCCCTTGATGTGGGCGGGTACGCCGATTTCGTGGATGATGGCGGTGACCTGCCGCTCCAGGTCTCGGGAGCTGTTTTCCTCCTGAATCTGACGGCCCGTTTTTCCCACGGACAGTTCCCGGGCGCGGCCGATTACCGTCTGCATCCGGCAGGGTTTGAGCATACAGTAGTCGCCGCCCCGCTGTGAGACCTGTTCCGCTATGGCGGGGTTGTTGAAGGACGAGAGCACCAGCACCCGGGGCCGGTTCTCTCCCAGCTCCTCCAGCACCTCCAGGCCGTCCATCCCGGTCAGCATCAGGTCCATAATCACCACATCCGGCCTGTGGACAGCCACCAGATCCAGCAGTTCCTCGCCGCTGCCCGTCTGGGCGCACACGGCCAGGTCGGGTTCCTCCCTGATGATGTCGGCCAACATCTGACGAAATTCCTCTGAGGCATCTGCAAGGACGATTTTCTTCTTGTCGCTCATGTTCCTATTCCTTTCCGGTCCATGACCTGAGGTATTGTATTTCCAGATTTACCATTTTTTGGTTGCTCTTAAAATACCACAGATTCCAGCATTTGGCAAGGAAGTTTTGCACATTTTTTCAAAGTTTTCTTCGACACGCCTGTCGAATCCGCGCGCAAGCCCTTTTTTGAAATCAAAAAAATGGAAATTACAATCAGTAATCACATTGGCGCAGCATCCGGCCCACATAGATACCATAGCCGCTGGTAGGGTCGTCCACCAGCACGTGGGTGACCGCGCCTACAATCTTTCCGTTCTGCAGAATGGGGCTGCCGCTCATGCCCTGGACAATGCCGCCGGTGGCGTCCAGCAGGCGCTGGTCGGTGACCTTCAGGAGATAATCCCGGCAGTCGTCCTCCCGCTCGGGAAACACCTTGTTGATCTGGACCGTATACTCTTCCACCCGGTCGCCGGAGACATTGCAAAGAATTTTGGCCTCCCCTTCCTTTACCTCGTCCCGCCGGGCCACCTCAACCGGGGTCCCCTCCACCCAGCCGCTGTCGGCCATCACGCCGAACACGCCGCCGCTGGTGTTGGCGTGGAGCAGGCCCAGGGTGGCGTTTGTGTCAAACACCCCTTGGAGCTGGCCGGGGTCTCCGGCCTTGCCCTTTTCCACCCCCGCCACAGTGGCGGGCAGGATGGAGCCGCTGTCCAGCGGCATGAGCAGGGCGGTATCTACGTCGTTGATGCCGTGGCCCAGGGCGCCGAAGGTCCCGGTGTCCGGGCAGTAAAAGGTCACCGTGCCGATGCCCGCCATGGAGTCCCGAATCCAGGCTCCCAGTTTATAGGCCCCGTCGGAGCTGCACAGCGCCGCCGTGGCGGTAAGCTGCACCTGCTTGTCGTCCCGGATGGCCCGGATGCTCATGGCCTCCCCCTCCA
>CANOBV010000247.1 GCA_947564255.1 uncultured bacterium | reverse complement strand
AGGGCGGCCAGATGCCTCTGGCCCGCCGCCTGCCCAAGCGGGGCTTCAACAACATTTTCGCCAAGCGCCTGGAAGCCATCAACGTGTCCGCCCTGAACAAGTTTGAGGACGGCGCGGTGGTCAATGTTTGCGACCTGCTGGAAAAGGGTATCATTTCCAAGTGTGAGTACGGCGTCAAGATCCTGGGCAACGGGGAACTGACGAAGAAGCTCACGGTCCGTGCCTCCGCGTTCTCGGCCTCGGCCAAAGAGAAGATCGAAAAGGCGGGCGGCACGGCGGAGGTGATCTGACATGATCCAAACCATCCGCAACGCATGGAAGGTGCCTGAGCTGCGCAGCAAGCTGCTGTTTACCGTGTTTGCGCTGCTCATCTTCCGGCTGGGCTCCGCCATTCCGGTGCCCTTTATCGACACGGCCACCCTGAGCCAGTATATGCGGGCCCAGTCGGCCAGCATTTTCACCCTGCTCAACGTGATGAGCGGCGACGCATTTGCCCAGGCAACGGTGTTCGCCCTGTCCATCCAGCCCTATATCAACAGCTCCATCATCATTCAGCTGCTGACCATCGCCATCCCCGCCCTGGAGCGGCTCCAGAAGGAGGGCGGCGAAGAGGGCAAGAAGAAGCTGGCCGCCATCACCCGCTATGCCACCGTGGCCATCGCATTGATTCAGGCGTTCGGCTACTACACCCTCATCAACTACTACCACTTTGTGGCTGAGGGTATCTGGCCTGCCGTGGTGATCATCACCGCTTTCGTGGCCGGCTCCGCTTTCCTGATGTGGCTGGGTGAGCAGATCACCGAGTTCGGTATCGGCAACGGTATTTCCATCATCCTGTTTGCCGGCATCGTGGCCCGGGGCCCCTCCATGGTGGCCACCATGTACCAGGGCGTCAGCGCCTGGGCCGCCGGGGCCACCGGCGAGAACGTGACGCTGCTGCATCCCCTGTTCATCCCTCTCATCATCATCGGCATGCTGCTGCTGGTGGCGTTCATCGTTTTTATGGACAACTCCGAGCGCCGTATCCCCGTGCAGTACGCCAAACGGGTGGTGGGCCGGAAGATGTACGGAGGCCAGTCCAGCCACCTGCCCATCAAGGTGTGCATGTCCGGCGTGCTGCCCATCATCTTTGCCCAGTCCATCGCCTCCATCCCCGCCACAGTCGGGATGTTTATACCCTCCGCCCAGACTGAGGGCACCGGCTGGAACACCTTCCTGAAAATCTTTGATTCCAGAGGACTGGTGTACTGTGTCGTCTATTTCCTGCTGATTGTGGCATTCAGCTATTTCTACAACACCATCCAGTTCAACCCCATCGAGGTGTCCAACAACCTGAAGAAGAACGGCGGATTTGTACCCGGCTTCCGGCCCGGCAAGCCCACCAGCGACTTCCTCAGCAAGGTGGTGTCCCGCGTCACCATGTTCGGCGCCCTCTATCTGGCCGTGGTCGCCCTGCTCCCCACCATCGTGGGCAATATCATGGTTGCTTTGGGCAGCGGCGCGGGCCGTGGACTGGCCATCGGCGGCACCTCCGTCATCATTGTGGTGGGCGTGGCGCTGGAGACCGTCAAGGCGCTGGAGGCCCAGCTCATGATGCGCCATTACAAGGGCTTCCTTGAGTGAGCGTGAGGTGACGGTATGAGGCTGATCATGTTTGGCGCCCCCGGCGCCGGGAAAGGCACCCAGGCCGCTATCCTCAGCGAGCGGCTGGGCGTGCCCACCATTTCCACAGGCAATATCCTGCGGGCTGCCGTGAAAAACGGCACGCCCGTGGGACTCCAGGCCAGGAGCTACATGGACGCGGGCAAGCTGGTCCCCGACCAGGTGATTATCGGCATTATCGCCGAGCGCCTGGAGGAGGAGGACTGTCAAAAGGGATATATCCTGGACGGCGTCCCCCGCACCATTGCCCAGGCGCAGGCCCTGGAGGAGGCTGGAGTCCAGTTCGACTGCGTGCTGGATATCGAGGTCCCCGACCAGGAGATTCTCCACCGTATGATCGGACGGCGGGCCTGCCCCATCTGTGGGGCCACCTACCATCTGGAGGCGGCGCCTCCCAAGGTAGAGGGGAAATGCGACCGCTGCGGCAACACCCTTACCATGCGTGAGGACGACAAGCCGGAGACGGTGGTGAGCCGCCTGTCCATCTACCATGGCCAGACCGAGCCTCTGAAAAAGTTCTATGAAGAGCGTGGCATTTTAAAAGTGGTGCCGTTCCGTCCCGACATTGAGGCCACCACTCAGGCCATTGCGGACATACTGGGGATCTAAGCATGGAGCTCATTACGCTGAAATCCCCCCGGGAACAGGAGGCCATGCGCAGGGCGGGACGGGTTACGGCCCAAGCCCGGGCGCTGGCGGGAAGTATGGTCCGTCCCGGTGTCACCACCAAAGAGATCGACGATGCGGTGCGCAAATTCATCCGGAGCAAGGGAGGCCAGCCTTCATTTCTGGGGTACGGCGGTTTTAGCGGGTCAGCCTGCATTTCAGTCAATGAGGTGGTCATCCACGGCATCCCCTCACGCCGCGTTGTGCTGAAGGAAGGAGACATCGTCAGCATTGACGTGGGGGCCCTGATCGACGGCTTTCACGGGGACTGTGCCGCCACCTATCCCTGCGGGGCTATCTCAGAGGAGGCCCGGCGGCTCATCGATGTGACCCGCCAGAGCTTCTGGGAAGGGTTCCAGTTCGCGAAAGCAGGCAAGCGGGTGTCCGATATTTCCCACGCGGTTCAGACGTATGTGGAGAAGCACGGGTACTCCGTGGTCCGGGACTTTGTGGGCCACGGCGTGGGAACGCGCCTGCATGAGGCCCCTGAGGTGCCGAATTTCGGCCCCGCCGGCCATGGTGTCCGGCTCCAGCCGGGCATGGCCATCGCGGTGGAACCTATGGTATGCGCAGGCGACTGGCACGTAGAGGTGCTCAAAGACGGGTGGACTACCGTGTCAGCGGACGGCTCCCTGACAGCCCATTATGAGAACACCATTCTCATTACTGAGAGCGGTCCGGAGATCACCACGGTGACCGAGGACGGTGCTTATGACTGACCACACCGGCCGGATCGTCCGGTCCGCAGCCGGACGGGACAAAGGCGGACTGCTGTGCGTGGTGGGCCAGGACCGGGAGGGGCGGCTGCTGCTGGCCGACGGCAAGCGGCGCAGGCTCGCACGGCCCAAGGCAAAAAAGCCGCGCCACGTGGAGCTCCTGCCCGAGTTCGAGCACCCCGCCATCCAAAAGCTGAAGCAGGGCGAAGCCCTGAGCGACAAGGCACTGAGACGGGCGCTGGCCGCGCTCCGAGATCAACTGGAGGTATGACGCTTTGGCAAAAGACGACATGATCGAGTTGGAGGGCGTCGTCACCGAGGCCCTGCCTAACACCACCTTTAATGTGGACATCGGCAATGGACACATTATTTTAGCCCACATCTCCGGGAAGCTGCGGATGAACTTCATCCGCATCCTGCCCGGCGACAAGGTCACGGTTCAGATGTCGCCCTACGACCTGACCCGGGGCCGTATCACCTGGCGTTCCAAGTAAACTATAAACGACCGAGTTAGGAGCAGGTTTTTTTCTCAAGGGGCCTTGCCCCCGAAAGAGACTGCTGATCCTCCATTCCCCGCAGGGAGGCGGCCGCAGGCCGCCCCCAACCGCGAACCCAGCGAAGCGGTTCGCGGTTGGAGAGGAGGAGCAGCGGAATGAGCGAGCTTTCGGCATCAGCCGGAAGCGAAGGATATGGAGCTTGCTCCGACGAGGGGCCATAAGGCCTTAACAGGAGGTTAAACGATATGAAAGTCAGACCGTCTGTCAAGCCCATGTGCGA
>CANOBV010000246.1 GCA_947564255.1 uncultured bacterium | reverse complement strand
TGGACAACATCAGCGCCTGCTTCAACTCCTCCGTGGTGTACACTCTCATCGCCGTGGGCATGGCTTTCGCCATCTTTATCGGGGAGATCGACGTATCGGTGGGCTCCACTATGGGTTTGTCCGCCGCCGTGGCCGGCACTATGATCCAGAACGGTTCCAACTGGCTGCTGGCCTTTGTAGTGGCCATTCTCATCGGTGTGGTGGTGGGCCTCGTCAATGGCTGGGGCGTGGCCATCATGAAAATTCCCTCCCTCATCTTCACTTTAGGCACCAACGGCATTCTCCGGGGGCTGATGTATTTACAGGTGGGGGTGGAACAGGTAAACAGCCTGCCCAAGGAGTTCAAGGACGTCTCTTCCATGACATTGGTCGGCAGCTTCACCATCTACTACTGCTGCGCGGTGGCGCTGACCATCGGCATCCACTTCCTGCTCACCCGCACCAAGCGGGGGCGCTGGTTCATCGCCGTGGGCGACAACGCCGGGGGCGCGGAGTTGGTGGGCATCCCCGCCACCCGTACCAAGGTGACGGCCTACCTCATCTGCGGTGTGCTCAGCGCGGCGGCGGGCATCATCTTTGCCAGCCGCATCGGAATCGTCACATCCCTGAGCGGCAACGGCTATGAGATGAAAGCCGTTGCGGCCTGCGTGCTGGGCGGCATCAGCCTGTCCGGCGGCGTGGGCTCGGTGATCGGCGCGGGCATCGGGGCGGTTATCATGGCCTCCATCAGCTATTTGCTGGTGTTCATGGAGTTCCCATCCAACTACGACAACGCCATCACCGGCGTTATCCTCATCACCATCGTGGTGCTGGATGCGCTGGTGCAGCGTCGGGCGGCAGTAAATAATCGTCATGCCCGGCTGGCCGCCCGGACCTCGGCGGCTCCCGACGGAAAGGAGGCGGCGGAGCAATGAGCGAATCCAATACGAAGCTGAATGGTCAGGGCGGCCTGCGCCGCCTGTGGAACGGCCCCAATTTCCGCTGGAATATCTTCCTGCTGGTACTGCTGCTGGTGGAATGCGGCGTGTTTGGTGCGGCCAATGAGAAATTTCTCTCTCTCCCCCGCATTTTCACCGCCGCCAACGACTTCCTGCCCATCTGCATCATCTCAATCTTCGTCACCTTCGTGATGATCACCGGCGGTATCGACATCCAGGTGTCCTCCATCGTGGGCCTCACCTCCATCATCATCGGCGTGGCCTGGCAGGACTTCGGGCTGAATATCTGGGCCGCTGTGGCGGTGGCCGTGGTCGCGGCGGCGTTGTGCGGGGCGCTGTCCGGGTTCTTTATCGCCTACTGCGGAGTGCAGGCCATGGTGGTCACCCTGGGCGGCAGCTTCCTGTATACAGGTCTGGCCCTGCTGGTGTCCACTCTGTCCAGCACCGAGGCGTACAAGGGCATCAGCGGCTTTCCCGACAGCTTCAAGGCCCTGACCAAGATCAAGCTGTTCGACTTCATTCCTCTCCAAATCGTCATTTTCCTGGTAATGGTGGCCGCCGCCCACCTGCTGCTCCACCGCACCAAGTACGGACGTAAAATCTATCTGGTGGGGGTCAATCCCCAGGCGGCGGAGTACTCCGGAGTCAACAGCCGCTTGGTCATTATGTCCACCTACATTCTGTCTGCCCTCTCCGCCGCTGTGGCCGGCGTTATCATGACCTCTTATTTGGGCACCGCCAAGTCCGACCTGGGCGGAAGCCTCACCATGAATATCATCACCGCCTGTGTATTGGGCGGGACGCTATCCACCGGCGGCAAGGGCTCCGTGATAGGCACCGCCATGGCCGCGTTGGCAATCGGGTTGATGCGATTTGGAATGCCCCTGTGCTTCAAGGTCCAAGCCCAGTATCTGGACATCCCGGTGGGTGTACTGCTGGTGGTGGTAGTAGTGGGCCGGGCAGTGGCCGGAAATCCCGCCGTTATTGCCAAGCTGAGCAGGCTTCGCAGGGGAAAATCCGCCCAGCACAGCATATAATCGTATATTCCGGGGCCTGAACCCCTGAATATAAAATATCTATGGAGGTAAAAAAAATGAAACTGAAAAGACTCGCAGCACTGTTCCTGGCTCTGAGCATGATGTTTGCTCTGGCCGCCTGCGGCGACAAGCCCAGCGGTGAGTCCAAGGCTCCCGAAAACTCCAGCCCTGTGGAGCAGACCAAGGCTCCCGAAAACACTTCCGCTCCCGAGGGCGGTGACGGTGAGGTCAAATCCGTGGAGGGCAAGACCGTGGCCTTCATCCCCAAGCTGACCGGTAACGCCTTCTTCGAAGTGGCCAACACCGGCGCTCAGGAGTTCGCCAAGGACTGGGGCATCAACGTTGAGTACATGGGCGACGCCACCGCTTCCGCCGCCGCTCAGGTAGCTGTCATCAACAACGCCGTGGCTCAGGGCGTTGACGCTATCTGCATCTCCACCGTGGACGCCGCCGGCGTGTCCGACGCGCTGAAAGCCGCCATGGAGGCGGGCATCGTGGTGTGCACCTGGGACTCCGACGCCGCCGTGTCCGACCGTGCTCTGATGGTTTCCCAGGGCACCCCCGAGGTGCTGGGCCAGATGCTGGTGAACCTGGCCGTCGACGGCCTGAAGGACCGCGGCGTGGACCCCGAGAAGGACGCCGTCAAGTACGCTTGGCACTACTCTCAGGCCACCGTCACCGACCAGAACTCCTGGCAGGTAGAGGGCGAGAAGATCATCAAAGAGAAGTATCCCAACTGGGAGAATGTCCACCCCGACAACTACTATTCCGAGCAGGACTCCGAGAAGTCCATCACCGTTGGTGAGGCTGTGCTGGACGCCAATCCCGACATCGACTTGATCATCTGCAACGACTCCACCGCTCTGCCCGGCCAGCTCCAGGCTGCCGAGAACAAGGGCCTGACCAAGGCCGACGTGACCATCACCGGCTTCGCCACCCCCAACGCCATCAAGGACTACTGCAAAAACGGCACCCTGTTCAACTGGGGCCTGTGGGACTGCAAAATCCAGGGCGGTCTGGGCTGCTACGTGGCCGCTTACATCGCCGCCGGTAACGACGTAAAGGTGGGCGACGTCATCGACGTCCCCGGCATCGGCAAGTGCGAGGTCATGCCCAACAACTGCCTGAATCCCGACGACGCCACCGCCGACACTAACAACGGCGTGGTGCTGCTGCCCGATCGCGCTGTGTTCAACGCGGAGAACATGGACAACTACGACTTCTAATCAAGTCATTCTGTTCTGAAGCGGGTCCATAGGACCTGTAATGGGCGGGGCGGGGTGAGAAAAACCCGCTCCGCTCCCAAAAGAGCGCCGCTGGACGGCGCTCTTTTGGGAGCGGAGGACATTCCTTCGCCGTTGACAATTTTACCAAATTCAAGGAGGATATATTTATGGCTGATTTGGAAGGTCTGAAAGTCTCCAAGGACTACCACGTAGACGTCCCCTTCGCCAATCAGAAGGGCTTTTTCCTCAAAGGCATCAACAGCCTGGACTGGGGCATGAAAAAACACATGGCCAACATTTTCAACCCGGAGAGCGGCAACACCGTCATGTTTGCCTTTGACCACGGGTATTTTATGGGCTCCACTGCCGGCCTGGAGCGGCTGGACCTGTTGCTGCCCCAGCTGGCTCCCTATGTGGATTGCTTCATGGGCACCCGGGGCGCTCTGCGCACCTGCGTCCCTCCCGAGATCGTCAAGAGCGTGGCCCTGCGGGTCACCTCCGGTTCCTCCATGCTTCAGGATGACCTGAGCCACGAGGTGGTGGCGGTGGACATCGAGGATGCCATCCGCATGAACGCCGACTGCATGGCGGTGCAGACCTTCATCGGGGCGGACGGCCAGCTGTCCAG
>CANOBV010000245.1 GCA_947564255.1 uncultured bacterium | reverse complement strand
ATGCTGGAGCAGCACCAGCTTGAACAGCACCACCGGGTCGATGCTCCGCCGCCCCCCGTCCTCACTGTACAGCGGCGCCACAATCTCATACACCTTTTCAAAATCCACCGCTGTATCTACTTTCCGCAGCAGATGCTCCTGCGGTACCAGACTTTCCGTATCCACCATTTCTATCACGCCGCGCTCGTTTTTCCCTCGCTTCAACATCTCTCCTCACCCCTTGTACCCTATTTTACCATCTTTACATGAAAAAGTCTGCACCTCGGCAGACTTTTTCGACAGCCTGAGTGCCGGGGCGATGATCCGCCCCGGCTCCCTTTCTATCTATATGAAGTGGGGCTCCTCCGTTTGGGGGGCCCCGCATTTTTTATTTGATCTGCCAGACTTTGTCGTGGGTGAGAGTGCATCCTATTTTTCGTAGATGCTCATGCGCTGGCCCTCCTGTCGATATGCTCCACGGCCTGTTCGATTTCGGTGCCGTCTTTGAAGCGGACGGTCAGCCGCTCTTTGTTCAGCACCGTGATGCTGCTCACCATCTGGAACACGAGGCCATCGTCAAAGCCTGTGATGGCGCTGTCCGTCTGCTCCAGAATGCCGGTGATGCCCTGCACCCGGCTGTCGTACACCGGGTCGGCGTTCGCCGCCAGCCGGAACAGGTTTATCTGTTCCTCCTGAAGCGCCCTCAGCTGGGCCTCCACGGCGGGGAGCGAACTGGCATCCCCTGTTCCCACCAGGGCGGCGGCCACGCAGCCCGCCAGCGTTTCCCTGGCCTCCCTCTGCCGGAACATCTCGTTCAGCGCGGCGGTGACCGCCGCCTGGAGTTCAAGCTCATCCACCGTGGCGGAGTGCTTGCAGATCCGCTTGCCGTGCTCGATGCGGTTGAGACACCGCCACACGAACCATTTCTCGCCATCCGGCATATAGGTGATGCGGCGGTAGGGGCTTTCGCACTCGGAGCACACCACCAGCCCGCTCAGCACATATTTGCCGCTGTGCTTGCCCTGCTCCGTCTTGGCTTTTGACGAGGTTTTCCGCAGACTGGACCGCCGCGCCAGCTCCTCCTGCACCTTTCGGAAGGTGGCCCGGTCGATAATGGGCACGTGGGCGTTCTCCACGTAGTATTTGGGGAGCTGGCCCTCGTTCTTCACCTGCTGGCGGCTGAGTAAGTCCAGGGTGAAGGTTTTCTGGAGGATAGCGTCGCCCATATATTTTTCATTTTCCAGGATGGCGCGCACCGTGTGGTCGCTCCATTTGGTGCTGCCCCGGGCGGTCTTACAGTCGTCTGCCGTAAGGTCCCGGCTGATTTGGGCCATGCTCTGGCCCATCAGATACCGGGCGAAGATGCGCCGCATTGTGGGGGCCTCGTCCGGATCGATCTCCGATTCCCCGTCCGGGCCCTTGCGGTAGCCCAGGAAATTTCTGAAATTGTAGTGGACGATGCCCTGCTTGAACCGGGCCCGTTGGCCCCACTGGATATTGGTGGACATGGACTCGCTCTCCGCCTGGGCCTGGCTCATCAGGAAGGTAAGGATCATCTCGTTGGGCATATAGAGGGTGTTGGTATTTTCCTTCTCGAAGTACACCCCCACACCGCACTTTTTCAGCCTGCGGATGTACTCCAGCCCATCCAGGGTGTTGCGGCAGAACCGGGACACGGACTTGGTGATGACCAGGTCGATCTTGCCCTTTTCCGCATCCCGGATCATCTTGTTGAACTGGGTGCGCTTCTTGGTGGAGGTGCCGGTGATCCCCTCATCAGTGTACAGTCGTACCAGCGTCCAGCCCTCGGTGTCGGCAATACGCTGGGTGTAATACTCCTTCTGGGCGGTGAAGCTGGTCTGCTGCTCCTCGCTGCCGGTGGACACCCGGCAGTAGGGGGCCACCCGGAGGTGCTGCTTTCGGATGTCTTTCTGTGTATATTTGGGATCCGGCGGGGTGACAGTGACCTTTTTCGGGGCCTTTACCGCAGCGTTCATGCGCTCTCCTCCTTCGCTTCTGTGATGATTTCGCCGTTGACCAGCTCCAGATCCACACTCCTATCCGGGTTGAGCCGGATGGCCCGCATCGCTGTGCCCAGCAGGGCGGACAGGGTATCGGCATCGGCAGGGCCGTCCTCCAGCCGCGTCCGAAGCTGTTCCCAGCTCATGGGCGGGGGTGGGATCCGAGACCTGGCTGTACCGCTGGGCCGCAGCGGCCAGGGCCAGGGTTTTGATGTACTCAGGGCTTTTGTCAGCGCCAGTGATAAAATGTAAGAAAAGGCCGGGGAAAAATGTAATTATATGGCGGAGAGGAGGGAAAAAAGATAGACTCCCAGGAGGGTGGAGAAACACTCAGAAAGGGAGTCGGAAGATGAGAGGAGAGGTATGGATGGACATACGAAATGATTATCAAAAGGGGCTGAGCTACACGGAACTGGGAAAGAAGTACCACATGGACCCGAGGACAGCCAAGCGGTACGCGAGTCGCCGGAGAAACCGGAGTATACGCTGAGCGAGCCCAAGCCCCCAAAGATGGACCCATACAAACAGATCGTGGGCGAATGGCTGGCGGAAGCGCCGTATTCGGCGCTGCGGATTCTGGAGAAGCTGTACTGCTTCCTCATGATACTGGGATATTCGCGGATGCGATATATAGAATTTGTCACGGATATGAGCACAAACACGTTGATACGGTGCCATCAGGACGCATTTCGGTACTTTGGGGGATACCCGGAGGAAATTCTGTACGATAACATGAAGCAGGTGGTGATCAAGCGGCTATTGAAGCAGGAGGACTCCACGCTGAACCGGCGGTTCGAGGACTTCGCGGGCTTCTATGGGTCAAGCCCATCCTGTGCCGACCGTACCAGGGGCAGACGAAGGGGAAGGTGGAGCGGACAGTGCAGTTCGTGCGGGACAATTTCATGGTGGGCATCAAGTATAACAGCCTTGCGGACTTAAATGGACAGGCCCTGGCCTGGTGCAATAAGGTCAATGGGAACGTACGCGCCACCGCGTCGGCGCAAAGTGAGCTGAACTTCGTTTCCGCCTGCGGCGAAAACTACGTTCGCTCCCTTGCGCCTCCTTCCAAAATCGCACCCGCTTCGCTGGGCTGCGATTTTGTTTTTGTGCGCACCACAAAACCAAACCGGAACCCAACGAAGTGATTCCGGTTTGGAGAGGGGGGGTAGCGGAGCGGTACGAGCCATGCCCGAAAGGGCGTGGCGAGTGGAGCAAAGTTTGTCCCAACGAGGCAGTCGTGGCCCTCGATAACGTGTTAGCAACGTATTACGAGGGAAAGCAGATCGCTCTGCACCAGATATCGTGGGACGGACAGGCTGCGGGAAAACCTGGAAAGCCTCAAGATGAAAAACACCCTGGATGACTTCGATTTCTCCTTCCGGCTCTCCATCGACAAGCGCCAGATTGACGAACTGGCCACCATGCGCTTCCTGGAGAATGGGGAAAACGTGGTATTCCTCGGCCCTCCCGGCGTGGGCAAGCCCCACCTGGCCTCCGCCCTGGGCCTGGTGGCGGCGCGGCACCGGTTCTCCACCTACTACATCAACTGCCATCAGCTCATCGAGTAGCTTAAGAAGGCCCATTTCGAGAACCGCTTGCCGGACAAGCTCAGGGTCTTGTCTAAGTACAGGATGCTCATCATTGCGAGATCGGCTGCCTCCCCATGGACATCCAGGGAGCGAATTTATTCTTCAAACTCATTGCAAGGAGATATGAGAAGACCTCTACCCTTTTTACCTCCAACAAGACCTTCTCCCAGTGGAACGAGGTCTTTGCAGACGTCACCATCGCCTCCGCAATTTTGGACCGCGTCCTGCATCACTGCACCGTCA
>CANOBV010000244.1 GCA_947564255.1 uncultured bacterium | reverse complement strand
TGGGCAGCAGCAACTTTTTAAAAGGCGGTTTCTTTAAGAGTCCGTTACCAAATACATATCCGAAGATCATGTGCGCGATTACATAACGAACTGTGCCAAAGAATGCAGTAAGTATTTAGACGTTCACCACATGTTCCGGCACGGAAATTGACGAGGGGGAAAAGGAGAATGGATATGCGCCGCGCAACGATACAGCGTACCACTAAGGAGACGGATATCACACTTGCGCTCTGCCTGGACGGGGGAGAGGTGAGTGTGTCCACCGGAATCGGTTTTTTTGACCATATGCTCACCGCCCTGGCTTTTTATGCCGGGTTCGGGCTGGAGCTGACCGCTTTGGGCGACCTACATGTGGACGGCCATCACACGGTGGAGGATGTGGGTATCGTGCTGGGTCAGGCGCTTCGGGAAGCGCTGGGAGACAAGCGCGGCATCCGCCGCTACGGCATGTCCCTTGTGCCCATGGACGAGGCGCTGTGCAGGACGGTGCTGGACTGCTCCAACCGGCCCTATCTGGTGTTTGACGCGCCTATGCCCCAGCCCCTGATCGGGGGCTACGACAGCTGCTTAACCGTGGAATTCATGCGGGCGTTTTCGGCGAACAGTGGAATTACTTTACATCAAAAATGCGAATATGGAGACAATTCCCACCACATCACCGAGGCGCTGTTCAAGTCTCTGGGCATGGCGCTCAAGGAGGCCGTGCGGATGGAGGGAGACGGGGTGGTCTCCACCAAGGGGGCGCTGTGATGGGCTACACCGCCATTGTGGATTACGGCGTGGGCAATCTGAAGAGCGTGTCCAACGCTATGGCCTATATTGGGCAGAACACCCTGATCACCGGCGACGCCAAGGAGCTGGAGCGGGCCGCCGCCATCATCCTCCCCGGTGTGGGGGCATTTCCGGACGCTGCGGACAAGCTGCGGGCGTCCGGGTTGGACAAAGCGCTCCTGGCCCAGGTTGGACGCAAGCCCATTTTGGGCATCTGCCTGGGGATGCAGCTGCTGTTTGACCGGGGAGAAGAGGGGAGAAGCTGTGAAGGGTTAGGACTTATCAGCGGCTGCATAAAACGAATTCAGACAGATTTGAAGCTGCCCCACATCGGCTGGAACAGCCTGGAGCTTCAGAATAACTCCCCGCTGTTTCGGGGGCTGGACAACGGGACCTATGTGTACTTTGTCCACTCCTTCTGCGGCCGCGCAACCCGAGAGGAGGACGTGATTGCCCGCACGCAGTACGGCACGTCCGTTGTGGCGGCGGTGGCCCGTAATGGGGTGTATGGCTGTCAATTCCACCCGGAGAAGAGCGGAGAGGCTGGACTGCATATTTTAAAAAATTTTGGAGAATTGATTCAATGATTATTTTACCTGCCATAGATATGAAGGATGGGCGGTGTGTCCGTCTGCGCAAAGGGGAGTTTTCCACTGCCAGCCAAGTGGCGGCAGACGCGTTGAAGACGGCGCGGGCCTTTGCCGCCGCAGGAGCCGGATGGGTCCACATGGTGGACCTGGACGGGGCCCGGAATGGCGAGCGGACCAATTTTTCCTATATCAGAGAGGTGATTGAGGGGGCCGGCCTGTCTGTGGAGCTGGGCGGCGGCATTAAAACCCAGGAGGATGTGGACGCGGTGGCCGATGCGGGGGTGTCCCGGCTGGTCATCGGCTCCGCCGCCGTCACAAGTCCCCAGGTGGTGGACTATGCCCTGAGGAGGTACGGAAACCGGGTGGCGGTGGGCATTGACTGTTTGGATGGCCGGGTGCGCACGGCTGGCTGGGAAGAGGATTCCGGGCTCAGCGGCTTGGAACTGGCCCGGCGGATGGAGGAGAAAGGGGTTAAAACCCTGATTTTTACCGACATTTCCACCGACGGAATGCTGTCCGGTCCCAGCTTTGACCAACTGGCCGCTTTGCACAAGGCGGTGGGATGTGATATCGTGGCCTCCGGCGGGGTGACAACCCTGGACGACGTGAAGCGGCTCCGGGACATGGGCCTGTATGGAGCTATCATCGGCAAGGCGTACTATGCCGGGACGCTGGATTTGGCGGAGGCCATTCGGGAAGCGGGGCCCCAGCGATGAAGATCGCGGTGATGGGCTACAGCGGGGCGGGTAAATCCACCCTGGCCCGGACGCTGGGGGAGCGGTACGGTGTGCCGGTGCTCCACTTCGACCGGGTTCACTGGGCTCCAGGCTGGACAGAGCGGGACCGGGGGGAGGCCCACAGGCTGGCCCATGAGTTTATGAAAAACCAAAGCTGGATTATCGACGGAAATTACACAAAATTTGAGTATGAGCGCCGTTTGAATGAAGCGGACAAAATCGTGCTTCTGCTGTTTCCCAGGTTGGTTTGCTTTGCCCGGGCGTGGAAACGTTTTTTCCTTTACCGGGGAAAAACGCGCTCCGATATGGGTGAAGGTTGTCCGGAAAAAATGGACCTGGAATTCATGCGGTGGATTCTGTGGAAGGGGCGCACCCGGCAAAAACGGGGAGAATTCCGGCAGGTTTTAGAAAAGTATCCGCAAAAGGTCGTGGTTCTGCGCAGGCAGAAGGACATCAACCGGTATTTGGAGGGCTTGCCATGTTAGCCAAGCGCATCATCCCATGCCTGGACGTGCGGGACGGCCGGGTGGTCAAAGGGGTCAATTTTGTGAACATCCGGGACGCGGGCGACCCGGTGGAGCTGGCGAAGTTCTACTCGAACCAGGGGGCGGACGAGATCGTATTCCTGGATATCACCGCCACCAGTGATGTCCGGGACACGGTGGCCGATGTGGTGGAGCGCACCGCCGCTCAGGTGTTCGTCCCCCTGACAGTGGGGGGCGGCATCCGCACTTTGGAGGACTTTCAGCGGCTGCTCCGGGCAGGGGCGGATAAAATTTCGGTCAACTCCGCCGCAGTGAAGGATGAGGCACTGATCGCCCGTGCCGCCCAACGGTTTGGCTCCCAATGCGTGGTGCTGGCCATTGACGCCCGCCGCCGCCCGGAAGGCTGGTACGAGGTGGTGACGGCGGGGGGCCGTACGCCCACCGGGGTCGACGCGGTGGAGTGGGCCCGCCGGGGTCAGGAGTTGGGGGCGGGGGAGATTCTGCTCACCTCCATGGACGCCGACGGCACCAAAGCGGGGTTTGACCTGGAGATGACGAGGGCGGTGACCCAGGCCGTCTCCATTCCGGTGATCGCCTCCGGTGGCTGCGGCGGTTTGGAGCATTTTGTCCAGGTGTTTGAGGAGACAGGGTGTGACGCGGCGCTGGCGGCATCTCTATTTCATTTCGGTGAACTGACGGTGCCCCAGGTGAAGGAGTTTCTGTGGGAAAAAAATATTCCGGTGAGGTGAGGCAGATGTTCAACCTCGATTTGCTGTTCCAAAAGTCCGACTTGATTCCGGCTGTCGTTCAGGAGGCGGGGAGCGGGGAGGTGCTCATGCTGGGTTTCACCAACCGGGAAGCGGTGGAGCGAACCATTCGGACAAAAACCGTATGGTTTTGGAGCCGGAGCCGCCAAGAATTGTGGAACAAAGGGGAGACCAGCGGGAATTATCTCCATGTGAAAGAGATTTTTGCCGACTGCGACACCGACACACTGCTGTACATCTGCGTGCCTGACGGTCCCGTCTGCCATACGGGAGCCCACAGTTGCTTTTTTAACCGGATTGAGTTATAATGCGATGTATAGAATAAGGCAGGGGAGGGATATGATATGGACAGTACGCTGGAGAAGCTCTACGGGGTGATTCAGGAGCGTAAAACCAATCCCCAGGAGGGGTCTTACACCTGTTATCTCTTTGATAAAGGGCTGGACAAGATTTTGAAGAAGGTGGGGTAGGTTAGGTAAATCCCCTTGCGTCCATTCGCAGTAAATGCTTCACTGGAGAGCACA
>CANOBV010000243.1 GCA_947564255.1 uncultured bacterium | reverse complement strand
GTCTCGATGACCTCCAGGTTGTTGTAGCGCAGGGAGTTGACCAGCACGGTGGCCACCAGGGTCCGGGAGCCGGAGGCGGCTCCCATCCACAGAATGTCGTGATTGCCCCACTGTATGTCCACACTGTGGTAGGCCATGAGGCTGTCCATGATGACATCGGCGCCGGGGCCCCGGTCGAAGATGTCCCCCACCAGGTGGAGGTGGTCCACCGCCAGCCTCTTGATGAGCTCGCACAGCTGGATGAGGAAGTTGGAGGCCCGGTCCAGGTCGATGATGGTGTTGATGATGTTCTCGTAGTAGTCCCGCTTGTCCGCCTCGTTCTTCTCGTAGTGGGTGTGGATCAGTTCGTCGATGATGTAGGCGTACTCGGGGGGCATGGCCTTGCGGACCTTGGAGCGGGTGTACTTGGCGCTGACCAGACAGCACAGGTCGATGAGCCGGTGGAACGTAATTCTGTACCACTCCCGCATATCGTCGCACTCCCGCTCGATCTCCTCCAGCTTCTCCTCGGGATAATAGATGAGGGTGGCCAGCTGGTCCCGGTCGGAGCGGGGGACGGTGGCTCCCAGCAGTTCGTCGATCTTCACCCGGACCACGCCGGAGGCGGAGTTCAGGATGTGCTGGAAGGCCTCGAACTCCCCGTGGACGTCGGACAGGAAGTGCTCGGTGCCCTTGGGCAGGTTCTGGATGGCCCGCAGGTTGATGATCTCGGTGCAGGCGGACTGGACGTTGGGGTACTGCCGGGCCAGCAGCTTCAGGTATTCCAGCCGCTCGGGGGAGAAGGCGGCGGTGTTGGGCTTCATAAGATGGTCCTCCTTTGAGTGGATATTTTTGTATATCGGTATTATGCCATAGATTTCCCGAAAAGGGAAGAGGAAAAGCGCAAAAACGGAAAAGATTCCGTTTTTGCGCCCTGATTTTTGTTAAAAATGTGTCAAATTATCACAACTCCGGTCACAGCAGGTAGTTGTTCTCCCGGTCCGCCACCTGGAGGGCTTTCAGCTTGTACGTCGCGAAACCCTCCGTCACCAGAGGCTCCCGCCTGCAAAGCTCCTCGGCCTGCTCATAGCTTCCGGCCCGCAGAATATACATCCCGGCCACGCCGGGGTAGCCCTTGAATACCCCGCACAGTTCCAGATGCCCTTCGTCGTCAAGGGCCCTGATGTTGGCCACGTGGCGCTCCACGGCGGCTTTGGTCAGTCGGTTGTAGGTCTTGGTCTTTTCGATGAACATCACATACAGCCATTTTTCCATGAAGATTGCCCCTTTCTTTATGCCGTCAAATTTCCCGCCGGCCCTCCAGCGCCCGCATCAGCGTGGCGTCGTCGGCGAATTCCAGGTGGCTCCCCACCGGGATGCCGTAGGCCAGCCGGGTGGTTCTCACCCCGAAGGGTTTCAGAAGCCGGGACAGGTACATGGCGGTGGTCTCCCCCTCGGTGTCCGGGTTGGTGGCCATAATGACCTCCTCAATGCCGCCGGAGGCCACCCGCTCCACCAGCTGGGCGATGCGCAAATCGTCCGGCCCCACGTGGTTCATGGGGGAGATGACCCCGTGGAGCACGTGGTACACCCCTGAGAATTCCCTGGAGCGTTCCATGGCCATCACATCCTTGGGGTCGGCCACCACGCACACGGTGGCGTGGTCCCGCTTGGAGGAGGCGCACAGGGGGCACGTTCCCTCCCCATCGGTGAGGTTTTGGCAGACGGGGCAGCAGCCGATGTTCTTTTTCGCGTCCAGCAGGGCGGCGGCAAAGTCCTGGGCGGTCTGCTCCGGCTGGTCCAGGATGTAGAAGGCCAGCCGCTGGGCGCTCTTGCGGCCTACGCCGGGGAGTTTGGCGAACTGCTCCACTAAATTTTCCAGGGCGGCGGGGAAATAGTCCATGGTGAGACCTCCAAATTGTTATGCTTCCTTCTCAAAGGTGACTGCTAGACGGGGACCACGATCGGTTTCCCAAGGGACCATCGCTTTAACGGTCCATCCCTGACGGGCCATTTCATTCATCATCGTTTAGGCTTCTTCAATGGCTCTAATCGTATAAACTTTGTACTTTTTCATCGGATTATCTCACCTTTCGTAATGATTCAATAGCCTTTTCAGGTTCCTCCGCCCCGTACACCGCCGACCCCGCCACCAGCACCGTGGCCCCGGCCTCGATTACCGTTTTGGCATTGGCGGGGCCAACGCCGCCGTCCACCTCCAGCTCGCAGGCGGGGTTATAGCGGTCGATGAGGGCCCGGACCTCCCGGATGGTGTCCAGCTGACTTTCCATGAACTTCTGCCCGCCGAAGCCGGGTTCCACCGTCATCACCAGCACCATATCCAGCTGCTCAATATAGGGCAGGACGGCCCTGGCCGACGTGATGGGCCGCAGCGCCGCCGCTCTTTTCACCCCGCTGGCCTCCATGGCCCGGAGGGCGTCGGCGATGCGGGCGGGGTGGTCCGCCTCCAGGTGGACGGACAGCAGGTCCGCCCCGGCCTTGGCGAACTGTTCAATATAGCGCACCGGTTTATCGATCATCAGGTGGACGTCCAGAAACATATTGGTGTGTTTGCGGATGGACTGGACCACGGGCACGCCGATGGTGATGTTGGGCACGAACATGCCGTCCATCACATCCACGTGGAGCCAATCGGCGGCGGACACCCGCCGGATGTCCTGCTCCAAATTGCAAAAATCCGCCGAGAGGATGGAAGGGGCGATCTTGGCCATGATTTTCTCCCTCTTTTCGGGAACTCCGCCTCTGGGACGGGCCCGGTTTTGTCTGGAGTGCGGCGCACCCGCCGCCCCGCCGCATAGGATGAAATACGCGGAGGTCGCCGCCAGCGGGCGGCGGGAGGCTCTCCCATGCCCCCGCTCGGGCCCGCCGTCTCCGGCTGAACGGCGCGCCGCACCTGAATACCCCCTGCCGCCGCGGATGCGGCGGCGGGGGGAGTTGTTAACTCGTTGAAAAAGGCCTGGGCCTTTTCCGACGAAAAGGGTTGCGGCCTGGCCGCGCGCACTCGCTGCGCTCGCACACTTGCAGGCCGAGAGGTGTTTTTGGGGTCGGCGGAGCCGCCCCAAAAACGGATTTCATAGGATTTCGCCGCCAGCGGGCGGCGAAACTCTTGCAGAGGGCTTTTTAGCGAGACTAGCCCGTGATGGTGCCGCTGGCGGCCACCTCCCGGACCTGATAGCCCTCCTGGCGCAGGGCGTCCATGATCTCCGCTTTGTGGCCCAGGCCGAAGGCCTCCAGGGTGACCTTCAATTCCACCCCCGCCTGGCGGTTGATATTGACAAATTGATTGTGGTCCAGTTTGATAATGTTTCCGCTGAGCTTGGCCACCAGGTCCGCAATGCGCAGCAGCTCGCCGGGCCGGTCGGGGAGCTGCACCGAGAAGGTGAAAATCCTCCCCCGGTTGATCAGGCCATGCTGGACAAGCGAAGAGATGGTAATCACGTCCATATTGCCGCCGGACAGCACGCTGACCACGTTCTGCTCCCGGCAGTCCAGATGCTTGAGGGCCGCGATGGTGAGCAGCCCCGCATTTTCCACCACCATCTTGTGCTTTTCCATCACGTCCAAAAAAGCGTCCACCAGCTCGTCGTCGTCGATGGTGACGATGCCGTCCAGGTTCTGCTGGATGTAGGGGAACACCTGGTCTCCAGGCGTTTTCACCGCCACGCCGTCGGCAATGGTGGAAATCGGGTTCACCGTGACCACATGGCCCGCCTCCAGGCTGGCTTTCATGGACGCCGCCCCGGAGGGTTCCACGCCAAGCACCTTCACCGAAGGATTGAGCAGCTTAGCCAGAGTGGACACCCCCGCCGCCAGCCCGCCGCCCCCTACGGGGACCAGAATCACATCCACATCGGGCAGGTCCTTGAAAATTTCGTA
>CANOBV010000242.1 GCA_947564255.1 uncultured bacterium | reverse complement strand
TCTATCTGGAAACCCTGGGCAATCCTAACAGCGACATCCCTGACATTGACGCCATCGCGGCCATCGCCCACGCCCACGGCCTGCCCTTGGTCATCGACAACACCTTCGGCACGCCCTACCTCATCCGGCCCATCGAGCACGGAGCGGACATCGTGGTCCACTCCGCCACCAAGTTTATCGGCGGACACGGCACCACCCTGGGCGGCGTCATCGTGGACGGCGGGAAATTTGACTGGAAAGCCTCCGGCAAATACGCCCCCATTGCCGAGCCCAACCCCAGCTACCACGGGGTGTCCTTTGTGGACGCCGCCGGGCCCGCCGCCTTCGTCACCTACATTCGGGCCATCCTCCTGCGGGACACAGGGGCGACCATCTCCCCCTTCAACGCCTTTCTGCTCCTCCAGGGGGTGGAGACCCTCTCCCTGCGGCTGGAGCGCCATGCCGAGAACACCAAAAAGGTGGTGGAGTTCCTGGCCAGCCACCCCCAGGTGGAGCGGGTCAACCACCCCTCCCTGCCGGACCACCCCGACCACGCCCTGTACGAGAAATATTTCCCCCGGGGCGGCGGCTCCATCTTCACCTTTGAGATCAAGGGCGGGCAGGCGGAGGCCCACAAATTCATCGACAGCCTGGAGATCTTCTCCCTGCTGGCCAACGTGGCGGATGTGAAGTCCCTGGTCATCCACCCGGCCACCACCACCCACTCCCAGCTCTCCCCCGAGGAGCTGTTGGATCAGGGCATCAAACCAAACACCATCCGCCTCTCCATCGGCACGGAGCACATCGACGATATCATTGCCGATTTGGAGAAGGGCTTTGCCGCTGTAGCGCAAAAATAACAGGAGGGATTCATCATGTCCAACATCTACACATCCGCTGATCAACTGATCGGCAAAACGTCCCTGCTGGAGCTGACCCACATTGAGAAGGCGGCGGGGCTGAGCGCCCGCATCCTAGCGAAGCTGGAGTACTTCAACCCCGCCGGGTCGGTGAAGGACCGCATCGCCAAGGCCATGATCGACGAGGCCGAGACCAGCGGCAGGTTGAAGCCCGGCTCCACCATCATCGAGCCCACCTCCGGCAACACCGGGATCGGGCTGGCCTCCGTGGCGGCGGCCCGGGGCTACCGCATCATCATCACCATGCCGGAAACCATGAGCGTGGAGCGCCGCCAGCTGATGCGCGCCTACGGCGCGGAGCTGGTACTCACCGAGGGGGCCAAGGGGATGAAGGGGGCCATTGCCAAGGCGGAGGAGCTGGCCCGGGAGATTCCCGACAGCTTTATCCCCAGCCAGTTTGTTAACCCCGCCAACCCTGCTGCCCACCGCTCTACCACCGGCCCGGAAATCTGGGCAGACACCGATGGGCAGGTGGACATCTTTGTGGCCGGCGTGGGTACCGGCGGCACCATCACCGGCGTGGGCCAGTACCTGAAAGAGCAAAACCCGGCGGTGAAGGTGGTGGCGGTGGAACCCAAGGACTCCCCCGTCCTCAGCGAGGGCCGCTCCGGGTCCCATAAGATTCAAGGCATCGGCGCTGGCTTCGTCCCGGAGGTGCTGGATACCGCTGTCTATGACGAAATCATTCTTGTGTCCAACGAGGATGCCTTTGCCGCTGGACGGTTGGTGGGACGCAAGGAGGGCGTGCTGGTGGGCATCTCCTCCGGGGCAGTGCTCCATGCGGCGATCGAACTGGCAAAGCGGCCCGAAAACGCGGGCAAGACCATCGTCGTCCTGCTTCCGGATACCGGCGACCGCTACCTGTCCACACTACTTTTCGCGGACTAAAGTGTGCTGACATCTACATAACACTCCCTCCATGACAACAGTTTTGGGGCAATAGCGGAACAGTCACTGCGAGTCATCCCGGCGCAACCATTGAAACAAAAACACAGGCACGATCGAAACCAATCATAGAAAAAAGGTCGTACCCCCTTATGGTATATACCGACGATGTGCGGAAAAACTGGAAGATATTCTGAAAGCCTTTTTAGGCGATATCCAAAGCTAGGATTGCGTTGATATTGTTTATTCTCCAAAAAATTCTTTGTCGTGGGCTTGACATATGGGTGCCTTAAATCGTGGAATCGAATTTGAGGCAGCCCCACCTCCTCCAAAATCCGCTTCATCCAGTAGTAGGCGGCGTTGGGGCGGACCGGCTTCTCCGGGGCCAGCGGCTCGGGGAATATCCACTGGCTGACGGCGTGCTTTTTCCGCTCCGCCAGCCGCTGGGCGGTGCTGGGCGGCAGACGGATTATCCGCCTGCTCCGGCTGGTCTTGGTCTCCCCGATTTCCAGTACCCCAGCCCTGGGAGCGCTCACCGACCGGGCAATTTTCAGCTTCCCGGCCTTTTCGTCGAAGTCCTGCCACATGAGTCCGCAGATCTCACCCCGGCGCAGGCCCGTTGCCAGTTCGATGTAGTACATCTCGTACACGCTGCTCTCCTTGGCCTCGTGGAGGAAGGCCGCCAGCTGCTCCGCCGGAATGGTTTTCATCTCCCGGTGCTCCAGCCTGGGCAGGGCGCAGCCGTCTGTCGGGTTGGTTGCAATCAACTTTTGGTCGATAGCGAAATCCATGGCGGAGGAAATGACCTGATTGATGTTCCGCACCGTTTTGGCGCTGAGACCTTTTGGTTGGCTTTTTGACTCAATTCGCTCCACCCTGCCACCACTCAGCAGCTTTTTGTAGAGCTTCTGTAAATCCAGAGAGGATAATTTGCTCAGTGGGATTTTCCCGATGCTGGGCTTGATGTGGTTGTTGATGTAGCCCCGGTAGGTCTTGTGGGACGAAGGACGAACCTTGATTTTCGCGCAGTTTTCAAACCATATGTCCATCCACTGGCCTACGGTGTACTGCTCGGCCCGGATGGCGTCCACCTTGGCGTTTTTCTCAATAGCCCGCTTCAGTTTCTCCTTGCACTCTTTCTGGGACTTGGCGAGGACGTTTTTGTAAACGACTTTCCCGGTATCCGGGTCACGTCCTGCCGTGTAGCGCCCCTCCCAGCGTCCGTCGCTGCGCTTGCGGATATTCCCTTCTCCATTGGCCCTTCTTTTTGCCATTCGGCATCGCCTCCTTTCGCAACGACGTACCATACCACACCTTGCTGGGAATAGCCACCCTAAATCGCCATTATTATCAGTTCAGACACATATTTTTTCGTCTGCGTTGGTGGCTCTTTTCTTTGGAGACAGTGGTGCAATTCGCACCCTTCGCCCGTTGGCCTTTTTTGTTTTCAGCACCGCAAATTTTGAGTGAGACGGCCCCCTTCTCAATGCTGATTTCTGCGCCAAAAACCGCCCTGAAGCCACTATAGACCCTGTCTCAAACCGTTGAAGCAGTGAGGTTTCGAGGAAAGCAGACGCCAACCCGTGATTTTCCCCTCTGAAATGACCCCAAAAGCAGACACCCGCCAAATTCTCCAAATAGTTTCCGGAATCCTTGCCACAGCCCTCAAAAGCCTAAAAAGCGGCCCGCACTGCGGGCCGCTGTGACCTGCCGGGTGTCACTTGTGACGCCCGGCTTTTATCCTGCTTTTTCCCTTCGCCCTTCAATCCGCCATCTGGGTTGCCCTTGCACTGGGCATTCCCCGGATACTGGCTCCCTAATCTGGAGCGGCCCAGGGCCGAAACTTCACCAGGAGGCTGGGCGAACTTACCCAGCCTCCTGATGTCCCCGTCTGCTCTGCCCTTCAGACTTCAGGGCAGAAACTGTCCTCTGCTACATTCGCCCACAAAGACCCCAACATCGCGTTTCATCTCCTCGGAGGTGTACGGATACCACCCGGCCCGCAGAAGGGGCTCAAAGGCACTCACAGGGGCTGATGCGGGGCTTCATGGTTTTGGGTGGTGACCTTGGACGAGGGTTGACAGTCATTGGTAGAAAATAGTCAGGCAAAAA
>CANOBV010000241.1 GCA_947564255.1 uncultured bacterium | reverse complement strand
AGAAGCCCCTCATGCGGGCGCTGACCACGGAGAAGGAGCGGAAGGTGAAGATGGAACAGGCCCGGGCGGTGTCCAAGGTGGAAAAGATCGTGTTCCCCATCGCGGTGGCCACCTTTGTCATTCTGCTCATCCCCTCCACCGCTCCCCTCATCGGCTGCCTGATGTTCGGCAACCTGCTGAAGGAAACCGGTGTCACCGAGCGTTTGAGCGACACCGCTCAGAACGCCCTGATGAACATTGTCACCCTGTTTTTGGGCATCAGCGTGGGCGCCACCACTGTGGCCTCCCGTTTCCTGTCCCTCCAGACCCTGATGATCGTGGTGCTGGGCGTTATCGCCTTCATGTTCTCCACCATCGGCGGCCTGCTCATGGGCAAGCTGATGTACGTGCTGTCCGGCGGCAAGATCAACCCGCTGATCGGCTCCGCGGGCGTGTCCGCCGTCCCCATGGCGGCCCGGGTGTCCCAGGACGTGGGCCGGGAGGCCAACCCCAACAACTTCCTGCTGATGCACGCCATGGGCCCCAACGTGGCCGGCGTCATCGGCTCCGCCATCGCCGCGGGCTTCCTGCTGGCGGTGTTCGGCGGCTGAGCATCCCCCCAATTTGCGAAAACCCCGGCTCCGCTCTGCGGAGTCGGGGTTTCTTCATAGAATACGGTCAGGGGGTATACCAATAAATATGGGCACGTCTTTCAGGTATTCGTAGGTGATCAATTCACCGTTTCTTGGGTCCTCATCGCGAATCTGCCGGCCCTTTATGATGAGCCACCGAGCCGTCTCCCCCTCGCCGACCCTGACGGCGTCCCCGTTTTGAGTATAGCTCCCCCACTCCAGGTATTCCCCGCTGGCGGTGAAAATGTAGTACTTTCCATAGTAAAAGCTGAGGTAAAGCACCCCCTTGGTATTCAGGTTGTCCGGCCATCCCGGCCGGTACATAAACGTGCCGGCCGGCGAAACGTCTCTGGGATGCTCTCGCTCGTACTGCAAGCCCATGACCACCACCGTCGCCAGCATCACGCACAGTACAAACGTAACCGCCGCGAAAACCCCGTACCGCTCAAGCCACCGCCGCAGCCGTTCCCTCGGCCCCTCCAAAGCGGCGGCCAGATTCTGCTCCGCCGCCTCCCGAAAGTCCTCCCCCTCCAGCCGCCGTCCCTCCACCAGCTCGTTGAGGCTCACCCCAAACTCCCGGCCCAGCAGAGTCAGCATCTCCACCCCGGGCATGTAGTTGCCGTTCTCCCAGCGGGACACCGTCTTATTGGTCACACCGACCCGCTCCCCCAGCTCCTCCTGGGTCCAGTTTTTCTCTCTGCGCAGCCGGGCGATAAACGCCCCGATTTTCACCTGATCCATTCCGGCGCCCTCCTTTCTACCCTCTCAGCATACCCAGAACAAGGAAATTTGTCCACCCCATAAATGGCGAATGGAAAAAACCCCCGTTTTCCGCAGAAAACGGGGGTTCTATTTACGGATAAATCTCAGCTGGGCTGCGGCTCCCTCCCAAAGTCTCGATCTCGTATGCCTCTCGGCCCTGCTTATACAGGTCATTTCCATTACTGTCAATCGCTACTGTGAGGGGTAAGTCCTTTACAATCATACGCTTGACGGACTCACAGCCCAGATCTTCGAAAGCGACCACTTCCGCCGACTCGATACACCGGGCAATCAGCGCCCCAGCGCCTCCTACCGCGGCAAAATAACACGCCCCGTTGCGAACAATCGCGTCCACTACAGCCTGGTTTCGCTCTCCCTTCCCGATCATCGCGGTAAGCCCCAAGTCCAGCAAACGGGGGGCAAACCCATCCATCCGCCCCGCTGTAGTGGGGCCGCAGGCTCCCACTGCCATCCCCTGCTGACCAGGCGTGGGGCCGGCATAGTAGATAACCGCGCCCCTCAGTTCAAAAGGGAGGGGCTTCCCCGCATCCAGGAGCTCAAACAACCGCTTATGCGCTGCATCTCGGGCAGTATAAATCACCCCACTCAGCAGTACCCGGTCCCCTGTCCGCAGTCTGGCCACTTGCCCTTTCAGCCTGTTTGTGTCCAAACTCAGTGCGCTCATTTCACGCCTCCCTGCTCTTTCCTCCCTGTCCCATGCTCAGTCTTTCCGCTTCCCTGCTCTTTTCGCCCTACCGCCAGCTCCCGCATTCTCCGAGCGGCCTCGTCCATTGGTCCCAGACGTTCCGCCGCCCCCTGCACCGTTCGGGCCTGTTCCAGAATCAAATCCATCCCCCGGCGCAGCTGGGCATACTGTTCCAGCACAGCCGCCATCCATTTCCGGGTATCCGCAGCGATACGTTCCGCCTCTGCCCTTGCCTGGACCATCGCCTCCTGGGCGCGGTGGTGGGCATCCAATTCCACATTCGCCGCCCGGTCCCGCATTTCACGGTAGCTGGATGCCATCGGCTCCAGCACAGCTATCTGGGCCTGGAGCCGTTCCAGTTCCTGCCGGGCCACCGACAGCTTGGATTCCGACTGGGACAGTTCTCCTTTCAGCCGGACCACCTGCTTGGAAGACGCGTCCAACGCCTCCTGGGCCTTTTTCTCCCTGTCAACAGCGCTTACCGCGTCAGGCATGGCTTCCTCCAGCTCCGCCGTCCGGCGCTCTGCCTTATCCAAGCGTTTTTGAAGCGCCTCCAGTTCCTGCCTGTGAACGGCGGCCAGCTGTTCGATATAATCCTGCACATCCTGGCGGTTAAATCCCCCCAGGGCTGTCCGGAATTCCTGAATCACGGCGGTACTCTCCATTGTCCCTTCCCTCTTTCTGTCCAGCGCGGGTTCTTTTCATTACTGTATCACATTTTCTTCTCTATGACAATCCCATTTCTCCCCAGACTCATTTTGACAAGGGTCTTTAGAAATGGCTTAAAAATCTCCACCGGGAAATTTTATTAAATTTTATAAAATGTCCCTTCCAAGCTGTAAGGACCTATGGTATAATCTAATAAATCCTTGCAACACTTTCTTAGAAATGATGTGACGTTTTTATGATCTGTGATGTTTTAATTGTGGGCGCAGGCTATGCCGGCGCAGTATCCGCCCGACGGTTGGCGGAGGACGGAAATAAAAAGGTAGTCGTACTGGAACGCCGTTCCCATGTGGCGGGCAACGCCTACGACTGCCTGGACGACGCCGGAATTTTGATACACCGGTACGGTCCCCATATTTTCCACACCAATGACAGGCGGGTGTTCGACTACCTGTCTCGGTTCACGAAATGGCGGCGCTATCAGCACCGGGTAATCGCCAATCTGCCTCGGGACAATCCGGAAGTGGTCCCCGCTCACAAAAAAACGGACGGGCGGTTCTTTTTCCCCGTTCCCTTTAACCTGGACTCCCTGAAAAACGCTTTCGGAACAGAGGAGGGCGAGCGGCTGGGTCAAAAGCTGCTGGACGCCTACCCTGCCCAGAGTCAAGTGACCATTTTGGAACTGAGACAGAACCCGGACCCTGAGATTTCCGCTATCGCCGACTATGTGTACCGGCATGTGTTCGTCCACTACACCATGAAGCAGTGGGGACAAACCCCCGAGGAGATTGATCCCGCGACTACCGCGCGGGTTCCGGTTCGGCTGTCAAAAGACGACCGATACTTTCAGGACGCTTACCAGGGAATGCCGCTGGAAGGCTATACGCCTATGTTTGAACGGATGCTGGACCACCCCAATATCACTGTAGAACTGGGGGTGGATGCACTGAAACGGCTGGAGTTGGCGGACGGTATAGTCAAATTTGATGGGAATGCTTTCGGCGGCCCTGTCATATACACTGGACAGACCGATGAACTGTTTTCTTTCCGTTTCGGTCCCCTGCCCTACCGCACCTTGGATTTTCAATATGAAACCCTCTCTCAGGACTTCTTTCAGCCTTTCGGCACTGTGAATTACACGGTAGATAAACCGTATACCCGCATC
>CANOBV010000240.1 GCA_947564255.1 uncultured bacterium | reverse complement strand
AGGCGGTGAGCTTGATGGCGTTGCCCTTGATCCGCCCGGTGGAGTCCAGGTGGGGCCCGGCGCACAGGTCGGTGAACTCCCCCTGCTTGTAGAAGGAGATCACCGCGTCCTCGGGAAGATCGTGGATGAGCTCCACCTTGAAGGGCTCGCCCTTCTCCTCCATGAATTTGACCGCTTCCTCACGGGGCAGCTCGAACCGCTCCAGCTTCAGCTTCTCCTTGCAGATTTTGCGCATCTCGGCCTCCAGCTCGGCCAGCTGGCCCTCGGTGAAGGGCTCCGGCGTGTCGAAGTCGTAGTAGAAGCCGTTGTCAATGGACGGGCCGATGGCCAGCTTCACCTCCGGGTGGAGCCGCTTCATGGCCTGGGCCAGCACGTGGGAGCAGGTGTGCCAGTAGGTCTTGCGGTACTGCTCGTTTTCAAAGCTGAACTCGTTTTTGTCTCCGGACATAGCAATTCCTCCTTGTGTTGGGGGCAGGAAAATAAAAAACCTCACCCCTGAAATCCAGGGATGAAGTATCACATACTCCACGGTTCCACCCCAGTTCGCCGCTTGGCGCACTCAAGAACGCTTTAACGGGCGCACCCGTCCCACTCCTCATGGGCGGCTCGGGAGCGGTACCGCCCGCCGCTGTGCGCGGGACCCTTCCACCAAGCAGGTCCCTCTCTGTGCGCCGCGCTGCGGGTTCTTCTCCGTCATCGCCATTTTGACAGGAGACAGTTTATCACCAGGGACGGAAATTGTCAAGACTGAGGAGGCAGGAAAACTTGACGGGAGAGGCAATTCATAGTAAAATGATGGGCGTTGAAACCGGGCGTTCCCGGACCCACAAAAGAAAGGACTGTTATTTATGAGCTTTCATCTTGACCCGGCTATTGTGCCGGTGGGCTGCTTTGACGACGATATCGACCTGTTTGAAAGCCAGTACGCCGTCCCCGGCGGCGTGAGCTACAATTCCTATGTGATCTTGGACGAGAAGACGGCCGTGCTGGACACGGTGGACCCCCGCAAGACGGCGGAATGGTTGGACAATCTGGACCGCGCCCTGGCGGGGCGGACGCCGGACTATCTGGTGGTCCACCACGTGGAGCCGGACCACGCCGGGAGCGTGGCCGCCCTGGCGGAAAAGTACCCCGGCATGACCCTGGTGGGCAACGCCCGCACCTTCCCCATGCTGTGTGCTTTCACCGGGGAGAGCTATGAGGGCCGCACCCTCATTGTGAAGGAGGGGGACGAGCTGGAGCTGGGTGCGCACAGCCTGAGCTTTTATCTGGCCCCCATGGTACACTGGCCGGAAGTGATGGTGTCCTATGAGAAGAGCGGCAGAATCCTGTTCTCCGCCGACGGCTTCGGGCGGTTCGGGTCGGCCAATCCGGCGGAGCCTTGGGTGGACGAGGCGCGGCGGTATTTCATCAATATCGTGGGCAAGTACGGCACCAACGTCCAGGCTCTGCTGAAAAAGGCGGCGTCGCTGGATATTGCGGCGGTGTGCCCCCTCCACGGCCCGGTGCTGTCCGGGGAGAGGCTGACCCTGGCGCTGGAAAAATATGACCTGTGGAGCCGCTACGTTCCGGAGGAGCGGGGGGTGCTGGTGGCCTATGCCTCCATCCACGGGCACACCGCGAAGGCGGCGCTGGAGCTGGCGGATATGCTGCGGGCCGAGGGGCTGACGGCGGAGACCATGGACCTGGCCCGGCGGGACTGGGCGGAGGCGGTGGCCGGGGCTTTCCGGTACAGCGGGCTGGTGCTGGCGGCGGCCAGCTATGACGCGGGGGTGTTCCCGCCCATGGCACAGCTGCTGGCCCGGCTGAAGTCCAAGGGATTCAAGGACCGGGCCGTAGGTCTGATGGAGAACGGCTCCTGGGGCCCCACGGCCCTGCGCACCATGCTGGCGGAGCTGGAGGGGATGAAGGGGCTGAACGTGCTGGAACCCAAGGTTACCATCCGCTCCGCTGTCAGCGAGGAGAACCGGGCGCAGATGCGAGAGCTGGCAAAGGCCATGGCAGAAGCCCTGTAAATTTTGTTGAAAGGCAAAGAGACCGGCGCGGCCTATGGCCGCGCCGGTCTCTTTGCCTTATCGGAACAGCGCCGCCAGGGATTGGGCGTAGGGCGGGCGGCAGACGCCCTTTTCCGTGACGATGCCGGAGATCAGGGTGTGGTCCGTCACGTCGAAGGCGGGGTTCCAGCATTTGACCCCCGCCGGGGCCATGGGCTGGACGTAGAATTTGGAGCGGATTTCCTCCGGATCCCGCAGCTCAATCTGAATATCGTCCCCGGTGGGACAGCTCAGGTCGATGGTGGAGGTGGGGCCCAGGACGTAGAAGGGGATGCCGTAGTGCTTGGCCAGAATGGCCACGCCGCTGGTGCCGATTTTGTTGGCGGCGTCGCCGTTGGCGGCCACCCGGTCGCAGCCCACGAAGCAGGCGTTGACCCAGCCGTTTTTCATCGCCATGGAGGCCATGTTGTCGCAGATGAGGGTGACGTCCACCCCGGCTTTGTCCAGCTCGTAGGCGGTGAGCCGGGCGCCTTGCAGCAGGGGGCGGGTCTCGTCGGCGAACACCCGGAAGTTCATGCCCCGCTCCGTCCCCAGCAGCAGGGGGCCCAGAGCGGTGCCGTACCGGGAGGTGGCCAGCGGCCCCGCGTTGCAGTGGGTGAGGATACCGTCCCCGTCCTTGATGAGGGTGAGGCCGTGCTCCGAGATGGCCCTGCACATGGCGATGTCCTCTTTGTGAATGGCGGCGGCCTCCTCCCGCAGGGCGGCGGCGACGGCGGCGGGGGCGGCGTCCGCCATGGAGTGGGCCAGTCTGCCCAGACGGTTCAGCGCCCAGCTCAGGTTCACCGCCGTGGGCCGGGAGGAGTTGAGGTAAGCGGACAGCCGGTGGAGCTGGGCGGCAAATTCGCCGGAGGGCAGGTCCCTGCGCTGCTGGGCCAGGGCGGCCAGGCAGTACCCGGCGCAGATGCCGATGGCCGGGGCCCCCCGCACCCGCAGCAGCCGGATGGCCTCAAACATCTCCTCCGGTTCCCGGAGGGTCAGGTATTTTACCTCGTTGGGCAGAAGGGTCTGGTCCAGAATGACCACGCTGGTCAAATCGTCCCCCAGGCGGACGTGATCGCTGAGCTGCTGTGGCATAAGCTCGTCTCCTCTCTCAAATAAAATCGGGCGGAATCCAGCGGTCCAGGGCCCGGATCAGCGCCTCCAGGTTGTTTTCGTCGTGCTCCACCTCCCGGCTGAACCGGGACCAGAGGGATATCTCCTCCCCCGGCTGGAACAGGGCCAGGTGGTACAGCGCGGAACAGGCGGCGCACACGAAAGCGGCGCGACCGTTTAAAATATCGTCGTTCACTGCCTTGTGCCAGTGGCGGAACACGAAATAACAGGCCAGGTTGGTGAGCCGGCGCTCCCAGCGGGGGTTGTTTCGCTCATATTCCGTCCGCAGAGAGAGATAGTCCGCCGGAGACAGGGCGGCAAGCTGGTTGGCCCGTTTCCTCAACAGCTCAGGCCAGGAGGGGCGCAGGGGGTCCAGGCCCGCCAGCAGGTTCAGCAGACGGACGGCCGGACCCTGCCGCCGGGAGGGCTCGGGCTTGAGCGCGGGCGGAAGGGGGCAGGAGGCCATCAGGACGTATTCTTCCATCCCGATATAGCCCTCCAGGTCCATGGCGTGGGCCAGCACGGTCCGCAGCTTTTCCCAGATGGTCCCCCCGCCGCCGTCCAGCAGGGCCAGGACCTGGGCGCGGCTGCCCTCCAGGCCGTCCAACAAGTCCGGGTCCACGCCGTCGAAGGGCGGGGCGTTTTTGCCGTCGTCCGTTTCAACAAGGGCAAAATGGGGGGCCTCCAGCAGGAGCCGCGCCGCTTCCGGGCAGGAGACGGCCAGGGCGGTCTCAGTGAGACAGCCGAACTCCTCGGTGAACCGGG
>CANOBV010000239.1 GCA_947564255.1 uncultured bacterium | reverse complement strand
GGAGCAGGGCGGCGCACAGGCTCTCGTCCAGGGGCAGCACCGCCGCCCGGAACCACTTGCAGACCAGCGAATAGCTGATGCTCTGCGGGCAGACACATTCCTCCCCATTGTCCAGCAGGAGGCAGTTGCCGTCCTGGTAGTTGCAGCACTCATGCACCAACCGCCGGACGGTTCGGTATTGCTGGTAGTCCAGACGGATGATGTTATCGGTCATGCTCGTCCCTCCGCTGGCTGGGTGCGCCGTGAAGCACCTGGTCGATGTTCCGCTTGACGGTCAGCAGCTCGTCCGCCTGCCGCTTGCGGTAATGGTACTCGGTGTACCCGGCGTTCTTCTCGGAGAGCAGGGCCTCGATCTCCTCCGTCAGCCGTTTGATGGTGGGCAGCTTGGTAATGCCCTTGGCCTTGAAGAAACGAACAGCGGCCTCGGAGCGGAGCAGGTCGGCCTCATGCTCCTGCCGGTAGGCGGCGCGGGCCTTGGGCGTTTTCTGTGCGGCAAGGCCATCCCGAACGGCCTTTGTGTCCCGGTAGATGATGATTTGCCGCCGCAGCTCTTTTTTCTCTTTCAAGGCCGTTTCGATGGGCTTCAGCTTGGCAGAGCTGTCATGCACAGCGGCAAAGGCGGCGGACACAGCGGCGTCCAATTCCTCCGGCGAGGAAAAGCCATGCTCGGTGTAGAGGTTGAGGGCCTGCGCCGCCTGTTTCAGATTGAAGGTGGAGGCCCAACGCTGATAGCCGATGCCCTTGCCCTGGGCTTTCTTGGCCTCAATGTCCACCATACGTTGAACACCCTGGGGCTGGCGAAGCTGCTCCCGGATGCTGGGCTTGGCTCCGCGGCTGGGACGGGCAGCGTTGCGTTCCAGAGCGGCACCGACGGCGGCGCGGTCGAACTCGTCCCCCAGCTTCCGGGCGGTGATGGGCTTGGTGCGGTCGGGGGTGAGGTAGGACAACCGGCCCCGGCTCTCTTTGACGGTGATGCCCCGCTGCAACAATCGCTGGGCAAAATCCTCGAAACTGACAGCCACGGCAAGAACAGCTCGTATCTCCTGGCGCAGCTTCTCCTTGTCCGTTTCAAACTTGGTAGGCGGCTTACCCTGGGCGGCGCTCTCCTTGTCCAGAGCAAGCTGTCCTTTCCGTTGCGCCCAATACTCCCGGTCGGTGACACGGCTCTTGCTCCCGCCCAGCAAGTCGATTTGGTACAGCCCCGCCCCCTGGCACAGCTCCATGACCTCGGCCCGGAAGTGACGCATGGCAGCGGCGGTGCAGCGGTGCTTGGCCCCGGCCTGGGTGTCGCTGGCCCTGTCCATGTACGGCTTGCGCCCCACTTCCTCCACCCGCAGGGAGTTGATGACGATGTGGACATGGATGTTGCCGCTGTGGTTGTGGCCGTCCGGGTGGGTGCAGACCAGGGCTTGGTGTCCGGGGAACTGCTCGGCGCAGAACCGCTCCCCCAACGCCTGGGCCTTGTCCATCGTCAGGCCGTGGTCGGGGCCGTCCCTGGGGTCAAAGGACAGGATGTAGTGATGGCTTTTCACGTCCTCCCTCCGCTGGTTTTTCCCGTAGCGGAGATTGGCCCGCATACAGGCCACGGCGAAGTCCTCCCCGCCGCAATTCAAAGAAGAAATGCGGTAGTCCTGGCGGGGGACAAGCCGCCCGTTCTCGTCCAGGATGGGCCTGCCGGTGAACTCGTCATGCTCAAAGGTGAGGTACTGCTCCGCCGCGCCGTAGTCGGCATTTTTAGAGCTTAAATGTTTCAGTGTTGCCAATGGCTTCACCTACCTCCCGAAGCACCCGAAACTTCAAGGCAGCGAGGTCGGACAGCTGCGCCCGAACCTCGGCGGCGAGGGCATTGTACGGCGTCCCAAACTCGTTCAGATAGCGGGCGATCTGATTGAGGTTGCCGCCGATTTTGCCGTACTCCCCGGTCAGCTTACCGACAGCGGCAAGCAGCTCGTCATTCACCGGGGACACGGTGATGATGGGCTTGACGGTCGCGCCGGTGATTGCCTGCCGGATAAACTCGGACTGGCTCATACCGTAGGCGGTCAAGCGCTCCATGAAGTCTGCGTGTTCTTCCTCGGTGACACGGGTCTTGATGATGCGGGTGCGGTGGGGCGTGTTGTAGCGTTTGGACAATAATTTTTACCTCCTATTTTGAAATTCCCGTTTGGGTATAATTCGCCCATTATACACTTTTCAAGTTTTCCATATTCAGTTGTCATGGGCGGTCTGTTACGCGACTGGAAGGGAACATTAGGCTTTGGAAAAACACAATGCACCCAGGCGGTCAAGACCGTCTGGGTGCAAGGGATTTTTCAATATTCACTTCTTACATCGCTCATCGTCAAGACTATTATAGGCCGAACGAAAAGCATTGTCAATGCGTTTTGGTGTCTACTTTTGTCGTACCCCTTTCTGACCCGATGGAACAGTACAGACGCGAAGCGGGTGTACTGTTCCGGCGGGTGCGCCGCTCTGCGGCGATTGCGGAAACGGCCTCCGATTTCCGCCCGGTCAGGCGAGAACGCAACGGGCGAGGCTGACGGATTTTTGTGGCGCGGCTGCGCCATAACACCGGCGCTCCGCGCCGGTCAGCAGGGTTTGGGGAAGGCACTCCCCAACAAGTAGCAGACCAGGGGAACAAATGAGCGGAGCGAAATTTGGGCCACGGGTCGATACTTGCTCTCAGTTACCATAGCTGATACAATAGAATGAAGTCTTCAAAAAATTTTTGAAAGCCCTTGTAAGATTTTTCGGTATTTTACGTCTTATAGGGGTGAAGGGACCTTCAAATATCGGAGAGGAGGCGCAACCTTGGAGGACTGCCAAATCATAGAGTTGTACTGGCATAGGAACGCAGAAGCAATATCCGAAACCGCCAACAAGTACGGAGCTTACTGCTTCTCCATCGCCGAAAATATACTGCACAGCGTGGAAGATTCCGAGGAGTGCATCAACGATACATGGCTTCACACCTGGAACGCGATTCCGCCCCAGCGCCCCAAGGTGCTTCGGATGTTTCTGGCGAAAATCACGCGCAATCTCTCCTTTGACCGTTTTCGCGCACGAAATACAGAAAAGCGGGGCGGCGGTGAGATCACCTTGGTTTTGGACGAGCTGGTGGAGTGCCTCTCCGGCGGGAAGGATGCGGCAGTGGAATACGAGTCCAAAGAATTGGAGGAGTGCATTCAACGTTTCGTGCGGACGCTGCCGGAGCAGGAGGGAAACATATTCCTGCGCCGATATTTTTTCAATAAGCCAGCCGCTGTGATTGCGCGGGAGTATGGAATGACAAAAAACAATGTGACGGTAATCCTCAGCCGGACGCGAAAAAAACTCCGGCGGGAACTGGAAAAGGAGGGCTATCTGTGAATGTTGAAAATCTGTACCGGGCCATCGGTACGGTGGATGGCGATTTGTTGGAGCGGTGCGAAACCGCTGTCCGCAGAGGCGGGGCAAAGTCTAACTGGCTGAAATGGGCGGGCGCGGTGGCGTGTTTTGGCCTGATTGTCACAGTAGCTATAGCAGCATTACCGGGCATTTTGAAAGGGCCAGGTGGAGTTGTGTCGCCTCCTTACTCTAATGTGCCTGGGCCTGCGGTCAGCGATGGTGATAATCACTCCAACGCAGACTCGTCCCAGTCGGTTGAACCTGGTACTGTCCAAGTTGGGGATACTCGGGCTGAAAAATGGCTGACCGCAGAAGAACTGGGATTGGAAAATTCGGAAGGGATAATTTCCAGCGGCCTTGCAGTTCCGATTTTCATTTCCTATCAGGGCGGTTTTTATGGTGTTGTGGGCGAGGGCCAACTGGACAATCCGCGTTTTGCCCCCTCGGAAAGCGAGAATTTGCTTTTCAATACCCATTATACTCATACTGTTTATCTGGTGGAGGGGCATACTAACTGCATCGCTATTCA
>CANOBV010000238.1 GCA_947564255.1 uncultured bacterium | reverse complement strand
CAAGGAATAAGCCATGCTCCACAGACCCGGACGATTATTCGTCCGGGTCTTTTTTGCTTTTTGTGGGGTTGTCATCTCGATCCTGGCGAATATCCTCTGGTTCCAAAAAGATATGCTGACCGTCCGGCAGCATAAAGGCAACCCGGCACCCAGCAAATTCAGCAATGCGGATCAGATCATCAGCGGAAAAGCGGTTGTTGGTCATTTTGTTGTTCATGCTTTGTTTGGAAACGCCATATAGCCCCGCTAAATCAATATTGCGTTTCCCGGCTAAGGCCAAAATCGCGCGTACCTTATCGTTTACCATTTCGCGGCCCCCTTTCATACAAATACTATATCACCATTATTATTTACTTGTCAACAAAAAAATTTATAAAAATAACGAAAAAGGTGTTGACAAGTAAACGAGAATGATGTACTATGTAACCACAACAGGAAACACCCCGGACAAAAACTTGGGAGGTCACGAAAATGTACGACATGATGAAGAAACAGAACTTCGGTGTGGAGATTGAGCTGACGGGTATCACCCGCGAGAAAGCCGCCAACGTCATCGCCACTTACTTCGGCACGCAGGCCCGCTACCTCGGCACCTACTACAAGACCTACGGCGCCACTGACCGGAAGGGCCGTACCTGGAAAGCCATGTCCGACGCCAGCATCACCACCGAGCGCAAGAGCAGCAGCCACGGTCGCGTCTCCGCTGGCACCGCGTACTCCTGCGAGGTCGTGACCCCCGTCCTCCAGTACGAGGATATGGAGGACCTGCAGAACGTCGTCCGCGCTCTCCGCGAGGCCGGGGCAATCGCCAACAGTTCTTGCGGCATCCACGTCCATGTGGACGGCAAGAATCACACCCCCGCCAGCCTCACCCGCCTGATGAACTTCGCCATTGGCCGCCAGGATTTGTTCTACGAGGCCCTGGAGATTGGCAACCGCGCCAACCGCTGGTGCAAGAAGATGAACGCCGGTCTGTTGAAAGCCATGCAGAACGACAGTGAGAAAACCAAGAGCAGCATCGAGCGCATCTGGTACAGCGCCGCCAACGACGGCTACACCGGCGGCATCAACCATGAGCACTACAACTCCAGCCGGTACCATGGTGTCAACCTCCACGCTTTCTTCACCAAGGGGACGGTTGAGTTCCGGCTGTTCAACGGCACCACCCACGCCGGCAAGATTAAGGCCTACGTCCAGTTCTGCTTGGCTATGAGCGCCTGGGCCATTGACTGCCAGGACACCCGGCTCTACTTCAAGGGCTGCGCAGGCTACACCGCCGAGCAGAAGGCCACGCTGATGACCAATGTCCTGGTGAAGCGCCTGGGCCTGGGCGGGGCAGAGTTCAAGACCTGCCGCCAGCACTTGACCGCCCCCTTTCGCCCCCAGGCCCAGCCGGAGGCCGAGGTAGCTTAACAACAAACCGGCTGACCTACCGGCCATACGGGGAGAACGGAGGAATTTATGAAGCGGAAATATTATGTTGCCTACGGGAGCAACCTGGACGTTGATCAGATGCTCCGTCGCTGCCCGGACGCGCTTACCATTGGTCGCTCCACCATCGACGGCTATAAGCTGGTGTTCCGGGGAAACAGTCGCTCGGGTGTTGCCAACATCGAGCCCTGCGACGGGGCCAGCGTCCCCGTTGGTATCTGGTCCATCAGCCCCTCGGACGAGGATGCCCTGGATTGGTACGAGGGCTTCCCCAGGTTGTACGTCAAGCAGGTGTTCACGCTGCAAGTACGAGGGAAGAAGGTAAAGGGGATGGCTTACGTCATGACCCCCGGCCACGCAATCACCCCGCCGGCGAAGCAGTACCTCAACACCATCATGGAGGGCTACAAGGACTTTGGATTTGACCCCGCGCCGCTGCTGGCAGCTGCGGCCGAGGCCAGGAAAGGAGAATGAACATGGACTACGAGCAGTTTTCCCAGGACGTGACCGCCACCGCCGCGGCAAAGCGGGCTGTGGACGAGTTCGCCAAGGTACAGGCCGACGGGACGCATATCTGCCCCCGCTGCGGGCGTCTGACCGTCAAGGAGCGGTTGACCACCAATGCCCTGAGCCGCCACGCCGATGTCTACATCTGCGACGCCTGCGGCATGGACGAGGCAGTTCGGGACATGAAGGGGGATCCCCTGCCGCTCAAAGATTGGGCGATTGCCAGGATTCCCCGGTAAGCAAAAAGGGGCGGTGGCCCCGGTCAAGGATAACCACCGCCCCGCCTCGCCACGGAGGCGCCGGGAGAACCCGGCTCCTTCAGCATACCAGAACAGATAGAAAAATTCAAGTAGGAACGCAAAAATGATGTTGTCCGAATTTGTGGAGCGCACCGGCTTCGAGCCGATGCCCGACGAGTACGCCAAAATCGAAGAGGCCTATTGCAGCTTCAAGGGTGACAAGGACGCTTTCTGCAAGGCTTTTGTCGATGGTGACGGCGAAAAGAAAATCTATCAGGCCCGCGCCGCCGAGATTGACCGGCTGAACGGCAAAATCCTGGACATGGACAAGACCTTCCAGCAGAGCAGCGCAGAGTATGAGCACCGGCTGGCTTTCCTCCAGGCCGAGCTTGACCGGGAACTGGAATGGAAACCCTACGAGTTCACGCAGAACATCACCCAGGCCGAATATGCGGAGCTGGCCAAGTGCGTCGATAGCGGGTCTGCCCGCTACATGACCGATGATGAGGCCCTGGATTGGGTTTGCCGGGAGTTCGGCTTCGACCGCAGCCAGGTCACGATCCTGCACGAAATCGACGAGCAGGAAATCAACCATCACAATCGCTGCCGCGCCAGCGGCCGGAAGATTGACCGCCGCCCGGTCTACTGCGCCACGGACTATCACTATATTCGCTTCAATGCCGGGCGCGGCGCATGGCAGTGGGAGGTCTGGGGCGGCAAACTTCGGCCCTTCTACAACTGAACACATACAGCCCGCCCCGGAGGTTACGAGGGCAGAAAGGTGAAAACATGACCATGACTATGCTTGATATCTTGAAAAACCGGCTTCCGGATGGCCTCATGATTACGGACGCTAAGGAGAAACCCAGCAAATACATCGTTAAGTTCGCCTACAATGGGGAGCAGCTATCCGGGCAAGGGGAGCTTATGAAAACGTGTGCCCCCGGCAAAGAGAACGCGATTTGTGATACTGCAATCCAGGTCGCCATGACCGGGTTTATGCTCAACAAAGGCGACTTGGAGGGGGCGAAGCAGTGGATGGACTATGCCAAGAGGATGCCCAGCACAAAAACCGAAGGGAGAAAAGATGCCAAGGCAGAAACGATTATGAAGATTATCCGCAGCCACAACGCCGTTGTGAAAGCCCTGGAGGACAGCCAGCTCCCGGTGCCGGAAGGCAAAATGTTCTCGGCTATGACCATCTGGCACAAGCTGGCCTGTGAGGGTCAAGACATCACCATTCTGGCGCGGGAGAACGGCGTCGACGCGAAGTGCAATATGCAGACTGGCCAAATCCTCATTTACGGCGATTTGGCCGCCGAGTAAGCCAAAGGAGGGTTTTACAATGCGAGCCTGGGACATTCAGACAGCGGAGCAATGCGGAATCCTGGAGCGGTGCAAGGCTTTTGAAAAAGAGCTGCTCCAAATCAAGGACATTGTGCCGGACAAGTCCGATGATGGCATCCCGTTCGATTTGAGCGGGTTCCTCAGCAACATCTTCCAGGTCATCATTAACCCCCAGTACGACATTCGAGCCGATAGGGATGACTACTGGGAGGCGCGGAGGCAGCTGAAAGAGAGCGTGATTGCGCTGGCGGAAAAGTACGACCTGTATCCGTCGGGAGACAGGATAGAGGATCAGGGCGCATACTTCTATTTCGTGTTTCACTGCGGGCAGATATGGAGGGGACAACATGGGTAAATGGCGAAAGCTCGACATGGCCAGCAAGACCGGCCACCCGCCGGCTGATATGCTGGTGGCTCTGTACCTGGACCCGACCAA
>CANOBV010000237.1 GCA_947564255.1 uncultured bacterium | reverse complement strand
TTTCCCTACACGACGCTCTTCCGATCTGCGGCTCTTCTCAAACCACTCGTGCTTGATGGATTTGGTTATCAACCATACATCCACCAAGCACGAGTGGTTTGAGAAGAGCCGCCGTCGGATTGAACCTTACACCGACTATTATTATTGGGCTCCCGCCGGACCGGATGGCGGTCTGCCCAACAATTGGACGGGTTTCTTTGGCGAGGATTGCTGGCAATGGGATGACGTGCGGGGAGAGTATTACCTTCACCTGTTCGCCCGAACCCAGGCCGATTTGAACTACCACTGCCCACAGGTATTGGACGAGGTGAAAAGAATTCTTCGTTTCTGGCTGGACCGGGGGGTAGCAGGCTTCCGGTGCGATGTCATCAACCTGCTGTGGAAAGATAGTCTGGCCGACGGCGAAAAACGTTTGGCCCTCACGGGGTTGGAACACTACCTGTCTCTGGAGGGTACCCATAATATCCTGCGCCAGCTGCGTAAGGTGCTGGACGGCTATAAAGCGTTCACAGTGGGGGAGACGGTGTTCGTCACCCCAGATATGGCCAGAGATCTATGCGCCCCGGATCGGGGAGAATTAGACCTGCTGTTCTCCTTTGAGCACATGGAGACCGACCAGTACTTCATCAAATGGCTGAAGCGGGATTTTCGGGCCAAAAGATTTTTTGAGGCATTGATCAAATGGCAAAAGGAGCTGCCCTGGAACGCTATTTATCTGGAAAATCATGACCAACCCCGGTCCATTCCTCGTTTCGGCTGTGATGGATACTGGAGAGAAAGCGGAAAGCTGCTGGCCACCCTGCTGCTCACGCTCCGGGGGACGCCCTTTGTCTACCAGGGCCAGGAGATTGGTATGGTTGATTTTGATTTTGACGGTGTGGACCAGCTCAATGATGTGGAAAGCCGCAACGTGAACCGTATCTTGTCTGCCTACCATGTACCGGAGGGGCTGAAGTGGCGAATCATCTCCCGCACCAGCCGAGACAATGCCCGCACCCCAATGCAGTGGGATGACGGTCCCAACGCAGGATTTACCACGGCGGACCGCGCGTGGCTGGGGGTTAACCGTAACTATCATTTCATCAACCTGGCTGACCAGGAGAGCGACCCGGATTCTATCTGGAGCTGGTACAAGGATTTGGCCCGACTGCGCCGGGAACGGGAAGTTTTGCGTCGAGGTGACTTCCTATGGCTGGAATACACTCACAAGGTGTTCGTCTACCGCCGCCGTCTTGGAGCGGAGAGCGTCACCGTGGCGCTGAATTTCAGCAATCGTTCCGCCCGCGTTGGCAGTCGGGGGAGCCTTTTGCGCTCCAATTACCAAAGGGAAGAATTCGACGGGAGACTGAATCCCTGGGAAGCGGTGATTTTAGAAAATCACGTGAAATAGCAAAAGATTCCGGCCCGCAGACAATGTGGGCCGGAGCTTTTTTCGAGAGTTATCTCATCATTATTTTGGCCAATAAAAACGCCATTCCCCCACAGGCGGGAAAAGTGAGAACCCACGCCCCCACCATTTGACTCACCACCCGTCTGTCTGTTCTGCGACCCACACCGCAGATGGCGGACACCTTGGCGTGAGTGGTGGAGGCGGGCAAACCCAGCGCAGAGCATACCAGCAGGACAGCCCCAGATCCCAAGTCCGCAGCCAGCCCGTCGGCGGGGGAGAGAACGGCCAATTCTGTGCCCACTTTTTCTACGATAGGCTTTCCGCCCAGGGCGGTGCCCAGAGCCATAACTCCTGCGGTAAGCAAGGCCAGCGTCAGCCGAGAAAAGGGCTGCGTCTCGGCCAGGGTGTCGGTGAGCATCAGCAGTGCCATAAACTTTTGCCCATCCTGCACTCCGTGAAGCAGGGCGGTGAGGGCGGCGGCCCCTCTTTGCCACATTGCGGGACGGCGAACCTGACCGGTCAAAAAATGTCGGAATATTCTCGCTGCCGCTGCTCCCGCAGGCAAGGACAGTGCCAGCCCTGCAAACGCCCGAAGCCATGCCCCGGCATCAAGTTGTGCTGTGCCTAAAGCGATGGCTCCGCCGGACAGGCCCGCCAGCAAGGCGTGGCTCTCACTGGTGGGCAGGCCGAACCGCCACGCCGACACGGCCCACAAAATGATGGACAGCAATGCGGCGTTCAGCGCCACGGTGGCAGAACGTGGGCTGGAGAAAGCGACCAGCTGGCCGATGGTGTCGGCTACAGCCGGAAAACACAGACAGGCCAGTGCAGCCCCAGCGAAGTTACACACGGCAGCCGTCCACACGCCTCTGCGAAAAGTCAGTGCTCCGGAACCCACAGCGGTAGCGATGGCGTTGGGCGCGTCAGTCCAGCCGTTGACAAGAATTACCGCCAGTACCAACAGACGGGCAAGATGGACAGTCATGGCACTCCCTCCCGGGGAAAGCCTATTTGGGACGAAAGAAAAATATGTGAAAAATTTTTAAAATAAAAGAGGGTTTTTAAAATGGATGGAGTATAAGTAATTGTCGGCAATTTTATCCGATGGGAAAAGTTATCCGATGGGAAAAGCTGGGGAGGAAACTGGTATGGAGCATGTCATCCGGAGACGCACGGAGGAACTGGAGCGCCAGACTTTGTCACCACGGGCGTGCTTGTCGGCGGACTCTAAGGGTCGGACGGTGGACGTACCGCCTTGTCCCATGCGAACCTGTTTTCAGCGGGATGTGGACCGGGTGGTCCATTGCAAATCCTTCCGGAGGCTGAAACATAAGACGCAGGTGTTTCTCCAGCCAGAGGGAGACCACTACCGTACTCGGATGACACACACCCTGGAAGTGTCCCGCATTGCCCGGACAATGGCCCGCGGCTTGAGGCTCAATGAGGATCTTACCGAGGCGGCCGCTCTGGCCCATGACCTGGGCCACACGCCTTTCGGCCACGCCGGGGAGCGGGCGCTTTCCCGGATGGTGGAGGGAGGCTTTCGTCATTATGAGCAATCCCTTCGGGTAGTGGACCGGCTGGAGAATGATGGAGCGGGGCTGAATCTGTGCCACGAGGTCCGGAACGGTATCCTGTGCCACACGGCGGGCCGCCAGGCGGACACGTTGGAAGGCCAGCTGGTACGGTTCGCCGACAAAATCGCTTATATCAACCATGATATCGATGACGCCATGCGCGGGGGAATCATCTTTCCCACCGACATCCCCATACATATTTCCCAGGTCCTGGGTTTCACACACGGGGAACGTATTGAAACGCTGACCATGGATGTGATTTCTTCCAGCGGGGAGGGAATGCTGATTTGCCAGTCGGAACCCGTTGCCTGCGCCATGGCGGAGCTGAAGGAGTTTATGTTCCAGTCGGTCTACTTTAACCCCCTGGCAAAGGGGGAAGAGGGTAAGGCGGAGGACATGATCTGCCTGCTGTACGAATACTATTACAAGCACACGGACAAGCTGCCTCCGGAATATCAGGATATTATGATGCGGGAAACGCCGGAACGAGCGGTACTGGATTACATCGCCGGAATGACGGATACTTATGCTGAGGAGCAGTTCAGCAGTTTGTTTATTCCTAGAGGGTGGGTTGTGAAGTAGAAGCACGGTTTTATGGGGAACTATATTTGAAAAATTCAAGATGAGGTGACTAACTATAAGAAGTCAAGAGGGAAATGATAAAAATTTTTGTGAGTAAAAAAGGGCATAGGAAAGCAAGCCCCCCAGGGGAGCCAAAAAATTTGACGTGGAAATTTATCAGCGAATCAACGCCGGGTCGTAAGAGATGTTCTTGGTCTGGAGGGTGTAGATCACACGCAGCAGCTTCTTGGCAACGTGGGTCATGGCAACGCGGTGTGTCTTCCCCTCAGCCCGCTTCTTGGCGTAGTATTCCGCAAAGACAGGCTCGTTTGAGATCAACGGCAGACAGCAGTTCATGAGAGCGCACCTGAGTTTTGAGGAACCGTGTTTTACCATGTGGCCGTTTGATTCGGACTGACCAGACTGGAAATATCCCG
>CANOBV010000236.1 GCA_947564255.1 uncultured bacterium | reverse complement strand
TCAAGGGCGAGTCTTACCGTCTGAAGGAGCGCAAGGAATTTATGCGCCAGAAGCACCTGATTTTATTACCCCCCCTCTCGCCGAAAACATGAATCATGTTCAATCATAGGGCTTGACAACTATTACGGTTAACGATACATTAATTACAGTAACTGTAATAAAGGAGACGGTTTGTTGAGGGACCATGTGAAAGGCGGCGCGCTTACAGAAGTGACATTTTATATATTGTTTTCCCTGTTCACGCCGAGGCATGGATACGCAATTATGCAATTTATCGAGGAGGAAACCGGCGGACGTTTGGCTTTGGGCGCCGGAACGCTTTACGGCGCCCTGTCCACGTTGGAGGATAAAGGCTGGATAGCGTTACACAGAAGCAACAAAGGCAGAAAAAAAGAATATCTTGTGACAGTTTCTGGACGAGAGGTCGCTGAAAAGGAACTGGCCAGATTGCAAAAGCTGGAGCAGACAGCAACGAGAATCATCGGAGGGTGCTTATGAGCAAAAGGTGTTACCGCTATTATGGCGGTCTGCTTGTATCGCAGGAAAAATCTCAATGGAGGTCAAAAACACAGATAAAACAAGCAATCATAAAAGCGGATTTGAAACCTCCAGTTGATGGTCGTTCTTTTGGAGAAAAACTCCCTATCTATGAGATTGCGGCAGTCTCGCGGGGTAAATCATAAGCCAAGTTTTGCAAAGGAGGCCATCTCATGGGCCAGATTCTGATAAACTATGTCAGCCTGTTTGTCGTTCCCATAACCATCGGCGTCTTTCTCCGTTTTTTCTGCCGGCACATGAAGCGGGCATACCTTGTCACAGCAGGTTTTGTCATCCTTGCCGTCGCGGCGTGGGCAATAGAAAAAACCGTCCCTTCAAACGGAAGCGAGCAATATGGAATCCTGGCGCTGCTGGCAACCAATGCGGCTGCGGCCTCCCTATTGGCCGGTTTGGCCATTCAGTGGAGAAGCAGAAATTGAAATTACCCGAAAACTTAGAACCTCTCAAAATTCCCTCTTGACTTTTTCACATAAAAGTGCTAAATTATCCTCAGCACAAAAGAGGAGGGACCGCACATGACCAGCCGGAACTATGGGTATGGCTATTACCGCTATTGCGATAGCGGCGATTTGTCATGCCCTTGAAGGTATACGCGTCTTTCCTATGGAATGCGGCTGCCGGAGGGCGGCCGCATTTTGTATGTCCAAAACCATAACACAAAGGAGCGAACATCAAATGGTCGTCATTATGAAGCGGGAGTTCACCCCCGAACAGCTGGAAACCGCCATCCACGCCATGGAGGCGGGGGGCGTGCGGGTAATGGTGTCCAAGGGCACCGAAACCACCATCCTGGGCGCGGAGGGCGACGCAGGGGCGCTGAACCAGGAACAGCTGGCCCAGCTGGACGGCGTGGAGCGGGTGATGCGGGTGAGTGAGCCCTACAAAAAGGCCAACCGCAAATACCACCCCGACGACTCCGTCATTGAAATCGGCGGCGGAGTGTCCATCGGCGGGAACAAGATCGCGGTCATCGCCGGGCCCTGCTCGGTGGAGAGCGAGGAGCAGATTTTAGAGGTGGCCCAGTCGGTGCAGAAATCCGGCGCGGCGGCCCTGCGGGGGGGCGCCTACAAGCCCCGCACCTCCCCCTACGCCTTCCAGGGCAAGGGCGTTGAAGGCGTACTCCTGCTGGACGAGGCCCGCAAAAATACCGGCCTGCCCATCGTGTCCGAGCTGATGAGCGCCGACCAGCTCCCCTTGTTCGAGGAAGCGGTGGACGTCATTCAGATCGGGGCCCGAAACATGCAGAACTTCGACCTGCTGAAAAAGGTGGGCCGGGTGAACAAACCCGTCCTGCTGAAGCGGGGGCTGTCCTCCACCATCGAGGAGTGGCTGATGAGCGCGGAATACATCATGGCGGGGGGCAACCCTAACGTGATTCTGTGCGAGCGGGGCATCCGCACCTTTGAGACCTACACCCGCAACACCCTGGACCTGTCGGCGGTGCTGGCGGTGAAACGGCAGAGCCACCTGCCCGTGGTGGTGGACCCCTCCCACGCCTGCGGCAAGGCGTGGATGGTGGAGCGGATGGCCATGGCGGCGGTGGCCGCCGGGGCGGACGGCCTCATCATCGAGGTGCACAACAACCCCTCCTGCGCCCTGTGCGACGGGGCCCAGTCCGTCACCCCAGCCCAGTTCGGCGGGATCATGGACAAGCTGCGTACGGTAGCCGCTTGTATTGGAAGAGAACTGTAACAAAAGAGAGGAGCGCTTTTCATGGAGCAAAAGCGTATATTGGTCGTCGGCCTGGGCCTCATCGGCGGCTCCCTGGCCATGGCCCTCCAGGGCTTTGAGGACTTCGAGGTGGTGGGGGCGGTGCGCTCTCAAAGCACCTACGATAAGGCGGCGGCGAAGCGCGCGGCGGACCGGCTCACCTTCGATCCCGCCGCCGAGCTGCCCGGCTCCGACGTGGTGATCCTCTGCCAGGACCCGGCGGGCATCATCGCCTTCCTGCAAGAGCACCGGGACCGCTTCAAGCCCGGCTGCCTCGTCTGGGACGTGTGCGGCGTCAAGACCGCTGTGATGGAGGCGGCGAAGTGCCTGCCCGAGGGGGTAGACTTCATCGGCTGCCACCCCATGGCGGGCAAGGAGGTGTCCGGCATCGACAACGCCGAGGGCGGGCTGTTCCGCAACACCCACTTCATCGTCACCCCCGGCCCACGAGCCACGAAGGAGCATTTGGACCTGCTCCGCCGGATGGCGGAGCACTGCCGGTTCGGGGATGTGATCGTCACCACCCCGGAGCGCCACGACCAGATGATCGCCTACACCAGCCAGATGATGCACGTCATCGCCGTGTCGGTGTGCGCCGACGAGGGGCTGTTCTCCTGCAAGGGCTTCGAGGGGGGCTCCTTCCGGGACTGCACCCGGGTGGCGGCTCTGGACCCGGCCATGTGGACCCAGCTGTTCACCCTCAACGCCCCGGCGCTGTGCCGGGTGGTGGAGGATCTGGAGGGACGGCTTCGCCAATACCGCCAGGCCATTGAGTCCGGCGACCGGGAGCAGCTGCACTCCATGCTGGCCCATGCCTCGGACCGGAAGAAGCACATCGACCTGGAGCGGGCCCGGGGCGACGACGTGCGCCCCTCCTTTTGAGCAAATTGACGTGGGCCGTCCCCGGTGGTATACTGGGGGCGGTACAGCTTTGTCAAAAAATTTACAGCTGTGCGGGAGGCTGTTATGGGTTATATCATGGATTTGCGGGCCCTTGTGGGCCACCGCCCTCTGATTCAGGTGGGGGCCAGCGTGATTTTGGAGGACGAACAGGGGCGCATCCTGCTCCAGCTGCGCACCGACAACAATCAGTGGAGCTTCTCCGCGGCGGGCTCCATGGAGCCGGGCGAAGCGCCGGAGGACACCGCCCGCCGGGAGCTGCTGGAGGAGACGGGGCTCGCCGCCCACACGCTGGAGCGGTACGGTGTGTTCGCCGGCCCGGAGGAGCACCACGTCTATCCCAACGGGGACGAGGTATATAATGTGGAGTTCGCCTATGTCTGCCGGAACTGGTCCGGCGAGATGAAGTGCCAGGAGGGCGAGGTGGAGGACCTGCGCTTCTTCGCTTTGGATCATCTTCCCGAGACCCTGTCCAACCAGACCAGGCGGCGGCTGGCGGAATGGCGCCGGTACAGGGATGCCTTAGAAAAATCTTAATTTGACGGCAGGCCTCCCCAATGGTAAACTGAGGAAAATCATTGGAATGGAGAAGTGTTTCCATGGATAAAAAGCTGTTTCGCAGTCTCATCCTGCTCATCACCTACGCCATTATACTGGTGGCTGTCATTGTCAAGCTGGACGCGGTGACCGGCTGGCTGGGCGGGGTGCTGGGGGCCTTTCAGCCCCTGGTCATCGGCGGGGTGATCGCCTTCATCCTCAACCGGCCCTGCAATTTCTTTGCCCGCTTGTACGAAAAG
>CANOBV010000235.1 GCA_947564255.1 uncultured bacterium | reverse complement strand
GTCATGTGAACAGTCCCATCCGGGGTTACATTCCAGGCAATCAGCACATTTGCTGGATTATTTTTTACACCATAAAGAACGACGAGCTGTTCGTATCGCTTTCCATGCACATCTTCCCGCTTAAAAGTGGATGGATATTTTGCGGCTGCTGAAATAATTTCCGCCTGCATCTTTTCCCAATTGCTTATATTATACCCCAGCCGTGAGGAGAAAGCCGCCCCCTTTGGAGCCCCGCTCCGACTGTCCGGGTTAAAGAAATATCGAGTGAATTTCTCGTCTGCCGCCGTTGCCGATACCGCTCCCGGCAAGGCCCGCTCGGGATGCCGCAAAAGTTCGTTCCGCCGCCGGTAATCCAGCCTCCACAGCCTGTATTTCTCATCCCCCGCCGACTTGTGCTTTTGGAACGTCTGAAACGCCTTGGGCACGCTTCCGCCCAGGGTTTCCCGGTATTTTTCCCACTGGCGGTAGTCGGCCAGCCACCGCGCCCGGGCCCGCTCTTTTTCCTGGTATGCCTCAATCTGCTTTTTGGTGCGGGGGTCCACGCCGGGCGGGTTGGTTTTGAAGCTGGAGAAATCCTTGATTTTCCGGATTTCCTCTTCGGACCGCCCCATGGGCGTCCACCGCATAATTTGATGGAGGCAGTTGGGGTGAAGGTTCAGCCACATATTGTCCAGCGTGTCCGGTCCGCTGGGGTCCATTTTCCCATATGCCGCCGACAAGGGCGGAAAATCCGGGTCCCGCCCGCTCTTGGAGTACACCCGGCCCTCCAGCGGGGCGCACAGCTTGCAGGTGGTGCCGTGCTTGCTGATTTTGAACAAGTCCCACTCCGGGTCCCGGGTGAGCACAGACAGCACCTCCGCCTGGCGGCTGGTGGTGCGCAGCACCATGCTCCCATAGGTGTGGAGGCTCCAGCGCCGCCCCGCCTTGTCCACGAAAGCCGTCGCCCCCTCCCGGCGAAGGGCCTCCACAAACCCCGGCAGGGCCTTGTACGCGCCCCGCCCCATGGCCTGGGCCTGGGCCGTCTGCTCCAATCCCACGCGACGGAACAGGTCCGGCTCCGTGCGCCCGATGAGCGCGTTCTCCAGCGTGCGGTACGTGGTGGCGTGGGCCTCCACCAGCTCCCCCATGAGATTCATGGTCAGCCGCTGGACCACGTCCATCTGCTCCCCGGTGAGGGCCTCCGCGTTGAGGTAGCCCCGCTCGTGCTTTTCCGGCGTCTCGCTCCGGGCGGAGGGCTTGCGGGCATCGGGATGGCGGACATAGAAGTTCCGCTCAATCATCTTGGGCACGTATTCCCAGTCCTCCGCCTCCAGCCGGCGCAGAATGGCCTGCACCCGCTCCAAAGCGGCCTGGACGTGGTAATCCACCAGCCCCAGCGAGCGGAGCCGCCCGATTTCGTTGATGATGTCCGTCTCCGCCTGGAGGTACATCTGGATGAGCCGCCGCAGCTCTTTGTCGGCCATCACGCGGTCTAAGGCGGGCATTTAGTCCTCCCCGCCGTCCAGTTCGTCGTCCACAATTTCAAGCGGCTCGTAGAAGCTGAAATCAAAATGAATCAACTCATCAAACGTGGCGTTTGGATGCTCCTTCAGCCACTCCAGCATCTCGTCTTCGTAGCCCTCCTCCTGCGGATCATTGTACAGAGCCTGAAGTGTGCTCTTGTCCAATTTCTCCACAGCTAAATGTCCATACCGCTCCATCAAAAGTTTTTGATATTCCGATTCATGCTCTGCCCGCGCCATTTTGCACACCCCTATTTTAGCCGTTTCCTGGACTTAAACTCATAATTTCCCGGCCCTTTTACGACAACACGATATTTATACATCCCATATTCGTAGGTTCGTTCCGTCCCAGGTTTTAAATTCGGATGATCCGTAAAGAATCCGCTGGTCACCCGCTCAAACTCCTTTGGGCCTATCCCCTTTTTGCCTATTTTACCACTTTTCTTCCCCTTTGTCGAGCGATTGCCCAGCTTCCCGTAGGTAAACTGCCCGTTCTTCGCCCTGGGCTGGCCCTTGTAGTCCAGCGTCAGAGCGTCCCCGGTGTCCCGCTCAAAAGGGTCCGCTCCCTCTCCTCCGAGGCCCAGCCCCGCCAGAGGGTCCCGCAGGGCGGTCACATCCTGGTACGTCTTTCCCGCGCTGGCCGCGATTTCCTCGTCGGTGATGGAGTCGAAGAAGTCCGCCAGCGCGGCGGCCTGGACGGCTTGTTCCATCCGCTCCCGGCCCAGCCTGCGGCCCAACCTGACGATGGTTTCGTCCTGCTCCCGCCCGGCCGCACCTATCAGGGCTGCGGCCTCCTGCTCACAGCGGACCTGGGCGAACTCCAGGGCCTCAATAACGGCGTCCAGCTGTTCCTGCGTGATTTCAATATTCATAATAGATTCTCCTTGATTTCCGGCCCTCACCGTGGTAAAATCAAGGTGAGGACCGGTTTTTGTGGTTGGTTCTTCTCTGCCCTGCCAGGTGTTGGGAGCACCCGGCAGGGCGCTTTTTACGCCCAAAGCTCGGCGCGGACACCGAGCTGCTCCGCCAGCTGCCAGGCAGTGAAACCTCCTGCATCGGCCCGAGCCTCTCCCTCTGCCGTCACTTCCTGCCCCACCGATTGCGCCGGAGCGGGTTTCTTACATTCCACCAATTCTCACTTCCCTTCAGATGCTGTCCTGGCCCGCCCGCTCGGGCGGCTTGCTTATACCACCCCTTTCCAGCTGGCATGTCCCAATGAATCCAACCTTTTAAGTAAAAGTAGTCTTCCGGACGGCAGGCTTTGATTTCGTCGAAAGCTTGTCAAAAAAATGATTAACTTATTGGCTAAATAACTGAAAACTCCTCTTGACAATACGTATAGCACGTGTTATAATATGATTGTAAGGAGGGAGGAACATGAAGGACAAAGACCTGCTGAATCTGTTGAAGAAAAACGGCTGGGAAGTCAAACGGATACATGGAAGCCATCACATTATGCAAAAAGACGACAAAATCGAAACAATCCCAATTCACGGGAAAGATGTTCCAACCGGCTTACTAAACGCCATACTGAAGAGGACGGGGCTGAAATAAGCCCCGCTCCTCCACCGACGATTGGAGGTAGTATTATGTTGTTCGTTTATCCCGCAGTTTTCCACAAGGAGGATAACGCTTACTGGGTCGAGTTTCCCGATCTGGAGGGTTGCCAGACGTATGGGGGAACGCTCAACGAAACAATGGCCTGCGCCCAAGAAGCCCTTGCCGGGTATCTGCTGACGCAGCTGGAAGAAAACCGGGACCTTGTCCCGCCTTCTGATGTGTCGGCGGTCTCCTATGATGGTGACAGCTTCGTTACTTTGGTCACATGCGACATCAACCAGTATCAGGACACAAAGGCAATCAAGAAAACTTTGACAATTCCAGCTTGGCTCAACGAACGTGCGGTATCTATGGGAATCAACTTCTCCCAGGTTTTGCAGGAAGCCCTCATGACGAAAATTCAAGTAAACAGAATGTAATGACAACAAGCCATGCGCCGGTATATATCCGGCGCGTGCTTGTTGGCGGCCGCAGCCCCCAAGCTCCCGGATGAAGCCGCCTCCGGCGTCTGCTTGTGCCAGTATGGAAGCGACCAGACAGCGAACCGCCGCCCAACCCCGCCGCATGGCGGGGTTTTTCACGCGCTGTCCTGGGCCGCCCGCTCGGCGTCAAGGGCCTGGAAGCCGTGCTCAAGAATCTTTCGGACGATTTCTGAATGGGAAGAGCGGATAAAGTGGTCATCCTTTCTGAGTTCTAAAATCCGTTTATCCATACTATCCGGGAATGCAATTGTCACTCGACGCATGTCTGTCATATGTTTCACCTCCAAAATGACGTACCCGGTTCATTAAGTGCTGTACTTCTGAATCTTAATGCAAAAAATGCAGTACTTCAATTGACCTAATGCACAAAAGTACAGCACTTAATAGATCGGAAGAGCGTCGTGTAGGGAAAGAGTGTAGATCTCGGTGGTC
>CANOBV010000234.1 GCA_947564255.1 uncultured bacterium | reverse complement strand
AAAACGGCCTCTACGGCGGCCAGGGCGGCCTTCTCACTGCACAAATCATCCTGGCTGACTTCATCCAATTTTCCCGCCGCCTGGAGGGCCAACCTACAGGCCCGGCCCACGGCGTTGTTGATCTCCTGCTTGCGTAAATCCTCGCCTATCGGCAGTTCAATGAGATCCAGAAGGGCGTCAGGGTCACGGGCAAACACCCCCGAACCGCTGGCCCGGTCCATGCTCCGCTTGCTCCCCTGGCTGCCCTTGCTGTGGTGGTGGCAGTAGATGACCGCACAACCCAGCTCGGTGCATACCTTGTCAAACTGATTGCAAAATTTCGCCATCTGGTCGGCGCTGTTCTCGTCGCCGGTGATGACCTTGTAAATGGGGTCAATGACAATTGCGATATAGTTCTTTTTCATGGCCCGGCGTATCAGCTTGGGTGCCAGCTTATCCATAGGGATGGAGCGACCGCGGAGGTTCCAAACGTCGATGCTCCCCAGGTGTTGCGGGGGGTATCCCAGGGCCTCATAGACGTCCCGGAAACGGTGTAGGCAGGAGGCCCTATCCAACTCCAGGTTGACGTACAGGACACGCCCCTGAGCGCAGGAAAAGCCCAGGGCAAACCGAAAGGTGGTCACGTTGTCATTCTTCACGCCCTTGCCGTCCAAAGGATTGAACCGTATCCAGGCCCCCGTGCCGGGGTCATAGTCCCCCAGGACGGCCCCCAGGTCATCCCCGCACTTCTTTAGCGCCTCGATCAGCTGGCCCGCCGTGCGGTCGTAGTTCCCCCTGGTGGGCTTGCGCTCCCCGTCCTCCGCCTCGAATGTCTCCGTGACGTAGCCAACATAATCATCCGGGGAAAAGAGGGTGCCGAGGTATTCAATCAGGTCATGGGCTGGGTACCATTTGCTGTCGGGGGGCTCCTGTATCTCCTTGGATTCCAACCAGGCCGTATTGACAATTACCTGCTCGTCCTTTGCATTGATTTCATCATCCCAGCTCAGTTCATGGCCGGGTTGAGAGGGAGCAGGCCGCCAGCCCATGTCCATAGCCATCTTGACGACCGTGCCGCCAGTCACCGGCTCCGCATTCCCGGTGAAGCTCTCCCACTTGCGCAGACACTCCCCAGGATGATACCGCTTACCGTCTCAACGGCTCCAATCCTCCCAGGCAGAGATAGGGTATCCCGCCTCCTTCAGCCCCATGCCAACGGTGACCCATTCCTGATATGAGAGGCCCGCCGGGTCAATGTGCTCCAGCGCCTCCAGCAGATCAAGGGTGTTTTCCATTACGCTTACACTCCTACATGCTCAGATGGGTTAATGTTTCATGATGTGAACATCCACATAACTGTGTTGTTCCGTAGCGCAGTGTCCCAGTTCCCGGAAAAAATGTGGTTCCACAATCACAAAGGCACTCCCATATAACCTCGCCATTAGATTTACGCCTTTCTGTATCCCTAACCACAAGCACCTTCCCAAACCGTTGACCTGTCAAATTAATCTTCGCTGGCATTTAGAATTCTCCGGCTTTCCAGCCAACTTTTGCGGGTTCGGTGTGGGGAGTGGGTACACCCGGCTCAACCGCATAGCCGTCCTCGATCAGAATACTGCAGAGCAGTGTCGATTCCCCGCCCGGAGTTGTACGTGGTGTACACCGGGGAGCGGGCGGATGTGCCAGACACGTTGCTGCTGTCCAGCCTGTACGAGGGCGCGGGCAGTGCGGAGATCCGGGTGAAGGTGCTGCGGGACAGTGGGAACGGGGATATCCTGGCGCAGTATGTCCGTTTCTGCAAAATCACGGACAGCCAGCGCAAACTGCACGGCAGCACACAGAAGGCCATTGATGAGACGACAGAACAGTGTATGAATGAGAAGGTTTTGGCGCCGTTCCTGGCGTCCCGGAGGAAGGAGGTGTTTGAGATCATGGTGATGCTGTTTGACCAGGAGAAGGTGTGGGAAATCCATGACTACAATGTGGCTCAAGCCGCAAGGCAAGAGGGACTAAGACATGGAATGGAGAGAGGTATGGAAAGAGGCTTAGAAGAAGGTGTCCGCGCTATGGTGGCTACGTTGTGGGAACTGTCTCTGGGCCGGGAGGCCGTGGCTCAAACGCTGGCGTCCAAGTTTTCGTTGCCGTCAGAGACAGCGGCGGAAAAAGTCAGGGAATACTGGGAACAATAACCGGATCATGTTACAAGCAATCAAGCTTTAAGGCCGTCCCGGCAGGGGGCGGCCTTATTTTTGTGATGGCGGACAGCAGAACCATAGCCGCAGATAAAATTTTGCTTTCCGTCTGCCGTAATGCGCTCAAACACCCTTTTCCTGTAAAATAGAGTCGTATTTTATTGGGAAGGAGGCTGCTGCATGAGTTATACTACTTATGGGTATGTGCGGGTATCCACCCGGGAACAAAACGACGCGCGGCAGGTGGCTGCCATGCGGGAATTTGGGGTGGCCGAAAAAAATATTGTCACGGAGAAGCTGTCTGGAAAAGACTTTAATCGTCCCCGCTATCAGCGCTTGGTGAGAAAGCTGCGGCCGGAGGATGTGCTGGTGGTCAAGAGCATCGACCGGCTGGGGCGTAATTATGAGGAGATTTTGGAGCAATGGGCCTACATTACCAAGGAGCGGGGGGCCGCTATTGTGGTGCTGGACATGCCTCTGCTGGACACGCGGCAGGGGCGGGACCTGACCGGGACGCTGATTGCCGACATTGTGCTCCAGCTTCTGAGTTATGTGGCCCAGACGGAGCGGGAGAACATCCGCCAGCGCCAGGCGGAGGGGATCGCCGCCGCAAAAGCACGGGGCGTGCGGTTCGGGGCGCCCTATAAGGCTTTGCCGGATAATTTTGAAGATCTGCGGCAGGCATGGCGCAGTGGGGAATTAACCCTGCGTGCGGCGGCGGAAGTCTGTGGAATACCAAAAACTACATTCAGGGAGGCCGCAATCCGCGCAGAAATGATGCTGAATTGCTGACAGGCAAAAGGCCTGGACGGGAACTTATAGGTTTCCGTCCAGGCTTTTTTGGTGGGTTTTTGGCCTGTTCTATGTTTTTTATCGGCATGAACCCTAGAGAATTAAGGGCTTTTAGAAAAAATTTTTTTGGACGGAAACCTATGATTTTCCGTCCAATCTGTTTTGCAATACCGGCGGGAAGGAAGGCCATCTGATTTGTCAGGTGGGGGGGTGAACCAGAATGCCGCGAAAACCCAAGAAGCAGATGGAGGACGGCAAAACGATCCAATACACCACCCTCAAGGTCCGACTCTACCCCAACGAGGCCCAGGCGGAGCTGTTTGAAAAAACCTTCGGCTGCTGCCGGTACATCTGGAACCATATGCTGGCCGACCAGCAGCGGTTTTATCTGGAGACCGACAAGCACTTCATTCCAACCCCGGCTAAGTATAAAAAGGAAGCGCCGTTTTTAACAGAAGTGGATAACCAGGCGCTGATCCAGGAGCACAACAAGCTGTCCCAGGCGTTCCGGGTGTTTTTCAAAGCCCCCGAAACCTTCGGCGCGCCAAAGTTCAAAAAGAAAAAGACCGATAAGGATTCTTTCACCGCCTGCAACCATGTGTTTGAATCCGGCCCCACCATCTACATCACCAAAGACGGCATCCGCATGACCAAGGCGGGGATCGTCAAGGCCAAATTCTCCCGCCGCCCCCAGCCGTGGTGGAAGCTGAAACGGATCACCGTGGAGAAGAGCAAAACGGGAAAATACTTTTGCGCCATTCTCTACGAATGCGGAGAAAAAATGCCCGATCCGGTCACACCTGCCCCGGAAACCACCATCGGTCTAAAGTATTCCATGGCCCATTTCTATGTGGCGGACAGCGGCGAGATGGCCGACCCGCCCCGATGGATGGAGAAGTCCCGGGAAAAGCTGGCAAAGCTTCAAAAGCGGCTCAGCCGGATGGAACCCGGTTCCAAAAATTATCAGGAGACAGTCCAAAAATACCGCGAGCTCCATGAGCACATCGCCAACCAGCGGCGCGACTTCATCCACAAGGAATCCAGCCGGATAGCCAACGGCTGG
>CANOBV010000233.1 GCA_947564255.1 uncultured bacterium | reverse complement strand
CAATGGCAATGATTACAGCAGGCGATTTCCGCAACGGCGTGACCTTCGAGATGGAAGGCAAAGTGATGCAGGTGGTGGAATTCCAGCATGTCAAGCCAGGCAAGGGCGCGGCTTTCGTGCGCACCAAGATGAAAAATGTCATCACCGGCGCCGTCACCGAGACATCCTTCAACCCCACCGCCAAATTTGAGCAGGCTTTTGTGGACCGAAAGGACATGCAGTACAGTTATAACGACGGCGACCTGTACTATTTCATGGACAGCGAAACCTTTGACATGCTCCCTGTGAACAAAGACGTGCTGGGCGACAACTTCAAGTTCGTCATGGAAAATATGGTCTGCAAGGTCATGTCTTACAAGGGCAGCGTGTTCGGCGTGGAGCCTCCCAACTTTGTGGAACTGGAGGTCACCGAGTCCGACCCCGGCGTCAAGGGCGATACCGCTACCAACGTCACCAAGCCCGCCATTCTGGAGACCGGCGCAGAGATCAAAGTGCCCCTGTTCATCAATCCCGGCGACAAAATCCGCATTGACACCCGCACGGGCGAATACCTTGAAAGGTGCAAGGGCTGACCAGAAGCGCAGAGCCGCCGTGAGCGGTGCAAATGAAGCGGCGCTGGGACAAAAGCCCGGCCAGCGCGCGGCGGCGGCTGGTTTTGTCCGTGGCGGAACGAAGCCGCGCGCCGCGAACAGGCACGGCGTGACAATGAAAAGGAGCGTATCATGACCATTGCAGAAAAGGTGGCCTATATCCAGGGTCTGTTTGACGGACTTAAGCTGGATACCGAGAAATCCGGCGAGGCCCGTATTCTCTCCGAGGTTCTGGACGTGCTTCGGGAGGTCGGCCTGCAGCTGGACGGCATAGACACCGCTATGGACCAGTTTGATGAGGAACTGGATACTTTGGAGGACACTGTGGCCGACCTGGAAGACGCCGTATTTGACGACGCGGATGAGACCGACGCGGATTTCGACGGCTTCGGCGGCGAAGACGATGAAGAGGATTTCTTTGAAATCCCCTGCCCCACCTGCGGTGAGGAGCTGGTGGTGGACGACGAGGCCCTGGCCGCCGGGCTGGTGGAATGCCCCACCTGCGGCGGCAAGTTCGCCCTGTCTTTCGACGACGAGGGAGATAAAGCCTCCGAAGACGAGTAAACGGTCCCGCCGTGAACAATATGAATCATGCCGGACCGGGTAAATTGAGGAAAAGCCACGCCGTTCATTTATCTGATAGCATCCTGTTAACGCTGCCAGGGGAGCCATGTGCTCCCCTGGCAGTTTTGTATTTGTTTCCACCATATCCCCAAAAACCTCTTTCATTTCACCTCACAAAGTCGATACCGTCGGAAATCCATCCGTTTTTCTATTTTGTCAAAAATTTGACTCACCCGGCTCCAAAATTCGACAACATAGAGAAATTGTGAAAAAAGCGGGAAATTCCCATCATGGTATGTTATAATGGATATGTTCGTGCGCAGCTAACAGCCTGAGAGCGGGCCGGACCCGCGGGAAGGAACGAAGTGACATGGGTATAGCGGACATCATATCACTGCTCGGCGGTTTGGCTTTTTTCCTGTTTGGCATGACCCTGCTGGGGGACGGACTGAAAAAAGTGGCGGGCAGCAAGTTGGAAACAGTACTGGGCAAGCTCACCTCCAACCCTGTCAAGGGCGTCTTACTGGGAGCCCTGGTGACGGCGGTCATCCAGTCCTCCTCCGCCACCACCGTTATGGTGGTGGGTTTCGTCAACTCCGGTATCATGCAGCTGTCCAACGCTGTGGGTATCATCATGGGCGCCAACATCGGCACCACCGCCACCGGCTGGGTTCTCACTCTGGCCGGCGTGGAGGGCGAGGGCGGCTTTACTTCCGCCACCGTATTCGCGTTCATCGCTTTCGTCGGTATCATCTTATATTTTTTCTGCCGCAAACAGACCCAAAAGAATATCGGGCTTATTCTGCTGGCTTTCTCCGTACTCATGAGCGGAATGCAGACTATGAGTTCCGCCATGGACCCGCTGAAAGAGAACGAAGCTTTCCTTCAATTCATCTCCGCCGCCGCCAACCCGGCGGTGTCGCTGCTCATCGGCATTGTGGTGACGGCGGTCATCCAGTCCTCCTCCGCCTCCATCGGTATTCTGCAGGCACTGTCCATCACCGGAGCTATCAGCTATGAGGTGGCCATTCCCATGGTGCTGGGTATGTGTATCGGCGCATGTGTGCCGGTGCTCCTGTCCGCGATTGGCGCAAATCCCAACGGCAAGCGTACCGCCGTCATCTACCTATATTTCAATATCGTGGGTTCGGCTCTTTTCATGGTTCCCTTTTACCTGGCCCACGCTTTCCTGGATTTCGGCTTTATGGCCCTGCCTGCCTCCGCTTTTGGCATCGCCGTGTTCAACACCGTGTTCAAGGTGGCCGCCACCCTGGTGCAGCTTCCCTTTACCAACTGGCTGGTGCGGCTTGCCGTCCTGACCATCCGGGAAGACCGTTCCGAGGAGGACGAGGAGGACCAGGAAAACCTGTTGGACGAAATCTTCCTGGACTACCCCCCCCTGGCCTTGGAGCAGAGCGGCCGCACAGTGGTACGCATGGCCGCCGCCGCCGTCAAAAACTTGACCCGTTCCATTGACCTCTTTACCAAATTCAGCGCAGAAAAATATGACAAGATTTTAAGCCGGGAAAACGTAGTGGACCGTTATGAGGACCGTCTGGGCAACTATTTGTTCCATCTGAACAGCAGAGGGCTCAACGAACGGGAAACTCTCATCAGCTCTCACTATCTCCACTGCCTCACCGACCTGGAACGCATCTCCGACCACGCGGTAAAGCTGGCGGATTTAGCCAAGGAGATGGAGAATAAAGGCGTGGCCTTTTCCCCGGATGGTCTGGAGGATATGACCAGGGCCGCCGAGGCGGTGCGGGAGATCGTGGCTTTGGCCCAGCGGGCGTTGGAAAACGAGGATATGACCGTGGCTCAACAGGTGGAACCACTGGAGGAGGTCATCAGCACCATGCTGGAGGGAATGAAGCTCCGGCATATCCGGAGGCTCCAAAACGGAGCGTGCACGTTGGAGATGGGGTTCATCCTCAACGACCTCATTAACAATTTTGAGCGGGTGGCCGCCCACTGTTCCAATGTGGCGCTGGCGGTGCTGGAACTGCGGTACGCCGACCTCCAGTTTCACGATTACGCCCGGGATGTGCGTCAGGGCGACCAGCCCGAATTCCGCAAGTGGCTGGCTTTTTATCAAAATAAATATCTCACCTCAGTGTCTTCCACCTCCGCATAAAAATCAAGGCCCACCAAATGGCGTTTTGAGAGATTGTAAACAGGCTTCAAGGGCCGCTCACTCCGGAAACGGAGCGGGCGGCTTTTTGCTTGGGCTAACATACGACATACGGTTAAGGGAAACTCGATGCAGGGCTGCCGGCAAAGTGAGATAAAGTCGGGGCGCTGCGCAAAATTTTTCGGGTGGACATCGGAGAAACACAGGTGTATAATATGGGCGCCGCCGCCCTCGGGCGGCAGACAGAAAAGCTCGAAAGAAGGAATGCTTGGATGAAGCAACACAAAAAGGGGCTGGTGGTCTGCCTTTTGGCCGCAGTCCTGCTGCTCATCGCCGCGCTGCTGGCCGGGTCTCCCGGCCGGTCGGAGAGCGTGCAGGAGGCCATGCGGGACGCGGTGCTCCACGGCACGGGACAAATCAGCCTGTTCGGCCTCAAAAACGTGAACCCCGGGATGATCTCCGCGCTGCTGGTGACGGCGTTCTTGCTGGTATGCGCCGTGCTGATCCGGGTCTTCGCCATCCCCCGGTTCCAATACCAGCCGGGGAAACTTCAGCTGGCGCTGGAGGAGCTGGTGGGTCTGTTCGACGGCATGGCCAAGGGCAACAGCCCTCACCGAAACCGCTTTCTGGGAGCCTATCTCTTCGCCGCCGGGTCCTACATTTTCGCGGGCACCCTGTCCGAGCTGCTGGGGCTCCAGGCCGTCACCATCCACGGCCACCCCATCACCCTGCCCGCCCC
>CANOBV010000232.1 GCA_947564255.1 uncultured bacterium | reverse complement strand
AGCGTTTTATTGAGCGGGCCAGACAGGTGACCCGGCTGACGGAGTTGACGCCTGAAATCGTCCACGAGTTCATTGAGAAAATCGTAGTGTCCAGGCCTGACAAGGTAGACGGCAAACGGCACCAGCGGGTGGACATCCACTACAACACCATTGGTCTGTGGTGTGCCCCGTCCCCGGAGGAAATGGAGAAACTGTTCCAGGAGCATCTTGCAGGCCAGCATAAAAAGACAGCGTAGCCGAAGCCACGCCGTCCAAATAGATAACTCGTCTTTTACGGCCCCGCCAGTTGGGGCAACTTCCTTACGGGAGTTGCCCCAAAGGCGGGGGTTTTGCCGTTTACGCGCTTCTTTTCTTCATCACGAACAGGAATCCCACCATAAGCAGGATACCGATGGGCAGGGCGATGAGCCCCGGCGCGCCCGCGAAAGCCAGCACTCCGGCGATCACATAGGTGATTCCCGAAATCACCGCGCAGGAGATGGCGTAGGGCAGCTGGGTGGACACGTGGTTGACGTGGTCGCACTGGGCCCCGGCGGAGGCCATGATGGTGGTGTCGGAGATGGGGGAGCAGTGGTCGCCGCACACGGCCCCGGCCATGCAGGCGGAGATGCAGATGATGGCCAAGGGGTTGTCCATGGAGAACACATTCTGGACGATGGGGATGAGGATGCCGAAGGTGCCCCAGGAGGTGCCGGTGGCAAAGGCCAGCAGACAGCCCACCGCGAACACGACCACGGGCAGAAGCACCTGAATGCCGGAGGCGGAGCGGACGAAGTCACGGACGAAATACTTGGCGCCCAGGGAGTCGGTCATGCCCTTGAGGGACCAGGCGAAGGTGAGGATCATGATGGCCGGCACCATGGCCTTGAAGCCCTCGGGAATGCAGCCCATCAGGTCCCGGAAGGACATGGAGCGGCGGATGAGGTAGTAAATGATGGAGAACACCAGCCCGAAAGCGGAGCCCAGCATCAGGCCTACAGAGGCGTCGGAGTTGGAAAACGCGGTGATGAAGTCGGCCCCGGAGAAGAATCCGCCGGAATAGATCATGCCGATAACACAGGCTGCCACCAGCACCACGATGGGCAGCACCAGGTCCAGCACGGAGCCCTTGGACTCGTCGACCTCGTCGTCCATCATGGCGTAGGGGTTGGACCCGGAGAACAGGTCGTCGTTCTCCACGGCGTTTTTCTCATACTTAGCCATGGGGCCGAAATCCACGTTGAGCAGCACCAGACCAACCATCATCACGATGGTGAGCAGGGCATAGAAGTTGTACGGGATGGCCCGGATAAACAGGTTGAGGCCCTGTCCGTCCTCGGCGAAGGCGGCCACGGCGGCGGCCCAGGAGGAGATGGGGGCGATGATGCAGATGGGGGCGGCGGTGGCGTCGATGAGGTAGGCCAGCTTGACCCGGGAGACCTTGTGCTTATCGGTGATGGGCCGCATGACGCTGCCCACGGTGAGGCAGTTGAAGTAGTCGTCGATAAAGATCAGACAGCCCAGCACGATGGAAGCCAGCTGGGCCCCGGCCCGGGACTTGATGTTTTTCTGGGCCCAGCGGCCGAAAGCGGCGGAACCCCCCGCCTTGTTCATCATGGACACGATGGCCCCCAGAATGACCAGGAAGATCAGGATGCCCACGTTGTACCCGTCGGACAGGGAGGCCACGATGCCGTCGTTGAAGGCGTGGAGAACAGTGCCCTCAAAGTTGAAGTTGGAGTACAGCAGTCCGCCCATCAAAATGCCGATGAACAGGGAGGAGTACACCTCCTTGGTGATGAGCGCCAGGGCGATGGCGATGACAGGGGGCAGCAGGGACCAGGGGGTGTTGTAGTAATTGCTGGGGGAGTGGATGTAGCCCACATGGCCGCTGTCGGCGCAGGTCTCGCAGGGGACGGCCTCCCCCTCGTCGGACAGTACCACGCCCATAGCGCCGCAGTCGGGGCACTCGATGTACTTGGTGCCGGTCTCCTCCGTGGGGTCGGCGGAGGAGGCAAAGCCGGTTGTGGTCAAGGCAAAGACCAGCATAACCAGCAGGGCGGTCACGCCCAGACGGTTTCTTCTCGTTCTCATTTTCTCATTTCCTCTCTGCAAGTGTACCGCATGACCACAAAAAAATGAACGCTCCCGCAGGAGCGCCCAAACCGGCAGAACCCGCCGCTCTCAGCGGCGAATTGATAGCGCTCCACATTCGTGACAGTCCGGGGGATGTTTTCCCACGGCCCAGGATGGGGGCCCAGGCAGGCCCTTTCACCTTCGGCGACCGCCCCTCTCCCGCGAAACCGGCTGCCTGGCCTTAGTTTCGCGGTACGCATGGCGTCCGCGCCTCTATCAAACGGTATTCACTTGACGATGAGGGGATAGTATCACATTTCATCGCTAAAGTCAATGGGCAAATCCACGCAGTTTGGCAGGATTTTTCCTCAATTTTGGTACAAAAACTCCCCCGCCGGAGCGGGGGAGCTTTCAATAATCACACCAGCTGGATGATGGCCATCTCGGCGGCGTCGCCGCGGCGGGGGCCCATCTTCAGCACCCGGGTGTAGCCGCCGTTGCGGTCGGCGTACTTGGGGGCGATCTCGTGGAACAGCTTGTTGGCCACGCTCTCCTTGGTGATGTAGGACAGCGCCTGGCGGTAGGCGGCCAGGTCGTTCTTCTTGGCCAGGGTAATCATCTTCTCGGCGATGGGGGCGACCTCCTTCGCGCGGGCGTAGGTGGTCTTGATCTGCCCGTTCTCCAGCAGATAGGTGGTCATGGCGCGCAGCATGGCGCGGCGCTGGTCGCTGGGACGGCCCAGCTTGCGGTTCTTAGCCATTGTAAAGCACTCCTTTTGCCCCGCGTGGGGGCGGATAAATTCGTTCAGACACCCGGTATTTCCCGGGACATGGCTCGTACCATGTGTACAGGGAGGAACGTTACATACCCCTGTACCGCCTCGTCGGCACAAGCTCCATATCATTCGCTTCCATCTGAGATGAAAGCTCATTCATTCCGCTGTGCCTCCTCTCCCCGCGAAACCCGCTTCGCTGGGCTTTCGCGGGGCCTAAAACAGCGCTACGCGCTGTTTTAAAGATTCTCATCGTTGGCCAGGGACAGCCCCATCATGGCCAGCTTGTTGATGACTTCTTCCAGGGATTTGCGGCCCAGATTGCGCACCTTCATCATCTCGTCCTCGGTCTTGGAGATCAGGTCCTCCACCGTGTTGATGTTGGCCCGCTTCAGGCAGTTGAAGGACCGCACGGACAGATCCAGCTCCTCAATGGTCAGCTCCAGCACCTTGTCCCGCTGGGCCTCGGCCTTCTCCACCACCGTGGCCTTGGAACCCATGGTCTCGGACAGGTCGGTGAACAGGGTAAAGTGGTCCACCAAGATGCGGGCGCCCAGAGATACCGCGTCCCGGGCGGAGATGGTGCCGTTGGTCCAGACCTCCAGCGTCAGCTTATCGTAGTCGGTGGCGTCGCCCACGCGGGTGTTTTCCACAAAGTAGTTCACCTTCCGCACGGGGGTGTAGACGGAGTCCACCGGAATCAGGCCGATGACGGCCTGGGCGGGCTTGTTCCGGTCTGCGGTGATATAGCCCCGGCCCTGAGACAGGGTCAGTTCCATGTTCAAGCTGGCCTCAGGCCCTAAGGTGGCGATGTGGTGGTCGGGGTTGAGAATCTCCACGTCGCTGTCGGTTTTGATGTCTCCGGCGGTGACCTCACCCTCCCCGGCGGCCTCAATGTAGACCGTTTTGACTCCTTCACTGTACAGCTTGGCGATGATACCCTTGATATTGAGCACAATCTCCGTGACGTCCTCCTTGATCCCGGGAATTACGGAGAACTCATGCTGAACCCCGGCAATTTTGATGCCGGTAACCGCGGTGCCGGGCAGAGAGGACAGCAGGATGCGCCGCAGGGAGTTGCCGATGGTGGTGCCGTAACCCCGTTCCAGCGGCTCGACCACGTACTTGCCATAGGACTCGTCGCCAACATTCTCAATACATTCGATGCGCGGCTTCTGGATTTCTACCATTCGTGTGTTACCCT
>CANOBV010000231.1 GCA_947564255.1 uncultured bacterium | reverse complement strand
GGTTGGACATACTGATTACCGGTCCGGTCACCTCATTGGAGAGGAAATCGTACCGGCTCAAACCGGAGGTGGTGCTGTGCTGGGTGTAGACAATACCGTTTTCATCCACCAAAGCAAACTTGTTTACCCCATAAAGGGCCTGAACCCGGCCCAGAAAATGGCGCAATGTCTCCTGAGATTCCAGGTCGGAGGGCTCCAGCACACTCATGGCGTTATTCATATACTCAAAGTTGCTCTTCAGCTCCTCAGACACCACCTGAGCCCTGCGCCCGGCCAGTTCCTCCAAGTAAAACTCGCTCACCCGGGCCACCGCCTGGTCGGTGCCGGTTCGGGCAGCGTTGGATACCCACACTGTGGTGACCAGCAGGATAGCCGCAATGAGAATTCCGCCCCAGATGGAGGAAGCTGCCGTCCGCCAATCCCGCTTTTTTCCAATGCTGTTTTGCTGTGACTGCTCCATGTCTCAATACCGCCATTCTCAGTCGACCACCCCATACAACGTGCGCAGCATAGCCGCAGCGCTGTCCTGGTAGATGATCGTTGTGATTTCCTCTGTCTTTTCAGGATACGCCTCTCCTGGAAGCAGGCCGTCGGCGATTTTCACCGCCACCTGGATGGTGTCAAATCCGATGGAGTAGCAGTCTTGGACGCCCAGGGCATAGATCACTCCGTCCCTGAGATAGCCCAGCGCCTCCCTGTCATGGTCCATCCCCACAATGACCACCTGTTCCTGCCGTCCGGCTTCCAGCACCGCCCGTGCCGCCCCAACCGGATTACTCATATTGCAGCACACAATACCCGCCAAGTCTCTATGCTGTTCCAAAAAGCCCTTTGTGAGCGCATAAGCTTTTTCCATCGTATCCTCGTCATACTCCACCGCCACAACCTCCATGCCGGGATACTGGGCGATAACACTCTGCGCTCCCCTCGCCCGATCCTCATGGCAGGGCGCTCCCGGAGTGCCTACCAGCACTGCCACCTTTCCCTTGCCCTCCAGCTTCGCGCACAGGGCCTGGGCTAAATCCGCTCCGTCCTCATAATTGTGGGTATTACCTACATAGGCGATACGTTTGCAGCCCGCTTCACTGGGCGAATCGGAACTGGAAAAAGTCATGACCTTTTGTCCCCTATCCACCAAAGCGTTGATAACCGGAGTGACCGCCTCCACATCTGCCACGTCCACGCCAACCACATCGAAGTCTCTTTCTTTTACTGCGTTCAAACGCTGAATCTGGTCCTGAGCGGAAGCGGCGCTGGGGGCCAGATACTCATAGTTAATGACCACCCCCCGCTCATTGTACTGCTCAGCCGCGTCCTCCATTCCCAAGGCCACCGCATCCCACCAGGGGTGAACCATTTTGTATGTAAAGTAAAAACTATACTCCCGTTTCAGGGGTTCATAGCCATCCAGCTCATGGTCAAAGTGGACCGCCTCCTCCGTGCCCGTTTCCTGACCACCCTCAGACGCGCTCCAAACCGGCTCCAAATCCGTCTCCGGAGGCGCTACATTCTCGCATCCATACAGCCCCAGTATACATCCGCAGCACACCGACGCCAGCGCTACCCGTGCAAACAGACGTTTTCCCTCAGCTCCCCTGTCAAACATGGCTGCGCGGTCTCCTTTCCTTCCCATTTACGCGGTTCTCAGCGTCCCTATCTGGATAAGTTTACCATATGGAATTCATGAAAACAAGTGTCACAAACTGTATCAATGACAAAAACGCAAAACTATGGTCCAAAACTGCCATTTACGCAACAATAATCTGTGAAAATATCCTTACACACTTCAAAGATTTTCGGTATAACCCCACAGCTATTGAAACGTGAAAATATGTGCCGAGGTTATCACAGTGTCTCAATTTTTCCCCTCAAAACATGCACGACAGCCCTCCGGTCTCCGTAGAGCCCGGAGGGCTGGTTTGGCGGCAGATTTTGCCTCCGGTTCAGTCTCCGGCCAATGTAAATTGGTCCACCAGCTGCTTCAAGCCCGCCGCTTCAGCGGACAGCTCCTGGCTGGCCGCCGCGCTCTCTTCGGCAGTGGCGCTGTTGGTCTGTACCACACTGGAGATTTGGTCGATGCCTTCGGTGACCTGAGCAATGGATTCCGTCTGGTTCTCCACTGCGGCCACCACAATGTCCATCTGCGTGGTCACGTGACCGGCAAACACACTGGTCTGCTCCAGGGATTCGGTAACCCGCTCCACCGCCTGGCCGCCCTCAGTCACGGCGGCGATAGAGCCCTCAATGAGTTCCTTCGTAGCCTTCGCTGCCTCATCGGATTTGGAGGCCAAATTGCGCACTTCATCCGCCACCACGGCAAAGCCCTTGCCTGCAGCCCCTGCCCGAGCGGCCTCCACAGCGGCATTCAGCGCCAGAATATTGGTCTGGAACGCGATGTTCTCAATGGCGGCAATAATTTTGGAAATCTCTTGGGAAGAGCTGGATATTTTCTCCATTGCCGCATTCAGCCCCTTGACATGTTCCACGCTGATGCCCAGCTGTCCCCCCGCCTGACCCACAAAGCGGCCCGCTTCAGCGGCAGCGGCGGCGGTCTTTTTCGCGCTGGCAGAGATTTCATTGATGGTAGCCGCCAGTTCCTCCACAGAGCTGGCTTGCTCCATAGAACCCTCACTAAGTGTCTGTGCTCCAGTGGATACCTGAGCACTGGCAGCAGACACCTGCTCAGCGGCGGCGTCAATCTGGCGCATTGTACCGCTCAGCTCTGTTTTCAAATGGCGCATGGACAGCAGAATGCTCTGGAACTCTCCCACATAGGCATCTCGATGGGCAGACCGCACGTCAAAATTCTGGCTGGCCATCTCGTTGAGCAGATAGCCAATGTCGTTGATGATGGTGTTCAGTCCTGCCACCATTTCCGCCGTAGAGCGGGTAAGCTCCGCCGTCTCATCCTGGCCGACAACCTGGGGAACAGGGGACTTCAGGTCCCCTTCCACCAGCAGCTTCATCCGCTCACAGCAAGCCCGCATGGGCACACTGATGTTGCTGGACAGCTTCAAAGCTACCACGATAGAGGCCAAGCTGGAGGCCAGAACCACCAGCACATCAATCAGAATCCCCACATATGTATCGGTAAGGTAGTCCTTTTTCATCGCGGTGACAGCCACACTCCAGCCGTCTGTACCGCCCACCGGGGCGTACGCCGCATACCGGGGGCCATCAGTGTCATGGAAACTGCCAAAACCGTTTTTCCCCTGGCGCATCTCCGCATGAATAGCGGCCAGCTCTTTCAAAGCACGGTTGCTCTGAGCCTCCTGCTCCACGTTTTGGGTTGTGATGGTCTCCAGCGTAACATCGGCAATTGTGTCGCCGTTTTTGTTAATCATATAGGCTTTGCTGTTTTTACTGACCTTGATGGAGGAAACAATATCATTCAGGAAGGTCTCAGGCGGCACAAAGTAGACCACACCCACGATTCGATTCCCCCGCATCCCCCGGTCATAGAGGGGCGCGGCCACGATGATAGACAGTTCCCCGGTAATTTTGCTCACCAGGGGCTCGGACACGTAGACCGTGCCCTGCATGGCCTGCTGAACGTACTCCCGGTCGGAGTAGTCGTTTCCGTCAAAGATGCTGTGCCCATCGGCCCCGATGATGTTGCCCCGCTGGAAGCCGTGCATGGCCACCCGCTCGTCGATGATAGACCGCTTTTCCGACACCGACACTGTGCCGTAAGACAGTTGGGGAATGCAGCCGGTGTCCATAGCCACATTCTTGTAGGCGGTCAGTTCCTGCTCTATGCGTTCCGCCGCCAACACCGCAGTCTCACTCATCATCTGGTCTACCGTAGCGATGGTGCTTCGGTAGTTGAGTGCAATGCTGGTGGAACCCACCAACACCAGCGCAATCAGGACCGTTGCCATCAGGCAAACCGTGATTTTTTTGCGGATACTCTTCATCTTTCTGCACCTCAAATTATGAACTGGGCCGCGTCCTTTTCCGAAAACGACCAACTCTATTATATGAGGTGTGAACTCCGCTTGTCAATGGGTTTGCGGCCATTTCCATCTGCAATTTACA
>CANOBV010000230.1 GCA_947564255.1 uncultured bacterium | reverse complement strand
CATCCGGCGGTTTCAGCTGTGAATACAGGTCTTTAGTCACTCTTTTTTAAAGTATACTCCATTTAGCCGCCCCGCGCAACCGGGTTTGTAGAATAGTACAGCTTTCGAGAATTTTTCAGTCTGTCGGAAAACAACCGGCAAGATTCGTAATAGTTTCCTGTAGTTTTTGCCTTTTACACATGGGACAAAAGGGGTTACAATTCGTTCATAAAGAGAACCCCCCGCAAAACTACATGAAATAGGAGTGAACACCATGAAAAAGATCCTGTCTCTCGCCCTGGCGGGCGCCATGTGCCTGAGCCTGCTGGCCGGCTGCTCCACCGGAAAGCCCGACCCCACCGCCACCCCGGCCCCCCAGAACTCCACCCCTCCCTCTACCGAGAGCACTGCCCCCAATGAGCCCGCCGAGCTCACCGGCACCCTGAAGGTGTCTCTGTGGGACATGGCCACTCAGCCTGCCTTCTCCGCTGTCATCGACGCTTTCAAAGACGCCAATCCCGGCGTCACCATAGACGCCATTGACATCCCCTCCGCCGACTACGGCACTAAGCTGTCCGTGATGCTCAACGGCGGAAGCGACGTGGATGTATTCTGGGTCAAGGACGCCGACACCATCTACCCCATCGCCAAGCGGGGGCAGATGGCCGACATGAGCGGCTACATCGCCCGTGACGGTGTGGACCTGACCGCCTACAACGGTCTGGCCGACAACTTCCTCATCGACGGCAAGCAGATCGGCATGCCCTTCCGCACCGACTACTATACCCTGTATTACAATAAGGATATCTTTGACGCCGCCGGGGTTGAGTACCCCTCCAACGACATGACCTGGGCCGAGTTCGAGGAGCTGGCCAAGAAGGTCACCATCGGCGAGGGCGTGGACAAGAAGTACGGCGCCCACTTCCACACCTGGCAGGCCTGCATTGAGAACTGGGCGGTCCAAAACGGCCAGCACACCATCATGGACACCGATTACAGCTTCTTCAAGCCCTACTACGAGATGGCGCTGCGGATGCAGAATGACGACAAGACCTGCATGGACTTCGGCACCCTGAAAACCGCCAACCTCCACTACAGCAGCGTGTTCTCCGACGGCTCCGTGGCCATGATGCCCATGGGCACCTGGTTCGCCGCCACCATGATCGACAAAATGAACAAGGGTGAGACCTCCGTCAATTGGGGCATCGCCACCCTGCCCCATCCCGAGGACGTGGAGGCCGGCTACGTGGTGGGCGCCACCACTCCCCTGGCCATCAACGAGGCCAGCCCCAACAAGGATTTGGCTTGGGAATTCGTGAAGTTCGTCTGCGGTCCCGAGGGCGCCGCCGTTGTGGCCAATCTGGGCGGCGTGCCTGCCATGCTGGACGACGCCACCTTGAAGGTGATTTCCAGTGTGGAGGGAATGCCCGAAGGGGCCCTGGAGGCCCTTCAGGTGAAGAACATCGCGCTGGACCGCCCCATTGCCGACAAGGTCTCTGAGGTGGACAAGATGCTGGGCGAGGTCCACAGCATGATCATGCTGGGCGAGCAGTCCATCGACGATGGTCTGGCCGACATGGCCGAGCAGTCCAAGTCCATCCAGGGCTGAACATCCAAATAACCCGTGACACAAAGGGGCAGGACGCTGGTCCTGCCCCTTCCCCACATTCCGGAAAAGGAGGAGAACCCTATGGCGCTCAAGGAAAAAACGGGCCGGGAGGCCCCTCCCGCCAAGCAGGGCAGATTATCCCTGACCCAGCGCAGAACCCTGGTGGGTCTGTCCTTCATTACCCCCAACTTTATCGGCTTTTTCGTGCTCAACCTCATCCCGATCTTGTTCACCTTCTGGCTGTGCTTCAACCGGTGGGACGGCTTCACCGATATGGAATTCGCCGGATTGGACAATTTCAAATACATCTTCGGCCACAAGGTGTTCCAGGAGGCGGTGGTCAAGACACTCATCTTCACCGTGTGCTCCGTGGTTATCACCATGGCGCTCTCCCTGGGGCTGGCGGTGCTCATCAACCAGAAGCTCAGGGCCATCGGCATTTTCCGCACCGCCATCTTTTTCCCCTATGTGGCCTCGGTGGTGGCGGTGGCCGCCGTGTGGCAGATGCTGTTCCAGAAAGATATGGGCCTCATCAATGAGGTGCTCCGAGTTTTCGGCGTGGCCGATCCCCCGGGCTGGTTTGCCTCCTCCAAATGGGCCCTGGCCGGGGTCATCATCGTCAACATTTGGAAGAACATGGGTTACTATATGATCATCTATCTGGCGGCCCTTCAGGACATCCCCACCTCTCTGGTGGAGGCTGGGATGATCGACGGGGCCAGCGCCTGGCAGCGGTTCTGGCGCATCAAGTGGCCTCTGCTGGGCAACGCCACCTTCTTCGTGGTCATGATGCTCACTATCAACAGCTTCAAATCCTTCGACCTGATCTACGCACTGACGGAGGGCGGACCAGGCACCGCTACCACCCTGCTGTCCCAGTACATCTACAACCAGTCCTTCGTGTCCTGGGATTACGGCCGGGCCAGCGCGGCGGCCATGGTGCTGTTCGTCATTGTGGCGGTCATCACCTTGTTCCAGTTCCGGCTGGAGAAGAAATTTTCCAACGACTGAGGGAGGGGAGCCTGATGCTAAACAAAACGCCCGTTTGGAAAAAGACCGTCCTGTATGTGGTCCTCATCCTTATCTGCGCCGTTACCCTGCTGCCTCTGGTGTGGATGCTGTCCGCCTCATTGAAGCTGGACAAGGACGTGTTCCGCATTCCCATTGAGTGGATTCCCAGCGACCCGGCCTGGAGCAATTACCAGCGCATCTGGGACCAGGTACCCATGCTTCAGTTTACGTTCAACACCTTTAAAATCACCGTTATCACCACAGTGATCCAGGTGTTCACCTGCTCCTTCGCCGCCTATGGCTTCGCCAAGTGCCAGTTTAGGGGCCGCAATCTGCTGTTTCTCATCTATGTGGCCACCATCGCCGTACCCTGGCAGGTCTACATGCTGCCCCAGTACACCATGATGAATAAGTTCGGCCTGGTGGACACCCACGCGGTGCTGATCCTGCTCCACTCCTTCGACGCTTTCGGGGTGTTCCTGCTCCGTCAGTTCTGCATGGGCATACCCAATGAGCTGCTGGAGGCGGCCCGCATTGACGGCCTCAGCGAATATGGAGTGTACCGAAAGATCGTCCTGCCCCAGATGGGTCCGTCCATCGCCACATTGGTAATCTTCACTTTCGTCACCAATTGGAATGACTTCATGGGCCCCATGATCTACCTGAACAGCACCGAACTGAAAACCGTCCAGCTGGGCATCCGCATGTTTATGGGACAGTACTCCACTGAGTATGGCCTCATCATGGCCGCCTCTGTGGTGTCCCTCATCCCCGTCATCATCGTGTTCCTCATCTTCCAGAAGAAATTCGTCCAGGGTATTGCCACCAGCGGCCTGAAGGGGTAATCGGCGTGTACGCGCCCCGTCTGGATAAACGCACAAAAATGGGCCGTCGTTCATCCGAACGGCGGCCCATTGAAATATAGATGGGTAAAAAGAGGACAAGTGTATCGAAATGCGGCGGTCCTGATGATACTCAATTTCGCATGGCATACCGGGATTTGTAAAAGAGCAGAATGACTGCGAGCATGACAGCCGATGCTTCCGCCAACAGCCGAATATTGACCGGCAGGATGTGATAGAAGTCCGGCGTATTGAACGCACCCCGAAAAACAGAATACTGAGGAAAGACAAAATGCAACATCGCGGCTTCCATAGCGCAATACACCATGATGACGATGAGCGCGATCACCTTGCTTTGAAGAATAAACATGAGGAACATCGTTCCGATGATGTAGAAATTGACCGCGATCACACAATGAACCAACGGGAACAGCAGCGGAATAGGCGGACAGACGCTCTCTTGCGGAAACAGCAGAAAGTAGTCCTGCAAGCTGCTCCTGTTCATCCTTATCCCCTATGTGCCCACGGTGCTGTTCCTGTTTATCCGTGCCAAGATCGGAAGAGCGTCGTGTAGGGAAAGAGTGTAGATCTCGGTGGT
>CANOBV010000229.1 GCA_947564255.1 uncultured bacterium | reverse complement strand
CCGTCCAGCCCGTCGATGAGGTTGACGGCGTTGGTGATGGCCACGATCCAGATCACCGTTACCGGATAGGCCAGCCAGCCCAGCTGCCACACCGGGTTGGGGCTGAAAATGTTGGGATTGGACAGCACATCAATGCGGTTGCCCGCCATCACGGCGATGAGGGCGGCAATGATCTGCACCAGGAATTTCGGCTTGGCGGGCAGGGCGTATTTGTCGTCCAGCATACCCAGCACCACGATGATAACCGCCCCCAGCAGCATTCCCTGCTTCTCTGTATTCAACGGGACAAACAGCAGCATAGCGGTCAAAAACCCGAAAAAAATAGCCAGTCCGCCCATCCGCGGGATGGGGTGGTCGTGCATCCTTCGGCCATCCTTTGGCACATCTACCGCCCCAACCTTCACCGACAGCGCTTTTACCAACGGCGTTGCGGCGAGAGATACCGCCGCCGCCAGTCCCAATGCCAGCAGTACTGTCCAGATGTCCTGAGACGCCATGATTTTACTCAGATTCTTCAATCAAACTTCGCTCCTTTTCCCCGGAGTCTCTCTTTCCCGCTTATCGGGGCAGGAAGCCCACCTTTTTATACACCTTGCGCAGGGTCTTATTGGCGATGTACTCCGCCTTCTCCGCCCCGGCCCGGTACACGCTCTCCAGGTACGCCTTGTCGGCCAGCAGCCGCTCGGTCTCCTCCCGAATGGGCCGCAGGGTCTCCACCACGGCCTCACCCACGGCGGGTTTGAACACACCATAGCCCTTGCCGTCGAACTCCTTTTCAATCTCCTCGTAACTTTTGCCGGCCGCGGAGGCGTAAATCTGCATCAGGTTGGACACGCCGGGCTTGTTCTCCTTGTCGTAGCGCACACAGCGTTCGGTATCGCTGTCGGTGACGGCGCGCTTGAACTTGCGCATGATATCCTCCGGTTTGTCCATGAGGGCTACGCAGCCATCGGGCTGGGATTTGGACATCTTGCTCTCCGGGGTGGTCAGGCTCATGATTCTGGCGCCCACCTTCTGGATAACCGGCTCAGGCACTTTGAACACGTCGCCATATATGCCGTTGAACCGGTTGGCGATGTCCCGGCAGATCTCCACGTGCTGCTTCTGATCCTCCCCCACAGGGACAAAATCCGGCTGGTAGAGCAGGATATCCGCCGCCATAAGGGCGGGATAAGTAAACAATCCCGCGTTGATGTTGTCCTTATGCTTGGCGGATTTGTCCTTGAACTGGGTCATGCGGGACAGCTCACCAAACATGGTGTAGCAGTCCAGCACCCATCCCAGCTGGCTGTGGGCAGGGACATGGGATTGGATGAACAGCGTACATTTCTCCGGGTCCAGGCCGCAGGCGATGTACTGGGCCAGCTGGGTAAGCACCCGGCGGCGCAGCTGAGCGGGCTCCTGGCGCACCGTGATGGTGTGCAGGTCCGCCATAAAAAAGTAGCAGTCAAATTGGTCGATCATCTCCGGCCAGTGGCGAATCGGCCCCAAATAGTTGCCCAGATGCAGGTCCCCGCTGGGCTGGACGCCGGAGAGCATTACTTTTTTGTTGTTTTCCATGTCAATTCACGTCCTCATCCGGCGTCCGCCGTCAAATACTCCGAGATATCCACCGTTTCGGCGTCCGACCACAGCCGCTCCAGTCCGTAGAACTCCCGGCCCTCGTCGGTAAAGATGTGGACCACCACACTGGAGTAGTCCATCAGCGTCCATAGACCGCCCCGGTGGCCCTCGATGTGGTGGGGCTCCTCCCCCGCCTTGGACATGGCCTCCTCCACCGCGTCCGCCAACGCCCGGACTTGAGTGTTGGAGTTACCGCTGCAAATGATGAAGTAATCCGCCAGAGTGGTCTGGTCGGCGGTGTGCAGGACCTTAAGGTCCTTGCCCTTTTTATCGTCCAGGGCCTTGACAATAACGGAAATCATTTCCTTTTCGTTCAGCATATCATTCGCTCCTTTATGTCGTCACGCTTATTCATTCGGGGGTTTCACCCCAGTCGGCAGGACCACCGTCCTCCGCCTGGGTGGGCAGAGGTTCCGGTTCCACCGCGGCGGTGGCCGGAGGCTCCGGCTCCACCGGCTGGCTGGCGGGGGGCATTGTATCCACCGGATTGCTGGGCGGAGGCTCGGTGGTCACGGGAGCGCTGTCCTGGGGTTCGCCGCTCTCCAGGGGGCCGCTTTCCACCGGGTCGGTCTCTTCCGGTTTCGGGGTATTCACCACAGGGGGGTTGGCCAGCGAAGGCTCTGCCAGCCGCCCGGTGCTGGAGCGCAGTCCGCCGTTGGGCGCCACACTCATCAGGTCCAGCTGCCGGATGGTCACTTCCTCCACATAGGGGTTCAGCTTCTCGTTGATGAGCGGGAGCAGCTCGCTCTGAACCGGATAGACAAAATCCCGGCTGCCGTACCTGCCCAAAACGGTGGGCATAGTAAGAAACTCCACGTCGTCCACCTGGAGCCCGCCCAGCACCGCCTCCTTGCCGAACCAGAGCATATTCTTCACGTCCAGGTCGCTCTCCACCCGGCTCTCAAACAGCCGGATGATCTGGTCGATGCGGGTCAGGTTCCCGATCTGAAGGGTCTGCTTCAGCACCGCTTTCAGAAAACCGTGCTGGATCTCCAGGCGCTCCAGGTCGCTGATCGCAGTGCCGTCGTTGCTGTGGCGGAAGCGGACAATCTGCATGGCGTCGCTGCCGAAAATCTGCCGGTAGCCCTTTTCCTGGTAGATATTCAAGTCCTGGAAGGGATCATAGTACTCCATGTGGCGGGGGACGTCATACCAAACGCCGCCTATGGCGTCCACCATCTCCCCCACCAGCTCCCAGTCGATCTGCACATAGTAGTCCGGGACGAAGCCCACCAGCTCGGACACCTCGTTTTTCAGTGCCTCGGCCCCCTTCTCTCCGTAGCCGTACACCTTGAACACGGCGTTGAGCTTCTTCGCGTCAATGCCGGGCCGGGCGCTGGAGTTGATGAGGGTGTCCCGGGGAAGGGACATGACGGCGGCCTTCTGATTGGTCACGTCGTAGGTGGCCACCATCATAGTGTCCGTCAGGCCGGAGGTGGTGTCCATGCCGAAAATCAAGACGGTGAAAATCTTCGCGCTCTTTCTCTCTCCGCCTACCTTGGGCTCCAGGGTATCCATCACGAAATTTGGGTCGCCGCTCTCCCCCGGCGGAGCGGAGGGGTCCGGCGCGCCGGACTGGACCGGCCCCACCGGGGGCAGGTCCGGCTCCTGGAACCAGTGATTATAGGCCACCACCGCCGCAGCGGCCAGGACCATAACCACCGCCGCCGCAATCATCACAATCATGATGCGCTTTTCTTTTTTCTTTCGGGCCTGAGCAGGCGTCAACACCGGCTTCGCCCTCTTTTCCAGGCGTTTCCCCGGCCCTCCCTGCTCCGGCCCCTCCTGATGGGGTATTTTGGACTGGTCGCTCATTTTCTGCTCCCTTTCCCATAAAATTCAAAGGCTTCTCTCGTGTCATGGTGGACTTCCCGTCCGCGCTGGGCCATCTCCTGAATGGACAAGCCCGCGCCCATGCGCACCGCCCCGTCCACATCGGTATAGGCCAGCCGGCGAAGCTCGCCCACTTCGGGAAAGTCTCGGCAGGGCTCCATGTAGTCGGCGATGTACAACAGCTTTTCCTCCAGACTCATCCCCGCCCGGGCGGTGGTGTGGTAGAGGATGGCGTTATAAATACCCTCGTCCGCACCGAAGATGTGTTTTGCCAGCGCAGCCCCGCTTTTGGCGTGGAGCAGTTTATCCGTCGCCCGCTCCAAAGAGGACAGCATCACGCCGTACCGGTCGCAGATTCTGAGGTGTTCCTGATACGTGAAATATTTGGTACAGTCATGAAGGATAGCGGCCCGGCGCATCCGCTCCTCGTCCGCCCCCCAGCGCATGGCCAAACGGGCGGCCTCCTCCTCACATCCCCGGATATGGGCCAGCCGTTTGGCGTAAACCATGGAATAGGACACGCACCGCAGCTCGTCCACACTCAGCTGCTTCAAGTCGGCGTTGGTCCCATATAGTTTTTCCCGCAAAATGTAACCGTACAC
>CANOBV010000228.1 GCA_947564255.1 uncultured bacterium | reverse complement strand
ATGTTCGCTCGAGCAGTACCAATATTGCGTTGGTGATTTTCCGCATCGCTGACCATAAACGCATAGGCGACTGACATTTTGCGGTCATGGTCGTAGGGACTGTCATCGTCGAATGGGTCAGGCGTTTCGATCCACTCCAAATGGCCGAAACGATCCGGCGTACCGCCCATGATGATATAATACGTCATTCCACTGCTCGGGTCGCTGCCATCGTAGATATAGGGTGTCTCCTCGCTGATCAGATCGGTGATATCGACGCTTTGCCCATCATCTTGAGTAAAAAAGATTCGCCCGTTTTCCAGATACATGACAGGACCATAGTGTACCAGCGCTGTGATCCTGCCATCGCCAGTCTGTTCGTAGCTCAGAGTACCATTGGCCAGTTGATGCTGGATATACGGAAGCCCCGCGCCCACCAGCACCACCATAATTGCCGCCAGCGCCCCGGCGAGAAGAACCTTTTTCCTGGTAGGTATCCGGCCTCTTTGCTTGGCCGGGGTCTTGGCGCCGGCCAGCACCCGATTTTTTACAGCCTCCACATCGGCGGCGCTCCCCCCCTGGGGGAAAACCTCGTTGTCCTGGTATTCATCCATGAGCTTGGAAATTGTCAGCCGCTTCATGTCCATAGCCCTCCTTTTCCAAAATGGTTTTCAGCTCCTCCCGCCCCCGGCGCAGCCAGGTCTTGGCGGTGGACAGGTTCAGCCCCATGGCCAGCGCCGCCTCCTGGACGGTCTGGCCGTAGTAGTAGTGCCGGACGAACAGCTCCCGCTGGGGGCGGTCCAGCCGGGCCAGGGCCTGGTTGACCACCCGGGCGGTCTCCTTTTTGTCCAGTGTCCGGTCGGGGCCGTCGGTTTCCAGGGTCAATACGTCCTCCTCCAGGGGCAGGGTGTCCCGGTCCGCCCGGAGCAGGTTGAAGGCCCGGTTCCGGGCCACCGCCCCCAGCCAGCCCTTGAGCTTGCCGGGGCGCAGCTTGCCCCGGTTGTCCCAGGCGGCCAGAAACACGTCGGCGGTGAGTTCCTCGGCGTCCGCCGGGCGGTTCCGGAGAATCCGGGAGGCCACCGAGGACACGTAGGGCGTGTACCGGTCCATCAGCTCCTCCAGGGCGGACAGCTCCCCCCGGCGCAGGGCCTTTACCAATTGTTCCTCTGTCACCGTACCACCCGCTTTCGTGGTAAACTTGAAAAACGCTTTTCACCTATCATAACACAAAAACACCGCGGTTGGTTTCAAGGAAATGCGCCGTACCTCTCAAATTTTGTTCATCAAAAGAGAGGACAAGGGAGCGGCGATGGGCTATACTATGTGTTGTTACGTAACAAGAAAAAAGGAGCGAAGCAATATGGAATGGATCGACCGGCTCAACCGGGCTGTGGAATACCTGGAGGAACATTTGGAAACCCCGGATTTGGGGGAGGCGGCAAAGGTTGCCTGCTGCTCTGCCTACCACTTCCAGCGGATGTTCACCCTGCTGGCGGGGGTGCCGCTGTCGGAGTATATCCGGCGGCGGAAAATGTCCCGGGCGGCGGCGGACCTGCAAAGCGGAGAGAAGATTGTGGACGTGGCGCTGAAGTACGGCTACAGCTCGCCCACGGCCTTTAACCGGGCCTTTCAGGCGGTCCACGGCCTGCCGCCCTCGGCGGCCAAAACGCCGGGAGCGGTCCTCAAGAGCCATCCGCCCCTGCGCTTCGCCATCACAGTACAAGGAGTGGAAGAAATGGAATATCGGATTGAAAAACGCGAGGCGTTCCGCATTGTGGGCGTGTCCGCCCCTCTGCAAAAGGACATAGAGGAGAATTTCCAGTGTGTGCCCCAGCTGTGGGGCAGGGCGGCGGCGGACGGCACCATCCCCCGGCTGGCGGCGCTGATGGACGGGGAGCCAAAGGGCCTGCTGGGTGTGTGCGACGGCCTGGACAGCTCCCGGTACTATATCGCCGTGGCCTCCTCCGCCCCGGCGGGGGAGGGGCTGGAGGAGTACACCGTCCCCGCTTTCACCTGGGCCGTGTTTCCCGGCGCGGGAGAGGGCGCTCCCGCCGTCCAGGCCCTGGAGCGCCGGGTGGTGACGGAGTGGCTGCCCACCTCGGGCTATGAGTTTGCCGAGGGCCCGGACGTGGAGGTCTACCTCAACCCGGAGTGTACGCGGTTTGAGGTGTGGATTCCCGTGGTCAAGGCGAAGGGGTAAAAGGAGAGCCCGCGCGGCATAAAACCGCGCGGGCCTTTTTCGTTCCGGTATGTAGTTTACCGTTTGCTGCTCCTGCGCCAGATGCCCATTTTGCCGGCGTCGGCGATCAGGTCCTCCCGGAAGTCCGGGTGGGCGATGTTGATGATACCCGCCGCCCGCTCCCAGGTGGACAGGCCCTTCAGGTTCACCATGCCGTACTCGGTGACCAGGTACTGCACGCAGGACCGGGGGTCGGTGGCGATGGAGCCCTGGGTCAGGGTGGGCACGATGCGGCTCTTCACCCGGCCGTCCTTGCCGGTGACGGTGGAGGACAGGCAGATAAAGCTCTTGCCGCCCTTGGACAGGTACGCGCCCATGACGAAATCCAGCTGCCCGCCGGTGCCGGAGATCTGCCGGAGACCGGCGGATTCGGCGTTCACCTGGCCGAACAAATCCAGGTCGATGGCGTTGTTGATGGAGATGAAGTTGTCCAGCTGGGCCAGCACCCGCACGTCGTTGGTGTAGTCCACAGGAGCGGCCATCACGTCGGGGTTGCGGTCCACGTAGTCGTAGAGCTTCTGGGTGCCCGCCGCGAAGGCGTACACTTGACGGCCCTTGTCCAGGTTTTTCCGCTTGCCGGTGATCTTGCCCGCCAGGGCGATGTCCACAAAGCCGTCCACATACATCTCGGTGTGGACGCCCAGGTCGGTGAGGTCGGACTGGGCAATCATGGAGCCCACCGCGTTGGGCATGCCGCCGATACCCAGCTGGAGGCAGGCGCCGTTGGGGATGTGGGGAACGATGAGGTTGGCCACCGCCTTGTCCACCTCAGAGGGTTCGCCTCCGCCGCCCAGCTGGGCGATGGGGGGGTCGCCGCCCTCCACCACAAAGTCCACGTCCCTGATGTTGATCTCGCTGCCGGTGAGGCCGTACACCCAGGGCATATTCCGGTTGACTTCCACGATGATGGTCTTGGCCTTATCCATCATGTCCGCCAGATGGGAGGCGGCCAGGGCAAAGCTGAAATTGCCGTGGGCGTCCATGGGGGTGGTCTGTACCATCACCACGTCCACGTCGATGTTCTCCCGGTAGAACCGGGGGAGCTCGGAGTAGCGGATGGGGGAGAAAAAGCCCATGCCCTTGGAGATGATTTTGCGGTCCACCCCGGAGCAGTGCCAGGCGTTCCAGGTGAAGTGGTCGCCCGCGTCGTCGGCCTTGCAGATTTCGGGCATCCACATGGTGACGCCGCCGCGCACCTTCACGTCGAACAGCTCGTCCTTGCGGGCGGCCAGGGCCTTGTCCAGGGCCACCGGGTGGTTGGTACACCAGGTGTAGTCCACCCAGTCGCCGGACTTGACCACCTTCACCGCCTCCTCGGCGGTGGTGAGTTTTTCTTTGTAAAGCGCCTGATAATCCATGTCAGACCTCGGAGATCAGCACTTCTCGAAGATGGTGGCGACACCCATGCCGCCGCCGATGCACAGGGTGGCCAGACCCTTTTTGGCCTCGGGCCGCTTCTGCATCTCGTGGAGCAGGGTGACGATGATGCGCGCGCCGGAAGCGCCCACGGGGTGGCCCAGAGAGATGGCGCCGCCGTTGACGTTGACCTTGCTCATGTCGAAGTCCAGCTCACGGGCCACGGCGATGGACTGGGCGGCAAAGGCCTCGTTGGCCTCCACCAGGTCCATGTCCTTAATGGTCAGGCCGGCCTTGGCCATGGCGTCCCGGGAGGCGGGCACGGGGCCCACGCCCATGATCTTGGGGTCCACGCCGCCGTGGCCCCAGCTCACCAGCTTGGCCATGGGCTTCAGGCCGTACTTCTCCACCGCCTCGCCGGAGCAGAGGATAATGGCGGCGGCGCCGTCGTTGATGCCGGAGGCGTTGGCGGCGGTGACGCGCTGGA
>CANOBV010000227.1 GCA_947564255.1 uncultured bacterium | reverse complement strand
TCTCAAAAAGCTGGCAAACTGGAAGGCCCGAAGAATAGTGCCTACTCCTCATTTCCCGCTTTTACCGCAATTCCTCTTTCATATTTTACGGCCTGTCTGGCGTGGAGCCAGACGGGCCGTTTTTCGACAGGCTGGGAGGCCCCCGGCACGCCGGAGGGCCTCTTTTTTGTGCCCCGAAATTTGCCCCGAACTGCCCCAAAAGTGCCCCGAAAAACTGCCTGCAAATGCGGCAAAAAGCAGCTCCACGGCGCAACAAAAAACCCCTTGAACCGTTGCGGTTCAAGGGGTTTCGGCTGGTGGACGATACAGGACTCGAACCTGTGACCTCCCGCACGTCAAGCGGATGCTCATACCAGCTGAGCTAATCGTCCGGATTTCTTTGCCTATTATAACTGCTAAATCCCTACTTGTCAAGTTTTTTGTGCGGATATATGCACACGATATTGGCGCAAAAAATTTGTGGGGAAGCAAGCCGCACCGCAATCGGAATTGTGCCCGGACGGTTGATTTTTTTGCGGCTTTCGTGTAAAATAAAAGTCTATTTTGGCGAACGGGGCAGTATGCTTTCTTCTCCGGCCCTTTCTGTTGCGCCAAACTGTGCGTATCGGTTTGTGGATACTGGTGGAAAAGAGAGGAAGCGAGTCCATGTCCGCGCTGCTGCTGCCCAATGAAATACTGTCCATGTCCTCGCAAGCAGCTCGGCTGCTGGTGGAATCCGGCGACGGAGACGGGGCTCTTTTGTATCTGGCTCTGTTGAAGTGCGGAGGAGAAGCCGCCCCTGCCGCCGCGCTTCTGCGTTGGCCGGAGGAGCGTTTTCGTTCCGCCTGGGACCGTATGTCTGCCCTGGGACTGCTTCAGCCCTGGGCCGCCCGTCACGCTCCGGGGGTGGTCCAGCCTCAGGGCGCTCAGTCCTCCGGGCCGGACGACCGCCTGCCCGAATACACCCGGGAGGAACTCACCGCCGCTCAGGAGCGGGAGCCCCAGTTCAGGGGACTGTGCCGGGAGCTGGAGGGTATGCTGGGCCGGGTTTTCACCGACAACGATTTAAAATGCTTGTACACAATTTATGACCATCTGGGATTTTCCCCTGAGATAGTTCTGCTCCTCACCGGCTGGACGATTCGGCGGGAGCGAAAGCAGAAAAATAACCCAGCCGCAGTTCCCCGAATGCCCCAGGTGCAGCAGGCCGCTTTCCGTTGGAAGCGGATGGGAATTGATACTCTGGAGCGGGCGGAGGAGTTCCTACGACGGGAGGAACTGGTAGACCAACGGGAATGGGATATCCTCCGGGCCGTGGGCGTGTCGGAGCGCCGCCCGGCTGTGGGTCGGGAACGGAGTTTCATCTCCGCATGGGTTGACATGGGTGTGAGCGACGAACTCATCCACATGGCCTACGAGCGTACCGTATTCCAGAAAGGTTCTATGAATTGGAGTTATGCCAACAAAATTTTGACATCCTGGCATGCGGCCGGACTGCGCACTCCGGCCCAGGTAGAGGCGGGGGACAAACCTTCCCGGCGGACCAAGGCCGCTCCGGCCCAACCCCAGGACTTCCAGCCCAGCCAGGAGCGCATACAAAAAAGCAACGACAGGCTGGACAGATTTTGGGAAGAGCAGAAGAAAGGCGGAGGATGACGCGTGTCTTATGACCCTACTGTGATACAAACAGCCCTGGTCCGGCTGGACCGCCGGCGGGACATTCGGGACCGCCGTCGTTTCCAGCTCCAACGGGAGCTGTACGTCCAAAATCCCCGGCTGCGGGAGGTAGACGCCGCCCTCCGGGGGACCATGGCGGACCTGGCCCTGCTGGCTGTCGGAGGAAAACCCGTCCAGGCGGACGGCCCGGAAATTGCCGCCATCCGCGCCCGGAGCGAGGAGCTGCAAAAGGAACGTATACACCTTTTGGCGGAGCTGGAATGTTCTCCAGACGAGCTGGACGGCGCACCCGCCTGCCCACACTGCGGGGACACGGGATGGGCGGAGGGTGAAATGTGCGTCTGTTTGAAGAAGCTGTGCGCCGAAGAGCAATTAAAAGCACTTACGGCTGCTATGCACCTCACCGAGGACCAGGACTTCGACCGGCTGCGGCTGGACGTATACAGCGACCGGTCCTGGAATGGGGACCGCGCCCCCCGGGAGACCATGAGGCGGGTGATTGCGGCATGTGAAAGCTACGCGCGGCAGTTTCCCAATTTCGAGAGCAAAAACCTGCTGTTGTCCGGGAGCACCGGGCTGGGCAAGACCTATTTGTCCGGCTGTATCGCCCGGGAGGTGACCTGCCGGGGATTTTCGGTGATGTACGACACAGCGGGCAGCATTTTTGACGCGCTGGCTGCCCGGCGCTTTGCCCGAGACCCAGAGGAGGAGCGGCAGGCCCGGAAGGCCGCCCGGCGCTATCTGGGATGCGACCTGCTGATTCTGGACGACCTGGGCAGCGAACAGGACCTGCCCTCCGCCCGGTCCAGCCTGTACGAGCTGGTAAACAGCCGCCTTCAGGCGGCGCGGCACACCATCATCTCTTCCAACCTGTCCACCCAGGAGATCGGAAGCCGATACGGCGCCCAGATTGGTTCCAGGGTGGCCGGGCTGTATTGGGAACTCACATTTTACGGAAACGACCTGCGGCTGTCATAAGAGCGGGGCCGGACCAAATGGTCCGGCCCCGCTGCATTTTATGCGCCTAGCAGCTTTTCCTTGTTGAATTGCAGGGTGTAGAGCTGAAAGTACCGCCCTTTCCGGGCCAGCAGCTCCTGGTGGGTGCCCTGCTCCACAATCTCCCCGTGAGAGAGCACGATAATCTGGTCCGCGTGCTGAATGGTGGACAGCCGGTGGGCCACAATGAGCATGGTGCCGATGGAGCGCATTTTCTCCAGCGAATCTTGGATGAGCAGCTCTGTCTCGGTGTCGATGTTGGCGGTAGCCTCATCCAGAATCATCACGGCGGGTTTGTGGAGGATGGTGCGCACAAAACTCAGCAGCTGGCGCTGTCCGGCGGAGAAGTTGGCTCCCCGCTCCCGCACCTCCTCGTCCAGGCCTTTCTCCAATTTGCCGATGAAAGAGTCGGCGTTGACATATTTGCATGCCTCCCAAATCTCTTGGTCGGTGAAGCCCTCCTCCCGGAGGACGATATTGCTGCGGATGGTGCCTGAGAACAGAAACACATCCTGGAGCATCTGGCCGAACCGCCGCCGCAGAGAGGAAATCTTGATGGTCCGGATGTCCCGGCCGTCAATGAGAATCCGGCCCCGCTGTATGTCGTAATTCCGGCAGATCAGGGACAGAATGGTGGTTTTCCCCGACCCGGTTGCCCCCACAACGGCGGCGGTCTGGCGGGCGTTCACGTGGAAGGACACCCCCTTGAGCACCCATTCTCCCGGCTCGTAGGCAAACCATACGTCATGAAATTCAATGTCGCCCCGGATCTCCTCCAGTTCCACCGCGCCGGGAGCGTCCACCACCTTTGGCTCCAGGTCGAACACGGTGAAAATTTTTTCCGCCGAGGCCAGGGCGGACTGGAGCTGGTTGAACTGCTCCGCCAGGGTCTGGATAGGGTTGAAGAATTTAGAGATGTAGAGGTAAAAGGCCACAACGGTCTCGCTGGTCATCACCTGCCCCAGGAATCTGGTGTCCTGGATATACCCTTTGCCGCCCAGGTACAGCAGGCACAGCACCGACGAAATATACAGCATATATACCAGGGGACGGAAGATGCTGAACACGAAGATCTGGTTCTGCTTGGCCTTTTTCAGACTCTCGCTCTTGGCCAGGAACTCGTCCCGCTTTCGCTCTTCCTGGTTGAAAATCTGAGTGATCTTGATGCCGGACAGATTTTCCGACAGGTAGGTGTTGATGTCGGTGGTTCGGTCCTTCACCACCCGGTACACCTTACGGGTGAACTTGCGAAAGATCACGGTGAACAACACCAGGAAGGGCACAAAGCTCAGCAGCATCAATGTAAGGGCGTAATTGAGCATCAGCATGGCCGCCAGCACCCCCACTACGATAAGGGCGTTTTTCGCCATGGCGACCAGCACATTAGTGAACATCTGGGAGATGGCGTTGGTGTCGTTGGCCACCCGGGTGACCAGCTTGC
>CANOBV010000226.1 GCA_947564255.1 uncultured bacterium | reverse complement strand
AGGATGCCTGAGCATTCTGGTCAGGTAAAACAGAGAGGAGATCACTATGGAAAAGGAAAACAACTATATCTGCGCGTATTGCCAGCAGCCGTTCCCTATCTGGGATATGCGGCCTGTCAATCGCAGTATTGAGGGGAAGAAGTTCCGCATTTGCGACAGCTGCGCAGATTCTGCCCGTGACCAAAGTAAGATCGTCCAGTGCGACGCCTGCGGCGAGTATTTCACCTCGGATGTGCTCCACGATGAGGAAATCTGCGGCCACACCTTTACCGCCTGCCCCAACTGCGGCAAGGACATGGTGGACTGCATGACGCGGGAGGAGTTCGAGAAGGAACACCAGCCCCGCCGCTACGTTGTGGTCGTGAGAAACACTGACGGCAGCCAGAGGGGTTATGTCGTGGCTATGGACAACAGCGCCGGCGTTGGCGATGTTGTCAAAAAGTTGGCCGGCAAGGTAAATCTGAGTCCTGCGGCATCTATTACCATTGCCGAAATTCTTATGGATGAGGATGAATTTTGATGCGGAGCAAACCGCGATTCAAGAAAGAGGGTGCTTATTTTGGGCGAAAAGTTTGAGGATTTTCTCACCGCCAAGAACGGCCTTATCGACAATGCGGCTTATCATCTGGCCTGTGCGATTGCTGCAAAGGAGGCCGTGCCAAGCCAGGATTCCCTTGAATGGGATATGGCTTACATCGGCGAGATTGTTGACGCGGCCGAGCAGATTCTGAAGGAGCATGTGCTGCGCCATTGCCACCCCTTTTATGAGGGAGACGGCAGGGTGCCGTGTTACCATGGCAAGGACTGCACGGTTGCGGACTGTCCCCTCAAAAGTGGCTTTGATATTGCTGCCGCCCGGCGGGGACAGGAAATCACTGAGGAGCAGTATAACCATTATCTGAATATTCTCCCGCCAATCAGCTTGAAAGGTGGTCAGGGCTTCTGGGGAGCCGGTTTCCAACTGAGTGAGCCATACAGCCATGAACAGGACACCCGTATAGGACGGCCGCGGCCCACCTATGCAACCTTCACCAGCTGCGGCAGCCGGTATTTCTATCAGGGGATCAACTTCGCAGGAGAGGTGGACAGCCGCCCGTATATGGAGAACTATCCAGAAACAGGGGAGGTGTCGGAATGAGGCTCGTCAACCTCTGCCGCCACAAAACCGCCGACTGGGACGGGTTCGTTTTCGTTGATGACGATGGCAGTGTCCAGATCACCAACGGCGTTTGCACTTGGCCCACAACACCACAGCGGATGGAGGCTTTGGAAATGGTGACCGAAGTCGATACGCAGTGTATCCTTGCGTACATGGCTGGCCGCTCCGAACTGGAACCCGTTGCCGCTTTGCTGCAAGGGGAACTGCCTGATTTCCGGCAGGATGTGGAGTACCTCGCCGGCCCACTGATTAAGGCGATGGACTACAAAATCAGCGATGAGCACGTCCGCATCACCTCTCCGAACACCTGCTTTGTGGATTTGCGGCTTGGTGGCAGATTGGAGCAGGAACCACTTTTGGAGAGCTACCATCAGGTCCTGCAAATGGCGAAGGCGCAAAAGGTCAGGATATCCTATTCCAACCACATGAAACGAACCTTAACAACAAAGTGGGAAGAATATGAGTCCTCTATTGCTGAGCGGGGTGCTCTGTTTCGTCACTTAATCGCACAAGCGCGCGTTATTGAGGCTCGCGGGATTCACTACGGATGCAGTAACGATAAGGAACTGTCGCGGTTGATGGAAATAGAAGAGAAACTGACATCTTACGGGTACGGGAATAGCATCCTGCCCTGCATTTCAAGCATAGCCAGTCAGTTGGAGTCTCTCAAGAACGATTTGACTCATGACCCGAATCGCTACAGCATGATTGCACTTTGACCGCTGCCGGGGGAACCGTCAGCAATATAACAGGCAGAGGATGGATCGTTGTATTCATCCTCTGCCCTCTTTTGGGAGGAATGCTTATGAGTGAGGTTGTTATATGCCGTCCTGTGGGTGGTATCACCATCAACAGTGAGATGGAATTTGTGTTGGACGGTGAAGGCGGTGTCCGCATCTTTGACAGCACGGAGAACGCCCGAAAGGCCCTGCGCGATGCGGGCTGTACGGATGAAGAGATGGCGCACATGACGTTTCTGGAGAGCGGCGGAACCTGTGTACGCTGCAAAAGCCCGCTGTTCCCCAGCCTGATCCCGGACTACAAGTACCAGTGTTTCACCTGTGATGAAGACTTTTACGGCTTTGAACAGGAGAATGGCATGGATGGGGGTGCATCGTAAGTGGCACCGTGGAGTGTCTATCATATGTTTCTGGCGTACCTGGACGGCCAATCGTTCCGTTGCTCGGCCCTTATGGATGATGCTGCCTTTGATTGCGTTATGGATGGCCTTCGCTGGCGGATGCCCTACAATCTGCGGGCATTCCACTGCACCGACCCGGCATGGGCAGAGAACAATCCTGTTCTGCGATTAACCCCGGCATTACCGGAATCTGTGGAGCGCATTTTGGGGAATGCCCCTGCCTGCCTCATGAAACTGAAGGACAAGCGCCGCCAGCAGACGCTGCCTGTCCGCTGTAAGTGCGGTAGCTTTGTAATCGCAGACACAGAGGACGGTTACGGCCGGCTCTATCGGGTGGACGGGACTGCCTCCAATCTGATTACCAAGCTGGAGGCCGAACCGATCACGCTGAAAGAGGCCAGCGCCTATATTGACCAGCACCACCGGCACAACGCCGGGCCGAGCTTTCACAAGTTCTCCGTTTGTCTGCGGGCGGCCGGGGAACCGGAGCCGGTGGGTGTGGCCGTGGCGAGCATCCCCAAGGCACGGCATCAGATGGATGGCGAGACACTGGAAATCAACCGCTGCTGTACCGACCCGCGCTATGCCGATGTGTGCAGCAACCTCTACGCCCGGGCTATCCGTATCGGGCGTGAGATGGGATATCGCCGATTCCTGACCTACACCCTGCCGGATGAGAGTGGGAGCAGCCTGCGGGCTGTTGGCTTTCAGCCGGACGGCCTTGTGAAAGGGTCTGACAGCGGGTGGGATTCTCCATCCAGGCCGAGAGGCATGGAGCGGTATCCGGCGGGCGATAAGCTGCGCTGGGTACTGTATGCGCCATGAAAATCCTGTCGTTCGGCGCGGGAATGCAGTCCACGGCGCTGGCTCTGATGTCCTGTGAGAACGCCATATCCTTGAAGAAAGGCCGACCCATGCCGCACCCAGACGTCCCCATCTATGACCTGGTAATCTTCTGCGACCTGGGCATGGAGCCGTCATGGGTGATGGATCAGGTGATATTCACACAGGATGCCTGTGAGCAGGCGGAAATCCCTTTCAAAATTCTCGACTCCCCGCTCCATGCGGATTTCATGCGGAATTTTGGAGAGCGGCGCACGGTCAGTATTCCGTGGTGGACGCTGCGGGATGACGGTCACAAGGCCAAAATGCCCCGCAACTGCACCATCGACTATAAGATCGAGACGATTTCAAAGTATGTGCGCTGGGAGGTACTTGGCTACCGAAAAGGCCAGCGCCTCCGGCTGGAGGACCGAAAGGCCCATGAGATGCACATGGGTTTCAGCTATGAGGAGCAGAAACGGTGCAAGGAGAGCACTAACCCGATGTTTGTCAATCGCTACCCGCTGGTGGAGATGAAGCTGGTTCGGGCGGACAACTATGCCTACATACGGGATGTATGGGGTTTGGAAACAAGGGCTTCGGCCTGCACCTTCTGCCCGTTCCATCGGAACTACTTTTTCCGCTATCTGCGGGAGAACCTGCCCGAGGAGTACGCGCAGCTGGTCATGGTCGATGAACTGCTGCGGGATAAGACACCCAAGCCGCCAATGGATTCAGACCTGTTTATTTCCCGGAGCCGAAAACGGATCGTGGATTTGACGCCGGCGGACTGTGATGACGCCGAGTGTTTTGTCTACCGGGAGCAGCAAATTTGGAACGGATTTTAAGTACGTCCTGATGTGCTGACAGCGAGAAATCAAAAACTTACAGAATAGGAGAGATAAAAATGCTGTTGACCAACGAAGATAAGTTGGAGGCCAGTATAGCAATGTGTCAGGGTGATACCTTCAGACGCGGTAACGTAATTTTGCTCCCGCTTGACAGCACATCAG
>CANOBV010000225.1 GCA_947564255.1 uncultured bacterium | reverse complement strand
AACCCCCGGCTGGCTGCCAGGGGTTCCAACCAAATTATATTGTAATAGGAGGCCCTGGGAAAAGGCGCGCCGCCTCCGTGACGACGGAGGGCTATGGAAATGATGAAAAACGTGATTGAGCGGGCGAAGGAAAACGACAGCGAGCACAAGGTTGATATGTTCCGGGTGAAGCAGCAAATGGACTACAGCTTCAAGAAAAAGTATGCCTACGCACGGGCCTGGGAGTTTTATGGCCATCCAGAGGTTGCGGGGAGCTGTTATGTGGCGGTGGGCGGGCTGGACAGCATCACGCTGCTGCTGTTCCTGCGCTCCATTGGAATTGATGTGCCCGCCGTGTCGGTGTCGGCGCTGGAGGACAAGAGCATCCAGGCCGTCCACAAACAGCTGGGTGTAGAGGCGCTCAAGCCTCTGAAGAGCAAGGTTGAGGTGATCCGGGAGTTTGGGTGGCCGGTGCTGAGCAAGGAGGTCGCGGGCAAAATCAGCCATCTCCAGCACCCCAGCGAGAAGAACGCCACGGTGCGCCACGCCATTATCACCGGCGAGACCGGGGCCTATGGCGGATACCGTAAAGGCACACGGATGAAGTTGTCCCAGAAATGGCTGGAGAAGTTCGGCGGCTATGAAAACGAAAGCGAAGGCGTCAACTATAGTGTGCCTGATTTTCTGGTGTCGGACAAGTGCTGCTATTACCTGAAAGAAAAACCGTGCTCGGATTACGCCAAACAGACGGGCAGATCCCCGTACATGGGCCTGATGGCGTCCGAGGGCGGGCGGCGGCAGAAAGCTTTGATGCTCCATGGGTGCAACTATATATCTAAAGGGACAAAGCGGAGCTGCCCCTTTGCCATCTTTTCCCGGCAGGATTTGCTCCAACTGGCTCTTGATTTGGACGTCCCCGTGCCGGAGATATACGGGGAGATTGTGCGGGATTCGGATGGGACTCTGCGGACGACGAGAGCCCAGCGGACGGGATGTTCTATGTGCGGGTTTGGCGTCCATCTGGAAAAGCGGCCCCATCGGTTTGACCGGCTGTGGGAGCGAAGTCCCGGCGAATGGAAGATGTGGATGACCCACGTGGATCAGCTGCCGGACGGGACGTGGTACGGCTGGGGCCATGTGCTGGACTACATTGGCGTAGGGTGGAGAGAGCCCTGGCGGCAGTTTGAGGAGCAGCTTGTGATAGGAGGCGGAGGAAATAGACGATGAAAAGGCTGACCTATGTCAAATGTTCGCACACTTGGGACAGGGGCGCATACCCGACCAAGTACACATCGAGACACACGTTCCAGGAGGTGGTCGCCCGCCTCGCCGCCTATGAGGACACCGGGTTGGAGCCGGAGGAAATTATGGAGCATGAGACGGCATACATCGAGATTATGACCAGGACATATGGCCCGCTCCATCAGAAGATTGGCCAATGGCTTCAGGATGAGAAGGACGGGCGGCTGGTGGTGCTGCCGTGCAAGGTTGGAGATACGGTATATGAAGCGAATAAACGAGGATTTATATCGACTTATAAAGTCATATCCATTCACATTTCGTTCGGGACTGTGCTCATTGGATGGGACATAATGGACGGGATTTACTCAAATGTGAATGGGTTTGAAGTGTCGGCACTTGGGAAAACCGTCTTTCTGACCCGCGAGGAGGCCGAGGCGGCGCTGAAAAAGATGGAGGCAGACAATGAGGCCGATTGATGCGGATTTTCTTTTGGCAGGTAATTGCCCATTGCCGTCCAACGACCCTCTGACCCTGGAGGAGCTGCGGGAGCTGGACGGGGAGCCGGTTTATATTGTGGGCATAAACGGCTCCCGCGCAAGCGGATGGGGGCTTGTGTGCTGCAAGGCCCGGGCGTGTCAGACGTTTTTCGCGTGGTATCTGTTTTTTGAGTGGTACGGCAAAACCTGGATTGCCTACCGCCGCAGGCCGGAGGAGGGGAGCAGTTGTGGCGATGCCTAAGGAACGCGAGTTTGATGTGACCCAATTCAAACAGGATCAGCAGGCTTATAAAACCTGGTTTGCAATGCAATTCAGTGCAGATGAAGAGGATGCCACGGCCCAGAACCTTGCGAAGCTCATTCATAAGGCAATTCAGTACGAGCTTACCGACATCCAGCGTGATTATTTTATTGCTTATTATCTAAATGGGCTGACAATGGAGGAAATCGGTGAAATCCACGGCGTAGACAAATCCACAGTGTCCCGCACGGTGACGCGGGCCAAAAATAGGATTGAACGCATCCTGAAATACTCCAGTCCAAAGCTTATGCGGATATGGGAGCGCGGAGATAAAGTGGTAATCGCGAGGCAAAACCGAAAAGAGAGCGTTCGCTTCAAAAGGGGTGATCGTTTGTGAAACCGATTCTGTTCAACACCGACATGGTGCGCGCCATTCTGGAGGGCCGAAAAACGGTGACGCGGCTGGTGGCATTCTCCGCAGAAGAGCTGAAGCCGTTTCCGACGAAGGGTTATCCAGACGGCTGGTGGTTCCGCGGGCGGGCATATGTCTCCAAGGACGATGCCATGATATCGCCCCAGGGTGTTATGAGCCTGTGCAGATACCGCCCCGGCGACATCCTGTATGTGAGGGAGACGTTTTGCCGGCAACACAGCGAGAAATATCCTTTCGTCTATAAGGCCAGTGTAGAGACGCCGGCGGCATGGAACTGGCACCCCTCCATCCATATGCCCCGCGAGGCCGCGCGTATCTTTCTGCGGGTGACGGATGTGCGGGTGGAGCGGTTGCAGAATATTGACTACGAAGGTTGCAAAGCGGAAGGTATTTGGGACGATTACAAAACGACCAGCGAGCAATACCATGAGGCCCTGGCAAAAAAAGCATATCCCGTTGTGTTTTCGGAGCTTTGGGACAGCACCATCAAGCCCGCTGACCGCGCCCTCTACGGCTGGGCGGCCAATCCCTGGGTGTGGGTCATCGGGTTTGAGCGGATCAGCAGGAAGGAGGCGGAGAGCGAATGAACAGTGAACCGTACAATATGGGCGCTAATTTCCGGCGAATTTTCAAGCCGGCTAAATCGGTAGCACATCAGCAGACCTGCCCGGAGTGTGGCAGAACCTTAGTAAACCTGTACCGCCGAGGCGTTGAGTGGAAGTGCCGCCGGTGCTGGGAGGAGGCCCAGCATGGTTAATTTTTCTCAATACTATTCCTTTCCCGCGGAGCGGGTGGATCACGTCCGGGTCCTGGATCTGAAGGAGGGCGATTTTCCCTATGTGCTGCGGGTTGTGACAAAATCAGGCCGTGAGCTGGATGTGAGCTACAAAGTCAGAGAGGTCCGGGACAACGCCAAGGCCGGCCTGTGCGCCCAGATTGGGCGCGAGCTCAGCGGAGGCGAGGCGGATATTCTCTACAAGCTCTCTCTGATCTTGAACACAGTAGAGAGGCTGGACAAGCGCCAGCTCAAAATATGGCAGCAGCTCAAAAAGATTGGCGCCGCTCCGGAGGGCGTGGAGGACGCCCCATGAGGCGCGCGGTGATGGCCGTCGAGCTGGACGACCCGACACAAAAACAAAGGAAGGGAGTTAAGTATGTCAGTCAAAAACACTCGGTTCGAGGCTGAAAACGTCAAACGCATTAAGGCGCTGACCCTTACCCCGTCCCCACCGGCCTGACGGTGATTGAAGGCCGCTTATGCGGTATTTGATTCTGAAAATAAGGAGGATTTACAAAATGAGTAACCTGTCCATGACCATCAACGTGGAGGCCCCGGCCCTGGTGGCCGCCCTCTCAAGCCTGGCCGCTGCCATCAGCGTACCCGGCCAGACCCCCACTCTGAACCCTGCGCCCGCTCCGGCGGCTGCCGTGCCGTCTCAGACACCCGGCCCCGCTCCTGCTCCCGTGGCCCCGCCCCCGGCTCCGGCGGCCCCTGTTACGCCTCCTGCTCCTGCCCCTCAGACCGGCGCGCCCGCCATGCCCGTGGCCGGTGCCCCCACCTACACCCTGGACCAAATCTCCAGGGCCGGGGCCGCCCTGGTAGACGCCGGGAAGATGGAGCCTCTGCTGGGCCTGCTGACCAAATACGACGTCCAGGCCATCACCCAGCTCCAGCCCGCCCAGTATGGCGCCTTTGCCACGGAACTGCGGGCCCTGGGCGCTCAGATTTAGGAGGTGCCCCATGCCCCCTGAGAAACACGCTTTGCTT
>CANOBV010000224.1 GCA_947564255.1 uncultured bacterium | reverse complement strand
GTGAAATTCCCGATCGGCGGTAAAGTCCGCGAGCGTGTAGGGCGCTGATTTGGTGAAAATCCAAAACCGACAGTCATAGTCTGGATTTAAAGAAGGTGTGTCGAATTTTCCAGGATTATACTGGTATCATGCACTTCTTTGCCCATGAAAAGCCTTGTTGACATGATTCGATACCCCTTTAAAAAATTGACACCGGAAGGCAGTTCGTCGCTTTCAGGTGCCGAATTTTTTAAGGGGGTATATCAATGTACAGTAAAACAAAAAAGCTCACAACAACCGGCGTGCTCTGCGCTCTGGCCTATGCCGCCGCTGCGGTTGGGCGCGTCCCGCTCATTCTTTTTTTGAAATATGACCCTAAAGACATTGTCATTGCGGTCGGAGGGCTGGTTTTTGGACCGCTCACTTCTTTTTCTGTTTCGGCGGTGGTTTCGCTGGCGGAGCTGTTCATTGTCAGTGAGAACGGCGTTTTGGGATTTTTCATGAACGTTGTTTCCAGCTGTTCTTTCGCATGTACCGCCGCGTTCATTCACCGGAAAAAGCAAAGCGCGCTGGGCGCTGCCGCCGGATTGCTTTCTGGCTGGGCGTGTATGGTTTTTGTGATGCTGTTTTGGAACTATCTGATTGCGCCGGTCTACATGGGGTATCCGAGAGAAGCCGTTGTAGAATTGCTGGTTCCGGCATTTCTGCCCTTCAACTTGATCAAAGGCGGCATTAACGCAATAGCGACCATGATTCTATATAAACCTGTAGTCGTACCTTTCGTGAGCGCCCGATGAGGCTTGGCTTGAGGCCGTTCGGAAATGTTCTTGCTATTCCCGCCTGCGGCGTGTATAATATTAAAATAATGCTTTATCACCACAGGAGGGATTTTGCCATGAAAGACCTGCTCCAGCTTTTGGAGGACGATTCCACCCTGACCCATGCCCAGCTGGCCGCCATGACCGGCATGACGGAGGCCGAGGTGTCGGCGGCGGTGGCGCAATATGAGAAGGACCACATTATCCTGGGCTACAAGACGATTGTGGACTGGGACCGGACCCAGCAGGAGTCGGTGACCGCCCTCATTGAGGTCAGCGTCACCCCCCAGCGGGGGGAGGGCTTCGACCGGGTGGCCCAGCGCATCTACCAGTACGACGAGGTGGAGTCCCTCTACCTCATGTCCGGCGGGGCCTACGACATGACGGTGACCATCTCCGGGCGCACCCTGAAGGAGGTGGCCCAGTTCGTGGGCGAGAAGCTGGCCCCCATCGAGGGGGTCACCGGCACCGCCACCCACTTCATTTTGAAGAAGTATAAGGAAAAGCACCTGATCTTCCCCGTGCAGGAGGTCCAGGAGGAAAGGTTTGTGTTTGAATGATGGACTACGGCAAGATCATGTGCCGGCGGGTGCAGGACATCCAGCCCTCCGGCATCCGGAAATACTTTGACCTCCTCCAGGGCATGGAGGGGGGCATCTCCCTGGGCATCGGGGAGCCCGATTTCCCCACCCCCTGGCACATCCGGGACGCGGGCATCTACTCGTTAGAGAAGGGCTTCACCAAGTACACCCCCAACGCGGGCCTGTCCGACCTGCGGGCCGCCATCTCCCGCTACCTGAAGCGCCGGTTCGGCCTGGACTACGCCGGTGTGGGCCAGATTCTGGTGACGGTGGGGGGGAGCGAGGGGCTGGACCTCACCTTCCGCACCCTGCTGGAGCCGGGGGACGAGGTGGTGATCCCCACCCCCTCCTTCGTGTGCTACGGCCCCCTGGTGTCCATGGCCCACGGTGTGCCCGTGCTGGTGGAGACCCGGGCGGAGAACGACTTCCGCCTCACCCCCCACGAGCTGCGCGCCGCCATCACCCCCCGCACCAAAGCGGTGGTGCTCCCCTTCCCCTGCAACCCCACCGGGGGCGTCATGGGCCGGGGGGACCTGGAGGCTCTGGCCAGCGTCCTGCGGGGCACCGACATCATGGTCATCTCCGACGAGATTTACGCCGAGCTGACCTACGGCGGGCGGCACGTGTCCATGGCCAACATCCCGGACATGTACGAGCGCACCGTGGTGGTCAACGGTTTCTCCAAGGCCTACTCCATGACGGGCTGGCGGCTGGGCTACGTGTGCGGCCCCAAGCCCATTGTCGCCGCCATGACCAAGCTCCACCAGTACGCCATCATGTCCGCCCCCACCACCAGCCAGTACGCCGCCATCGAGGCCCTGGACCACGGCGACGGGGACATCGAGGCCATGCGGGAGGAGTACGACGGCCGCCGCCGGTTTCTGGTGGACGGCTTCCGCAAGCTGGGGCTGTCCTGCTTCGAGCCTTTGGGGGCCTTCTACACCTTCCCCTGCGTCAAGTCCACGGGGCTTTCCAGCGAGGAGTTCTGCGACCGCTTCCTGGCCGAGCAGCGGGTGGCGGTGATCCCCGGCTCCGCCTTCGGCCCCGGCGGCGAGGGATATGTGCGGGCCAATTACGCCGCCTCCATGCGGGATTTGGCCGAGGTGCTGGCCCGGCTGGAGCGGTTCCTGAAAACCCTGTAGGGGCCGATGTCCCCATCGGCCTCCCCAACCACAGTACCCCTGCGCGAGAGGAGAATTTATGATGAACATTGTCTGTTTAGATCTGGAGGGCGTTCTCGTCCCCGAAATTTGGATCGCCTTTTCCGAGGCCAGCGGCATCCCGGAGCTCTCCCGCACCACCCGGGACGAGCCGGACTACGACAAGCTGATGGCCTGGCGGCTGGCCATCCTGAAGGAGCACGGCCTGGGCCTCAAGGAGATTCAGGCCACCATCGCCAGGATTGACCCCCTCCCCGGGGCCAGGGAGTTCCTGGACGAGCTGCGCACCCTCACCCAGGTGGTGATTTTAAGCGACACCTTCGAGCAGTTCGCCAAGCCCCTGATGGCCAAGCTGGGCTGGCCGACTTTGTTTTGCAATACGCTGGAAGTCGGTGAAAATGGCGAGATTACCGGCTACCGGATGCGGTGCGAGAAGTCCAAGCTCAACACGGTGAAGGCCCTCCAGTCCTGCGGCTTCGACACCATCGCCGCCGGGGACAGCTTCAACGACCTGGCTATGATCCAGGCGGGCAAGGCGGGCTTTCTGTTCAAGTCCACCGAGGCCATCAAGGCCGACTACCCCGATATCCCCGCCTTTGAGGAGTTTTCCGACCTGCTCAGCGCCATCAAGGGGGCGTTGGACTGATGCTGGACCGGGTGAAAAATTCCCTGCTGTTTGCTCTTCTCTGCGGCGCCGGCGCCACCCTTGGGTGCTTCATCATGGGGGTTTATCAGGCGCCGGTGGAGTTCTTCCAATTTTTTGCCATTGAGCTCCCTATCGCTTTTGTTTTCCATATCCTGCTTACCCTGTTCTCGGAAAGGCTCAAAAGTGGGAAGCAATAACGCATATCTTTCATTGAAAAGAGGTCATCGCCATGAGCGCTGATTTTACCAACCTCCCCTTCAAGCCAGCCGACATCCTGCTGCCCCAGAACTGCGACTACGACAAGTGGTCGGTGGTGGCCTGCGACCAGTACACCTCCCAGCCCGAGTACTGGGAGCGGGTGGAACAGCGGGTGGGCCGCTCTCCCTCCTCCCTGCGGCTCATCCTGCCCGAGAGCAGCCTGGACGGCCCCCAGGTGGAGATGGACATCACCGACATCAACGCCACCATGGCCGCCTACCTCCGGGAGGGCCGGTTCAAGACCCTGCCCGGGGCCATGGTCTACGTGGAGCGCACCCTGTTCAGCGGTAAAGTCCGCCGGGGGCTGGTGGGCATGGCCGACCTCAACGCCTATGACTACGAGTCGGATTCCGATGTGCCTATCCGGGCCACCGAGGGGGTGGTCCACACCCGTATCCCGCCCCGGGTGGCGGTGCGGAAAAACGCCCCCATTGAGCTGCCCCACGCCATGCTGCTGTGCGACGACCCGGAGCGGACGGTGATTGAGCCGCTGGCGGCGGAGACAGGCTCTATGGAACTGCTCTACGATTTCGACCTGATGGAGCAGGGCGGGCATGTGAAAGGCTGGCGGCTGACAGAAACGCAGCTTGGACAGACGGCGGCGGCCTTGACTGCGCTGGCGGACCCCGACGCATTCAACGCCCGGTACGGCACAGAGAACCGGCCCGTCATGCTCTTCGCCGTGGGGGACGGCAACCACTCCCTGGCCACCGCCAAGGAGTGCTATGAGC
>CANOBV010000223.1 GCA_947564255.1 uncultured bacterium | reverse complement strand
GGTTGTTCATCCTGCTGCCTACGGCGCTCACCGGGTTCATCGGTCTGGTATGGAAAACCATGCCCCTGTGGGTGCGTTCAGTGATTGAGGGCGTGCTGAAAGTAGCTATTTTTATGGCATACCTCTATCTGTGTTCAAAAATGAAGGAGATTCACCGGGTATTTCAGTATCATGGCGCGGAGCACAAAACCATCTATTGTTATGAAAACGGCCTGGAACTGACGGTGGAAAATGTCCGCAGGCAGCCCCGACATCATCCCCGGTGCGGCACCAGCTTTCTATTCGTGGTTATAGCAGTTTCCATTTTTCTGTCCATTGTAATTTTTACTCCGCTGGAGATCGAAAACACCTTTTTACGCATGGCGCTGCACCTGCTGATGCTGCCGGTGATTGTAGGGGTGACCTATGAATTCAATCGCTATGTGGGGGGCCATGATGGGGCTTTGTGCCGGGCCCTCCGGGCCCCAGGGATGTGGATGCAAAACTTCACCACTTTCGAGCCGGACGATTCCATGATTGAGGTGGGGATTGAGGCGCTGAAACGTGTTTTACCGGAAGAAAAGGGGGCCGACGCCTGGTAAGAATAGACGGGAACAGGTGCGGCGTGACAGTGTCTTCGTATCACCTGCACCCGCATATGGCGAAAGTTCGATTGGTCCGAGGTCCGTTCTTTTCCCACAAAATCGCAGAACGGCTTTGAGGGGACCTTATTACAGAGCTGAGAGAGGGTGAGAGCCCATGCCCGCAACCTACAATGACCTATATCTGGACGCCAGAAAGACACTGAAAGCTTCCGGGGTAGAGCAGGCCCAGCTGGAGGCCAGGGAGCTTTTGTGCTTCGCCTCCGGCAAAGACCGGGGAGAGTTCCTTCGGGACCTGCCCTTGTATGCTTCCGACGGGGTGGAAAAACGGTTTCGGAGTTTGCTGGACCGCCGTATGAAAGGGGAACCGGTGGCCTATCTCATCGGGGAATGGGAGTTTTACGGCTTGACATTGGATGTGTGCCGGGATGTGCTTATCCCCCGGCCGGATACCGAGACCCTGGTAGAGCGGGGCATACTGCACGTCCGGGACCTGCCTGAGGGCACCCGGGTACTGGACCTGTGCGCCGGGAGCGGATGTGTCGGCCTCGCCATCGCGGATAACTGTCCCAATACCCGGGTAATTCTGGCGGAATGGTCAGAGGACGCTCTGCGTGTGTGCCGTCAAAACATCCGTAGATGTGGTTTGAGCCAGCAGGTTAACCCGGTACAGGCGGACGCGCTGGAGCCGCCACCCCGCATCCTGCGGGACTTTGACCTCATTCTGTGCAATCCACCGTATATCCCCACTTTGGAGGTGGGGCGGCTGGATGTGTCCGTCCGGGATTACGAGCCCAGGATGGCGCTGGACGGGGGAGAGGACGGGCTGAAATTTTACCGGGCCATCGCTAAAAAGTGGAAGCGGGCGCTGAAACCCGGCGGTAAACTGGCGTTTGAGGTGGGATACAATCAAGCTCCGGCTGTGGAGTATATTCTGGCGGAAAACGGGCTGACAGACATCCAGACTACTATGGACCCAGGGATGCATTGGAGAGTTGTAGAGGGAAGCACAGAACGGAGGACCGAGGATGAAAAAATGGTATGACGAGGAATATGGGTTTGAAATTGAAGTGATCGGTTTCCTTCATGGCGACCATACGGAGCGGTACTGCCGGAATGGCGAGGAGATCGGCGACAAATACACCTGTACCTATGGCTGTCCTGTGAATCAGGACGGACACGGTATCTGTCCTAAGCTGATGATGGTGATGTTCCCGGTGATGGAGGCGGTGCGCAGCGGCGGCGATTTGGAGAACATCGGCGGCGACAGTCCCAACAGCAAGGTGTTCGTGTGTCCGGACGGCTGTGTCATGTTTCGGCTGACCGCGAGAAAGCTGGGGAACGAGAATTTTTTCAAGGGAAAGTTTTTTGATGGGCCGTTTTTATAAGTCCGGTTTATAGGACATATAAAAGAATATAATATGGGACGGTAAGAGGCCGGCGGCCCCCAAACTACGCCGGCGTGAAAGGATGGTCGTACATGGCTGAGAAGAAAAAACAGGTGGAACCCGCCGCTCCTGCGGCGGACAAGAAGAAGGCGCTGAGTACCTGCATCGCGCAGATTGAAAAGGATTACGGCAAGGGTTCTATTATGCGCCTGGGACAGAATTCCCACATTGTGGTAGAGGCCATTCCTACAGGGTCTCTGTCGCTGGATATCGCTCTGGGAATCGGCGGCGTGCCCAAGGGGCGCATCATTGAGATTTACGGTCCGGAGTCTTCCGGCAAGACCACCCTGGCGCTGCATATTGTGGCGGAGGCTCAGAAGCGGGGTGGTGAGGTGGCTTTCATTGATGCGGAACATGCCATGGACCCCACCTATGCCCGGGCGTTGGGAGTGGATATTGACTCCATGCTCATCTCTCAGCCGGATACTGGTGAACAGGGGCTGGAGATCTGCGAGGCATTGGTCCGTTCCGGCGCCATTGATGTGGTGGTGGTGGACTCGGTGGCGGCGCTGACCCCCCGGGCTGAGATTGAAGGCGATATGGGTGACGCTCACGTGGGATTGCTGGCCCGGCTCATGAGCCAAGCCCTGCGTAAGCTGGCGGGGTCCATTGCAAAGACCAACTGTATTGTTATCTTTATCAATCAGCTCCGGGAAAAAGTGGGCGTCGTCTATGGAAGTCCTGAGGTGACCACCGGCGGTCGTGCGCTGAAGTTTTATGCTTCGGTGCGTATGGAGGTACGGCGTGTTGAGGCCATCAAAAATGGTACCGAGGTCATCGGCAACCGCACCAAAGCGAAAATCGTCAAAAATAAAGTTGCGCCCCCTTTCCGGGAGGCAGAGTTTGACATTATGTATGGCGAGGGTATCTCGAAACTGGGTGAGCTGGTGGATTTGGCGGTGAAACTGGATATCGTGCAGAAGTCCGGTTCCTGGTTCTCCATGGGGGACACCCGTCTGGGTCAAGGAAAAGATGCGGTGAAGAGGTATTTTACGGAGAATCCGGAGGTAACTGAGAAAGTAGAGGCCGAGATTCGGGCAAACTCTTACAAACTCATGAGCAAGCAGTCTCAGACAGCGGCAAAAGCGGCAGGCCGGGCGGTAGACGTGGATGCCGAGGACTTCGAGGGCTGACGCTATGGTCACGGTAGAGCCGTTTACCAGAGATCGGATTGGCGATGTGCTGGACTTCGAACGCGAGCTGCGCCGTCAGGAGCCGGATACCTTTTTCATGGACGCTGAAGAGGGGTACCAGGTTCTGCTGGAGCGAAGTTTTGAGGATAGTCGTTTTTCAAACGCGGTGTCTCTGCTGGCCTACCGGGGCGGCCGGGTAGTAGGCCGGATCGACAGCGTGATACTGGCCGCCCGGAGCGACGCCAGCTGTACCTGTGCCTATCTGGACTGGATTTGCGTGCTGAAGGAGGAGCGCCACCGACAGGTGGCCCAGTTCCTGCTGCGGGAACTGCGGCGAAAGCTGAAGGTCTGCGGGGTGGATACACTGGTCGCGATTATGGCCCACAACCCGGACTCCCTCCGGTTTTACAGGGCGGTGGAAAACGCCTCAATCCATGATGAGGCGGTGTGGATGGATTTGTGATGAAAATTGAGAAGTTAGAGCCCTCCCAGCACAAGCGGGGCCGCTGGCTGGTGTGGCTGGACGACGCCTCTGTTGTCCGCATAGGGGAGGGAGACGTGGTGTCCCTGGGCCTCTACGCCGGGAAGGAGCTGTCCGAGGAGGAGGGCGAGGCGCTATGCGCAGCCGGAGAGAAATCCCGGCTGATGGAGCGGGCGGTGAACCTTTTGGCCCAGCGGCCCATGTCCCGGAAGGAGCTGTTGGATAAATTATGTACCCCGTTGCGGCAGAAGCGGGAGAAGTACCCCTACGACAAGCTGGACGACGGCCCTGACCCGGAGCTTGTGCAGCGGCGGAAGGAGGCCCTTCGGGAGGTGGCCGAGGAGGTGGCCGGCCGCCTCACCGACCTGGGCCTGCTCAACGACGGGGAGTACGCCCGGACGGTGGTCCACCACTACGCCGCCAAGGGGTACGGTCCCCGAAAGATTCGAGACGAGCTGTACCGCCGGGGGGTGCCCCGGGAGTATTGGGAGGAGGCCATGGAGGAGCGGGAGCCGGACGGGGATCAGGTGCTGAAGCTGGCCCGGCAGAAGCT
>CANOBV010000222.1 GCA_947564255.1 uncultured bacterium | reverse complement strand
CGGCGCCGGCGTCCACCAGCTTGCCCACGGCTTCCACCTGGCGGCGCTTGCTCTCGGCCTTGTTGGCGGCGTCCACAATGGACTGCTCCAAGCCGGAATCGCGCCCCTTCATGGTCCGCATCCGCTCCAGCAGCCCGGCCAGATCGTTTTGGGCCTGCCTTTCGGCATTCTCCAGCTTTTCCAGGGTGTCTAGGGCGTTTTTCTCCCCGCCGATGTGGTCAAGCAGGCTGTCCAGTTCCCCGGCGGTACGGGTGATGAACTCGGACGCCGCCTCATAGGCGGGCAGTTCCCGGCCCTCGCACACCGCCTTCAGCGTGGGGTAGTCCCCGCTCTGGGTGATGTGCTCCAAAATGGGGGCGTTGAACTTCCGGGCGGCAGTGGAAAGCATATCCTCCCCGTTCTTTCTGGGCATCAGGGAGTAGAAGGACTGGAACACATCCCGGGACAGGGCCGGGAAAGAGGGCAGCTTTTTCGCTGCCGCCCCCTCAGTCTGCTCCAGGACGTTGTCGCCGTCCCGCAGATCGGCGTAAATGCTGTCCTCCAGACGAGTGGAGCGCAGTACCCGGTCTGTGGTTACACCCTCCCCGGGCCGCTCTATGGCGGCCCAGGGGGAGCGCAGGACATCCTCAATGGTTCGGTAGGGCTTACGCATCCGCATCCCCGCCCTTCTCACCGCTCTCCATCCACTGCCGCAGGACGTAGACGGCCTGGGCGTGGCTAAAGCCCAATTCCGGGAACGCCCGCTGGAGATAGGGCACAGCGCCGTACATATTGGTGACGCCGGACTTCCGCAGGCGGTCTAAGTAGTCAAAATATTTCTTCATTTGATTTTTCCTCCAAAAAAGCGAGACGAAGCGGAACAGTTCTGTTTCCGCTTCGTCTCTAAAATTCGATATCTTTTGTGTTCAGCAAAAGAATGTTATCTCATCGACACAGAAATGCTCCTTCCATTTCCGGCAGATCAAGAAAAACTGGGCCGAGATAACATCCAGCAGTTCGTTCAGATCGCTTTGAGGAATCCTGCTCCGATTGTTGGCCACAATGCACTGTCCAGAACGGGTCAGCCAAATCTTTGTCGCGTTCGGTGAGGGTTTGCCCTTAATGATATGCACATGGATCGGCTCCCCGTTTTCATTGGACCAGAAAAACACCAGGTAGCCGCCTACACGGAACAGATTAGGCACAGTGAATCCCTCCCCGCGCCGCATAACGGTACAGCAAATGGGCATTATGGCGCAGAAACTCATCAAACAGCGCCAGCTCATCGGGCTGGAACCCCTCGTTGAATTTCCACTCATAACTCGGGAGAACACATCGCGCCGAAATAAAACCATCCTCCGTAGGCCGCTCAAAATGCACCTCTACCGACTGAGTGCCTTCACGCTCAATGAGGTGGGAGTGGGTGATTTCGGTATCATCGGCCAATGTAATATATGGATACATCATGGATACATCCCGCCCTTCACTTTGATTCAGGATATCTATAGTTTATCAGCCTATGGGAAAAATAGCAACCTGTAAAACCGCTTTTTATGGATGGCGGGAGGGGCGGCCCTCCCGCCATCCGTTCCATCAGAACGGCAGGTCGCCGTCGTCGTCTGCCAGTTCCGCGAAGCTGTCGCCGCCAGTTCCAAAGCCCTCCGGCAGCTGGAAATCATCATCCTTCCCGGCCTTGGGCTTGTCCCCGGCGCTGCCATCGTCCTTGGGCTTGCTGTCCCCAAAATAGACGCTGGACACCAGGATCTCCGCGCTGCGGCGCTTGTTGCCCTCCTTGTCCTTCCAGTCCCGGAGCTGGAGCCTGCCCTCCACCACGGCCATGCGGCCCTTGGCGAAATACTTGCTCACAAACTCGCCGGTGGAGCGCCAGGCCACGCAGTCGATGAAGTCTGTCTCCCGCTTATCGGTTTCCTTGTTCTTGTAGTCCCGGTCCACCGCCACGGTGAAGCTGGCCACGGCGGTGCCCGCCTGGGTGTGCCGCAGCTCCGGGTCACGGGTCAGACGGCCCATGACTACGATGTGGTTCATCATGATTTTTGTCCTCCTTATATTTTTATTGCAGCGCCGCCAGCTGCTCCAGCGGCGCGTAGGTGAAGCCAACGGCCTCGTGGGCCTTTCGGTTGATCTGCTCCATGTCGATCAGGAGCCTGTCCGTCAGCGCCTTCTCCGCATCAGACTGGGCGGCCGCCGCCAGCTTCCGGTGTTCGCCGTACAGCCGCACCAACTCGCCCCGCAGCTTGATGAGGGCTTTGCTGCCCGCATTGGGTTTTCCAGCATCGGCGCGGTTGGCGTCAAATTCCGCCTGCACATCCAGGGCCATGGCCCGGAGGTTGTTCACCTTGTCCTGCATGGGGTTGACGCACATACGCTCCAGCGCAGCCTCCACAGCGGGGCGGTCCCCCGGCTTCTGCCACAGGTAGTTCTTCAGCGCCAGCAGGTCCTGGGGCTCTACCCGGTCATGGCCGGACAGCCACGCTTTGGCCTGGGCGATGGGGTAGTAGTTCAGGTATTTGCGGTCGGACACCGCGATACCGTCTTTGCGAAGCTGGCACAGGATATCGTCCGCCAGCTCGTTCACGGCGTCGGGTACCGGGATGGCCGCCACCTGCCGCTGCATCTCCGTCAGCTCATCCAGGGTGATGGACGCGGCGATCTGCCCCGCGCGCCCCGCCTGCTTGTCCGCCAGTACCGCCTTCAACTCCAGCCGGTCATAGAGGGCCTCCAGGATCTTCTCCTGGGGGTCGTTGAAGTTGGGGATCTCATTGGATGCAGCGAAGAAGGAGACGGCGGGGATGGGATAAGTACGGCCCTCGTTGGTGTATTTGCGCTCGTTGAGGGCGGTGAGCAGGGAGTTCAGCACCCCATCGTTGCACTTGAAAATCTCGTCCAGGAACACAATGTCCGCCTCGGGGAGCTTGCCGGAGGTGTTCACCTGGGGCTGTCCGGTATGAAGTGCTGCCAGCGCCGCCCGATAATCCGCCAGCTCCGCCGTGTGCGCCCTCAGCAGTTCATAGGTTGACGGCGAATCCTTTTGGCTGGAAAAGCTTTCTACAAAGCATTCCAGCTTTGAACGCAGGTGTTGGTAGAGCTCATCACCGCTTACAACGGACTCCGGCACGTTGCCGGGGAGCAGGCTGGACAGGTCGATGCGCCCGAAAAGCTGTTCCTCATCGGTCTGTTTGGACAGCAGGCGCTCAAACTGCCGTGCGCCGGTGATCCGGGTGCGGAACTGGTTGATGGCGTAGCTCTTGGCCTGACCGGGCGCGCCCAGGATGAACAGGTTCTTCCGGGTGAGCAAGGCGATGGCAATGGCCTCCACCAGCTCCTCCCGCTCCGCCACCTGGGCGTTTACATCGCCCATGACGGCCAGCATTCGGTCGCGCAGGGTCTGATTCGTTTGATTTGGCATGATTTTCTCTCCTATTCTACCGACAATTCGGTTGATTTCAGATACTCGCTGTAGCACCGTGTGCACGACAGGTTGTTCTTGGGTCGGCACTCTGCCGTTTGCAGCAACGCGGCATACAGCAGGGCGTCCCGCTCCGTTCGGAAGGGCGCCGTCTCCAGTTCGCAGCCGCAAAATACGCAGTGCTCCATGACCACCGCCCACCCGGCGCCGCCGTCAAGCGGCATGACCTGATAGCGGCAGACGGTCTGGCGCAGCTCCTCCACCGGCAGATGAAACAGCGGTGCGGCGTTGGCGCAGACCTCGTTTCCTCGATTTCTCAAGTCCGTGTTCTCTGCGCGCAGCCTGGTCAGCTGCCAGCGCAGATACTTGATGTCCGCGTTTTCCTCCTGTTCCAGCTCATGGATGCGCGCTTGCAGAAACGAAGTCCGCCAGTCTTTCGGGCGGTGGCGAAACAAGCTAATCAAGAAGAAGCGGAGCCGGTCCAGCGCCGCCTTCATGCATCCGCACCCCCCGGATAGACGGGGGCGGGCATAATCGTGTAGCCCAAGTACCCGTCTCCGTCCACCTCCTCAAAGCTGAAACTGAGCATATCCCCATCCGCGTATGACGTAGCGTAAACGGGCCTTACCCTGAGCGAAGAATCGCCGTCCAAATTGTCCAGCATTTTTCGGATCAGTATGCTTTTGTCGCTGGAAATACCCAGCGCACTATTGTTCGCATCACATGAGCCGTCGTAGATGTAGTAGAGCACGTACAGCTTTCCCGTTTCCTCGGGAACGGACGGGCTGAC
>CANOBV010000221.1 GCA_947564255.1 uncultured bacterium | reverse complement strand
CCTCGCACACCGCGCTGATAGACAGGTCGTTGAGCTCAAATTCCTCGTCGGGCGTCTCGGTCATCAGCAGGATATCTGTGATGGCCCGCACGTCGCTGCGCTTGAGCAGCATGATGTTGCTGCCCTCCAGGCCGCAGACATACTTGATCTCAACGCCTACCGCCGGTTCGATCCTGCCCAGGGAAAAATCCTCCGCGTTGATCACGCTCACCCGTGGGGTTGTAATATCCACACGATGGTCCAGCATGTTGGATGCCGCAGTGGCGGAGGAGCCCAAGCTGATGTTCATAATCTCCCCGATGGCATCTATTTCCATCGGGCTAAAAATAATGTCTTCCATTCAGTCTCGCTCCTTCATCAGGACTTGTAATAGGTCTCGCCGATTTTCACGGCCACTTGCTTGTTGCTGGTGCCCATCCGCCCATCGAACCACCGGCGTCCGCCGATATTCAGGAAGACGGGTGAGTCTTTGGGACGCTTGATATCCACCACATCACCCACGTTCAGGTGATAGAGGTCGCTGAGCAAAATTCGGGTCCTGGCCAGCTCGGCCACAATCTCCAGCTCGGACTCCCGCAGGGTGCCGAAGATCTCCTCGGACTTATCCTCGCCGGTGGTGCGGCGGCTGGTGCTCTTGCTGATCTCGCTGAAGATGTTGGTCAGCATCTCGCCGGGCAGGCACAGGCTCATCCGGCCTGTGCAGTTGGGGAACTTGATATTGATGCCCACAATCACCACCGTCTCGTCGTAGCCGATGAGCTGGACCAGGGTGGGGTTCACCTCGGTCCGGATGTAGGAAAACTGGACGGTGATGTAGTTCTCCCAGCTGTTGCCCATAATGGGAATCAGGTCCTTAATCAGGTCCTCATACATATTCAATTCCAGGTCCGTCATGTTGTACTCGCTGGACAAGTTGGGGTCCGGTTCGCCCTCGCCGCCCATCATGCGGTCCAGCATGGACAGCACCACGGGGGTGTCCATATGGACCAGGATGGGGTCCTCGCCCTGAAGCTTTTCCAGGTCGATGCGGGCCAGGGCCACCACATCGCTCTCTGTCAGCGCGTTGCCAAACTCATAATACCGCTGTTCCTCCACGCTGTCCACCTCGATTTCGCAGGTGGCGTGGAGAAGCGCGTTGATTCTGGAGTTGATGACCCGGGCGTAGCTCTCAAAAATGCTGTTGAGCATTTTTAGCCGGTCCTTGGTAAACTTGCGCGGGCTGTAGAAATCGTACTTGCGATACTTTTGCTCGCTTGATTTCTCCGCCGGCTTGTCTACATCCAGTTCACCGCTTCTGGCCGCGTTCAACAGGGCGTCTATCTGACTTTGTGATAAGACTTCAGCCATATTGTTCCCTCATTTAACTGCTTAACCTGCCCGCTCAGAGACGGACGGAGCCGCGTTTCAGTCAGGCACCTCGATACTGCCTGTACTTTGCAGCATGGTCTCATAATACTCGTAGTTGCCGGACAGCTCGCTGTCCAGGTCCTTGCCGGTAATGACCATCTCCACACGCCGGTTTCTCGCCTTTCCCTCGGCGGTGCTGTTATCGGCCACAGGCCGCCACTCGCCCAATCCCTTGGGGACCAGACGGCCGGGGTTGAGCCGGTCATAGGGGATGTTCTTCTGGAGATAGATCACCACCTCAGTGGCCCGGAGAGAGGCCAGCTGACGGTCGGTAATGGTGTCGTTGTGCTGGTCGGCAGCCTCCCGGACCCGGGCGGTGTGGCCGATGACCTCCAGCTCGTCAATAGCGGGGGCGCAGCGGGTCAGGGCGGGCATCATCTTGTCCAGAACCTCTTTGCCCTTGGCCTGAAGCACCGAGCTGTTGGGGTTGAAAAAGACCGACTCGGCGAAGGAGATAAACACGTAGCCGTCGCCATTACTGACGGACACGTCGTCGCTGGCCACGCTGACCTTTAGAAACTCATACAACTCGTCCAACGCCTCTTCAACGTCGGTGGTGGCGGGCATCTCGTTGCCGCCATCCTTGTTTTCCGGGTCATCGGTGGGGCCGTCGGGATTCTCCGGCTCGCTGACCAGAGCGTCCTTGTTGAAGCTCTGGACCACGATCATCCATTTAGAGGCGTCGATGGTGGAGATGGAATACAGCAGGACAAAAAAGCACAACAGAAGCGTGACCATGTCGCCGTAGGTATCCATCCAGTTGGCGCCACCGCCGCCGCCGGAGCTCTTCTTTTTAATGCTTGCCATGGTTTCACCTCGTTCATTTCACCGGAGGGCTTACTCGCCCTTGCTGGCCTTCTTGCCGCCGTCCTCACTGCGCTGCTTCTGACCCAGGAAGGTGAGCAGCTTCTCGCGCAGGAACTTGGGGTTCGCGCCCGACTGGATGGACATGATGCCCTCTACGATAATCAGCTTGCAAAGGGTCTCTTCCTCGTCACGCTGGCGCAGCTGGGTGGCGATGGGGCCAAAGATCATATGGGCCAGCACGCAGCCGTACAGAGTGGTAATCAGGGCGGTACCCATAGCGGTACCGATGTTGCTGGCGCCGTCGCCGTCCAGGTTCATGCCCTTCAGCATGTTAATCAGACCGACCAGCGTGCCCACCATGCCGAAGGCCGGGGCCACGGAGGAGGCCTTGTCATACATTCCGGCGGCGTCCTCATGTCGGGCGGAGGACTGCTCGATATCGTTCATCATGATCTCCTTGGCCTGGTCGGCGTCGTTGTTGTCCACGATGAGCATGATGCACTGCTTAAAGAAGGGGTCGCTCTCCTGATTGCCCATTTCCTCCAGGGCCAGCAGGCCGTTTTTACGGGCCACCTGGGCCAGCTCCACCAGCTTCTCGATGATGGCCATAGGGTCATACTTTTTGGTGTTCATCAGAACGCCGAAGTGCTTGGGGATAGCGGCCAGGGTGGGAATGGGGAAGCTGGCGATCAGCACGGCGAAGGTACAGCCGATGGTGATGAATACGGACGCGCCGTCAACGAAGTTGCCGATCTGGCCGGGCGTCAGGAAGCCAGCGTCGCCGCCCTGCATCATGCCGATGACCATTACGCCGAACGCGGCGACGACGCCAATGATATATGTAATATTCATAGCCTCAAGTCCACTCCTTATTTTCGGTTTTTCTCTATTGGGGCGCATTTGATAGGCGTTGCTTGATTGCGGCGCGCAGGCAAATTTCAACGCCTGTCAAACGCACCCCGCCGGCCGGCGCGTTCAGCGCCGGTCCACGATGGTCAGCTGGCGGTGTACGTCCTGTACCTTGGCGTTATACTCGGTGATCTTCCGAATGATCTGGTCGGGAGTGTCCCGTACGATGAAATAGTCCCGGTTCATCATGACAATCTTGGATTCGGGGATCATCTCAATGCACTGAATTTGATTGTGGTTGAGCAGGAACCGCTCTCCATTTCGTTTCGTAAGTTGAATCATGACAAACCCTTCCTTTCATTTGAGCCCGCCCCGGCGGACCGTCCCGCCGGGGGCGGACTGTATTATCATCTCAGATTCTATTACCGCTTCATGTTCACCAGTTCCTCCAGCATGGAGTCGGTGACGTTGACGATACGGGTGTTGGCCTGATAGCCGCGCTGTGTGGTGACCATCTCGGCGAACTCATAGGCCAGGTCGGTGCCCGAGGCCTCCAGACCCTGGCTTTGCAGCTGGGTGGACTTCTCATTCCAAATTTTGTCGTTGGCCGAGGCGCGCTCCCTTCCGTCGAGGGCATCATCCTCAACATCCGGAGCCGCTTTGTTCCCCAAATAGGCGTTGGGCAGGTCGATACCCAGGCTGGAAACCCTCAGGTTGCCGGCGCCGGGCATACACTTGTAGTAGGGACCGCCGGTGTGGGTCACGCCGTTGGGGTTATCGGCGGAGGCGATGGCGATATAGCCGATCACCACGGTCTTGCCGTTGGCGGTGCCGTAAATGGAGCCGTCCTTGCCGATGCCCATGCCCCGCAGCTGGCAGGGCATCACGTTGGACACCGCGTCGCTGGCGGTGTTCTCAGCGGTGGGAATCCGGCTCACGCCCTTGCCGGGGCCGTCGGGAACTTCTACCTGGTTGTTTCCGCCGCCGCCACCGCCGGCATTGCCATTATCAATCTCTCGCTCCCACAACAGAGGATACTCTGAGTCCGCATACTGGTTCAGGCCATCCTTGCCTAGGAATGGATACACAGGGTCGCCCTCTTCCCAGACGGTCGTGACCGTAACCTTGGCCAGTTCATCCTCATCACCGGCTTCTACTAGGTC
>CANOBV010000220.1 GCA_947564255.1 uncultured bacterium | reverse complement strand
ACGGCAGCCGCTGTCTTGTCAAGGGCGGCAGCGACCCCTTTCAGCAGCAGCCCTTCAATGAGGTCATTGTGTCCGGCATTATGGAGTGTCTTGGCATCCCGCATATTCCCTATACCCTTATCTGGAACGATGGGCGCCCCTACAGTGTGTGCGAGGATTTTGTCTCCCCAAACACAGAATTGGTGAGCGCGTGGCGGATCATGCGGACGATGAGGAAGGACAACAGCACCTCTGTATACCAGCATTTCATAAACTGTTGTCAGGCCCTCGGCGTGGGGGACATTGTACCAGCCTTGGACAGGATGATTGTGCTGGATTATTTGATTGCCAACGAGGATCGCCATCTCAATAATTTTGGCCTGCTCCGTAATCCGGAGACATTGGAATGGCTTGGTATGGCTCCGATTTTTGACAGCGGCAGCTCTCTGGGCTATGACAGGACGGCACCCCGGATCGGGGTAGAGCGGGATATCGTCTGCAAGCCGTTCAAGCAGCATCACGCGGAACAGCTCAAACTGGTGTCCTCTTTTGACTGGGTCAATCCCGATGCGCTTGCGGATATCGGCACCTTGATCCGGGGCACCCTGGCCGATGACCGGTCACGGGAGCTCGTCGGCGGTGATCGGATTGAGGCCATTGCGTCTGCCGCCGAGAAGAGAACCCACATCCTCCGGGAGTTGGTGATGGCCCAGCAGCCATCCGGCTTAGTGTCCGATGCCGAGGGGGATGTAGAGGAGGACATTGCGGCGGACTATACCCCGAAAATGACGATGTAGGAGTTCAGCGGCCCCCGCTCTGCGGGAGGCCGCTTTCCCGTCGCCTCATGGCCAAGCCGCCCCAACCCTGCTCCTCGTGGTCGTCCGGCTTGTGGCCCATGGCGATCTTCTTTTCCTGGATCCTGCGCCGCAGTTTGCGGTCGGTGAACTGCTGGCCACGGGTGCTGTCCATCGTCCGGGCGTTGTCCCGGAAAATCTGCCCTATCGAATGGAGCAGGCTGTTCACCGCCAGAATGGCGGAGGGCAGAGAGGGACTATCCTGCCGCTCCAGCAGGATCTGGGCATGGGTGTGCCCCTGCTCCGCCGCCTGGGTCAGCCAATAGACGGCCTGCTCCATATCCCGGGGGATTTCCTCGCCCTCCCAATAGAGTTTGCCCAGCAGATATTCGGCGAAAGAGTTGCCCGCCTCCGCCGATGCTGTGAGCCAAGGTAGGGCCTCTGCGACATTGCCATCCTTCAAGAGTTCCTTTGCCAAACGGTAGGCAACAAACTCATTCCCGCTCTCAGCGGCCCGTGTCAGCCAGTGGATGCCCGGCTCCCGGTCATGAACCTCCACGTCATCGGTCAGCAGTAATTTCCCCAAAGCATACTGCGCGATTGGCAGCTCCTGCGCCGCCTGCCCAAACCAATACTGCGCTTCCACAGAATCCGGCGTAAGCAGGGGGCCGTCCCGGTATAGCCTGCCAAGCAGAAGTTGGGCATAGGGATCGCCATTTTCTGCCTGTGTGCGAAGCCGCTCCACCCCTTTATCGCGTAGATCCAGAGGGAAGCTGTCATCGCAAATTACAGACCATAGCCGTTGGCAGGTTTCACCGTCTCGGAGGATATCGTCCGGCTCATCGTGCCGCTCCATATGCCTGTCCTCAAAAGTGAGGTGCCCCAGACGGAGTGCTGCCTGAATAACAGCATTGTGGATGGCACGGAATTCCTTCTGCTGGGACAGCGGCATGCGTTCCATTGGCTCGCTTGAATAGAACTCGTTTACCTCCTGCTGAAGCTCCAGCCACCTTTCATAGCACGACTTTACCGAGGGCAGCCGTGCCATCTGATCCACGATTTCATCCACCTGGGTTTTCATACGTTTGGAGAGATAGCCGTACTGTTTTTTGCCCTTCACGTTTTTTAGATCATGGGATAGCGCCAGCAGGAGCGTTTCAACTTCCGGGTGCTCACAAACATGGTGCTTCATCTCGTCAGCCAGCTCCAGCATGGCGCGGCGGGCCTCGGCCACCAGCTTATTCCGGGACTGGCTTTTCTGCTCGTAGACATGGAGCAGCTCCTGATGGAAAATATCGTTGGTCAGCGCAGATTTGATCTTCTCAATGCCTACCGGGCTGAGATAGCCGGGAGCGTCCCCGGCAGACCACGCCATCACGTGGACGTGGGGATGGTCGCCCTCGTCATGGAACGCAGCGTACCAGCGGAACTCGTTGGGCGGGATGTTCATGGCGGCGGCGATGTCGTTGCGGTGGGCACGGAGCAGGTTGCGCCATGTCCTGGCGCTGTCATAGCCCAGGCGGGCGGCATCCTCCCGCTTCAGCGAAATGATGTGCGTCCACACATTTTTCTCACACGCTTGCAGCTCCGCCGTCACCTTTTCCAGATCCACGTAGTCCTCGTCACCGAACAGGCCGTGGCTGCCTACGCGCTCCGCACGAGGACGGGTAGCGATGTACTGCGCGTAGATATCACTCTGCTGAACGTCAGACCAATGATCCTCCAGCGTCCGTGTGATGAATGCCGAGGCGTTGACCTTGGTGGGGGCGTCATGGTAGCCGCTGTACTCCGGCAGCTTTTTTGCGGCAGGAAAATCTTTTGTCAGTTCAGAGATGAGCTGCTCCTGTTTTTTTGTGGCGGACGGCCATCGGGCACCATCGCCACCCGCGCCCGTGTGGCGATGTACCTGGCGTGACCGCCCGCGCCTTTGCCGCCCTTGAGGAACGGGCTTTTCAAAATCAGTCGGGCCATTCGTCCTCCACGCCGTCATCCGGCCTGCGGATTTTTCCTCAAAGGATAACCGCCCATTTGTGCCTTTCACGTTTTGCACACTCTCTGCCCTGCGGCGGCGCAGATCCTCCTCGGTGAGTTCGTAGCTGTCTGCCAGAATACCCATTACCATGTCCAACTCCACCGAGTGCTTGTAAATCAGGGACGAGAGCCTGTCCTCAAACATCCCCAGCCGCCCATCCAGGGACGAGAGCACCGCCCTGAGCAGCGTGCCGCTGTCATCCTGGACGGCCAGGTGATCCACGTAGAAATTCACCGCCCGCTCCACGAACTGGTTCCGGCTGCCACAGCCCGCCGCCTTGTACCACTGGTCGATCTTTCGCTTGGTGTCCGGCTTCATACGAAGGGCCAGACGATCCTTGTTTTCTGTACTCATAATACCTCCAAATTCTTGATAGACGCTGCCTCAACCCGTTGGGACGGCTGTGTTTGTGGAAAAACAGACACCATCGCCCGACTTTTCACCGGAAAGAGACGCCTGTCAAGAGCCCCGCCGGGAAGCCCGGGAGCCTTTGAAAACGGTCCGCACTGCGGGCCGATGTGACCTGCCGGGCGTCACTTGTGACGCCGGCGTTTATCCTGCTTACCCTAAAATCGGGCTTCTGAGCTGTCCTTCGTCCTGTGCCCGGGGTGGCCCCTACTGATTACGGCATAGTAAAATTTTCCGCTTTTGATTCCCAAGGGGGCCGCTCCCCGACAATTGGCCACACGGGGGCCAACGCCGCGTTTTACGCCCTCGAAGGTGGTACGGATGCCACTCGGCGCGCAGGAGGGGTACAAGGGCCTTCACAACGCGGAACGGGGGCGGCCACGCTTTTGGCAGCGGCGCTCCCACTTGCGCTGGGCCTCTGCCAGCTTCAATTGCGCGAGAGATTCCTTTTCGCGTTCCTTCAAAATCTGCTCAATTGGCTTGACTGTGTAGAGCAGACTGCCGTTATAACGGCAGCCGTCCTTCCGGCAGATCATGGTTTCCTCCGCTTGAATCAGTCCCTTGTTGATCAGCGAGCCAATGTGCTTCTGAACAGCTTTCCGGCTCATGCCCACCGCCGTGCCGATGGTGGCATAGCTGGGCCAGCACTGTCCGCTCCGCACACCTTTTTGGTAGTGGAGATAGATGTACACCAGCAGATCACCGGGCTTGAGGCCAAGTTGGAACACTTCGTTGGGGACGGGAAACACAGCACTGAACACCTCACCAGTGAGCCATAGTCGCTTTGAGGATATCCAGCGGTTGCGGAGTGCCGCATAGCTTTGTTCGCGCACGTGAGCTTCAATAGGATTCAGCGTATAGGAGAACGTCTGCCCGTGCTGATCCACCTTGATGAACCCAGCGTCAGCCAATGCGCGCAGATGTGTACGCACCGTTTTTTCGCACCAACTGACAGCTTTGCTGATGATGGCGCAGTTCATCTTGTCCGCGCGGTGTCCCATACTTTTGCAGTAGAT
>CANOBV010000219.1 GCA_947564255.1 uncultured bacterium | reverse complement strand
AAGGCGTCCTTGTCGTAGAAGATGCCGCCCACGTTGGGCTGCTCGGTGATGGCGTTCAGGTAACCGGCCCAGGCGATGGACTGGTCGGTGAAGCACTTGTAGCTGAAGCTGTCGTAGTTGGCGGCCTTGGCCATGTCGGTCAGGTCCATGGTGAACTTGTTGTAGACGGTGCCGATGCGCTTGTAGTCGTCCTCGATGATGTCGATGGCTTCCTTGGCCTCCAAGGAGGCGGCCAGCACCTTGTTCACGTCGCGGCCCTTGAACTCGATGTTGACCTTGTTGCCGGTCTTCTCCTCAAAAGCTTTGGCGGCGGCCTCAATGACGTTGGCCTGAGGCTCGCCGGTGGACCACATGGACCACATGGTGATGGTCTTGCCCTCGCCGCTGCCGCCCTCGGGAGCCTTGGACTCCTCGGTACCGGCCGGGGTGCTGTTCTCGGGGGCCTTGGATTCCTCGGTGGGCTTGTTCGCACAGCCCGCCAGCATGGCCAGGACCATGACGGAGGCCAGGAGAACGCTCAGAATCTTTTTCATTGTTTTTCCTCCATTCAAAAAATCATTCAATACCGCAGGAACGAACGCCCCGCGTTTACACTTTTAAAGGTAAACGCTTTTCCACTGATTAACAATCTGATTGTTGCTCCTCTTTTTATAGATATTGCTTTCTTTTGCATTTTGACGCAAAAATGGGGAATTGCTTTCAAAAGCTTTGGGCATAATGAATGATTTCTACTGCAATTCTTTGTAGAATAAGCACAAGCAGGGTGGAAACAGGTGCAAAAAATAAAAAAATTTTTGAGGAGTTGCACAAGAGTGAAAAAAAAGATATAATAAGTTTCAGCAGACTTGGATCAATTTTCACGATATTGCGCTTGACTGGAGGGAGTCTATGAGTACCCATCAGTATATTCTGGCGGAGGCGGACCGCGCAGGTCCGAACAGCGCGGAGCGCAGCCGACTCCGGCTGCGCTATGTATCCTACGCCCATTACAGTCAGGAGTGGACGTCTCAGCTTCACTCCCACACCTGTGCGGAACTGTTTTTCATCACAGGCGGCCGGGGCGATTTTCTCATCCGGGAGGAGCGCTTTCCTGTGGCGGTCAATGACATGATGGCGGTAAATGCGGGGGTGCTCCATACGGAAACCAGCCAGAACGGAAGCCCCATGGAGTATGTGGTACTGGGTGTGGAAGGGCTGGAGACCATCACTGGAACAGGCGGCTACGCGTTGCTGCACCTGTTTGCGGAGGACGCCATCGCCGGATGTGTGCGTACCCTGATCCAGGAGAGCCGGGAACCCAGAGAAGGGTGCGACGAGATATGCCAGCGGCTGTTGGAGGTGATTTTGCTGCGCCTGAAGCGGCGGGACGATTTCGCTGTGTCCGACGCTGCGCCCGCCGCCACCGGGTCAAGCCGGGAGTGCGCTCAGGTCCGGCGGTATATCGACAATCATTTCAAAGAAAATCTGACCTTAGACCAGTTGGCCGGGATGGTACATATCAACAAATATTACCTCTCCCACACCTTTCGTAGAGAGTTTAACACATCTCCCATCAGTTACCTCATATCCCGGCGCATCCAGGAAAGCCGGTTTCTGCTGGGCGAGACGGACCATTCCCTATCCCAAATAGCCCAGATTCTGGGATTCTCCTCCCTGAGCTATTTCTCCCAGAGCTTTCGGCGACAGGAAGGGATGAGTCCTATGGAGTACCGCAGACGGCGGCGGTCCGGAAAAGCGTCGGAAGAAAAAGGCAACGTACTATAAAAAATACACAAGAAAGCTATTCCCATTTGTGCTTAGGCCGGGTATAATAGAGGCTGCCGGGACAAGCCCGGCATTTAACCGGACACAATTAAATGAAAAGGAGCGCGTCTTATGTCTATTTTGGTTTGCGGCGGCGCCGGTTATATCGGCAGCCACACCTGTGTGGAACTGCTCAGCGCAGGCTATGACATTGTGGTGGCGGACAATCTGGTGAATTCCAACGAAGAGGCCCTGCGCCGGGTGGAAAAAATCACGGGGAAAGCCGTTCCCTTTGTGAAGGCGGAGCTGTGCCATGAGGATGAGGTAGAAGCTTTGTTCGTCCAATATCCGGATATTGACGCGGTGATCCATTTTGCCGGATTGAAAGCTGTGGGAGAGAGTGTGGCCAAGCCGCTGGAGTACTATTCCAACAACCTGATCAGCACTCTTTACCTGCTCCAGGCCATGCGGCGCCACGGGGTGAAAAATTTTGTGTTTTCCTCTTCCGCCACGGTGTACGGCGACCCCGCCACCGTCCCCATCCGAGAGGAATTTCCCACCGGCGGAACCACTAATCCCTACGGCACCTCTAAGCTGTTCCAGGAGCGGATTTTGTCCGACATCTGCGCCGCCGACCCTGAGCTGAATGTGGCGCTGCTGCGCTACTTCAACCCCATTGGGGCCCATGAGTCCGGCCTCATGGGAGAGGACCCCAACGGTATTCCCAATAACCTGGTGCCCTATATTGCCAAGGTGGCGGTAGGGCAGTTGGAGAAGCTCCACGTATTTGGGGACGATTACCCCACCCCCGACGGCACCGGTGTGCGGGATTACATCCATGTGGTGGATTTGGCCCGCGGCCATGTTGCGGCGCTAAAGAAGCTGGACACCAGGTGCGGCCTCTTTGTGTGTAATCTGGGCACTGGCAAGGGATACAGCGTGCTGGACGTGCTCCACGCCTATGAGAAAGCCTGCGGCAAGACCTTGCCCTATGTCATCGAACCCCGCCGCCCCGGCGATATTGCTGTGTGTTACGCCGACCCCGCCAAGGCGAAGAAAGAGCTGGGCTGGGAAGCGCAGCTGGGCATCGACGAGATGTGCGCCTCTTCTTACAAATGGCAGTCCAACAACCCCAACGGATATAAAGGCTGAAGACAGACTGATAAAGGACCGGGCCGGTACCCGGTATGAGGGAGGAAAGATCAAATGGCACAGGCAGAACAGACTTTGAAGGAAGTCCTGGCGGCGTTCGATTTCGGCAAACCTGTTACAGATGCCGTGCGGTTCGGCGAGGGACATATCAACGACACCTTTTTGGTGGATGGGGATGCTCAGCGCTTCATTCTCCAGCGTGTGAGCCCCGTGGCATTTAAAGAGCCGGACAAGCTGATGGAAAATGTGGTCAATATCACGGAGTATCTGGCACGGGAGATCCAGCGGCAGGGAGGAGATCCCCGCAGGGGGACTTTAGAGGTAGTGCGCCCCCGAAACGGCAGGGTCAGCTTTACCGACAGCTGCGGCGGGGTATGGCGTGCGTTCTATTTTGTGGAGGGCACCATGTGCTATCAGGCGGCGGAGACGGCAGAGCTGTTCGCCGCCTCTGGTCGAGCGTTCGGACGGTTCCAGTGCCTGCTGCGGGATTACCCCGCCGAGACGCTCCACGAGACCATCCCCCATTTCCATGATACGGTCAGCCGGCTCCAGAATTTAAAAAACGCGGTGGCCGCCGACGCGTTAGGACGTGCAAAGGACTGCCGGGCGGACATTGAGTTTATGCTGGCACGGGAGAAGGACTGCGCAGTGGCGCTCCAGGCCCAGAAGGAGGGGGTGCTCCCCTTACGAGTGACCCACAACGACACCAAGCTGAACAATGTTCTGATGGACGAAAAAACGGGTGAAGCCTTGTGTGTTATTGACCTGGACACCGTGATGCCTGGGCTGGCCATCAATGATTTCGGCGACTCTATCCGTTTCGGAGCCAACCACAGCGCGGAGGATGAGCCGGACCTGTCCAAGGTAAATCTGGATGTGGACCTGTTTGAAGTGTATACCGCTGCTTTTCTGGAAGAGGCGGGCAAGGCCCTCACTGAAGCGGAAATTCGGTATCTCCCCTGGGGAGCCAAGCTGATGACGCTGGAGTGCGGCATCCGGTTCCTCACCGACTATCTGGAGGGAGACAGCTACTTCCATATCAACCGTCCGGGGCAGAATCTGGACCGGGCCCGGACCCAGTGCAAACTGGTGAAGGATATGGAGGAACACTGGGGAGAGCTGAACGCTATTGTAGAAAAGTACATTCCCGGCAAGGAATAGGGAAAAGCTTGAAGCCGGGCCGCTTCTGGTTACGGTGTCCAGAACGCATACAAAAACACCGCTTCGTTTTTAGCGGAAGCGATGTCTTACGTAAGGTTGACAACACATTATTTTTGTTTGTTTCCCTTTTTCAAAAGAAGATACTATCAGTAGCAAACACAGCAGCCTGGTGAAGCTCC